>JBDNDE010000002.1:0-52695 GCA_046719305.1 Gemmataceae bacterium | reverse complement strand
TTCGGCACCGGCGGCACGTCCGCTATGCTCGGCATCTAGACATCCTCTGGCAATTGCTTGGCTATAACCCCAAAGAGTTAACCAACGCTCGGATGATGGACTTATCCAAGTCGGGCGTCGCAGTCGTTGTTTCACAACCCGTTGAAGTCAAGACCCATTTAATTTTACGACTACCGACTACAACGCACGGCTGGTCGACGCACTTGGTGCAAGTGCAAAACTGCCTGAAACTAGAAGACGGCCAATACAAGATCGGCTGCCGCTTTGTGAAGCCGCTGAGCGAGGAGCAGTTGGCATTTCACTTGGAGTGAATTTTACTTGAAGTGACAGGGAGCTGGCGGCGTGGTGCCCGGTTGGCAACAGCCCAGGGCGATATAGGGCTAGGTAGTTTCACCGCATCGAATCATCGAATCTTGACCAACGGGCTTGGTAGGGCAAGGCCTTGCTAGATTAGGAGCGACGATTTCGGACCTATCAGGTTCTCCTCTGCCGTCTGGAGTGCTGGTTGCTCTACGGCCTGCTGCGGCGTGAACTGGTAGCTGGGTTGGTCGATTTTTCTCTCGCCAAGCTGCACCAGGCGCGTTAAAATGCCACCACCCACCGTATCGGAGTTCCCTTCCATGCTAGCTTCGCGTTCCTGCCTGTGTTTGGTTTTTATCTCCCTGACCACTCTCGCGGCCGCTTTATTGGGGTTGGCCCCCGCACCGGTCGTGGCTCAGACGCCACCGGCCAATTCCAATGCGCCTCTGACCTCCGAAGCGAATCCGGCCGCTCCGGGCAAAGCACCGCCGGTGAGCTTCATCAAAGACATCGCCCCCATCTTCAAGGAGTCGTGTTTCGGCTGCCATGGGCCGAAATCGCCCAAGGGCAAACTCGACATGACGAAATACGCCACCCTCCGCAAGGGCGGCACCAAGGACGACCCGATCGTCGACGGCAAACCCGATGATAGCTACCTGGTGGATGTGCTGATTGCCACCGATCGCCAACGCATGCCGCCTCTGGAGACAGGCGACCCACTGCCCAAAGACAAGATCGAACTGGTTAAACGCTGGATCGCCGAAGGGGCCAAGCTGGATGCCGACGTAAAGCCTGATGCCGACCTGGTGAGGGAGCTGCGTAAGCGCTATGTGCCGCCCACCCCGCCGGTTGCCTATCCTTACCCGGTCACCATCACGGCCTTGGCCTTCACCCCCGATAACAAACAACTAGTCGTCGGCGGCCATCACGAACTCAATGTCTACGACGTGGCCAGTGGCCGACTAGAAAAGCGTCTGAGTACCCGTTCGCGGCGTGCCATGGCCATGAGCTTCCTGCCCGATGGCAAGCTGATCGTAGCCGGCGGCCGGCCCGGTGAAGAAGGCGACGTGCGCGTCTACAACCTGCAGGCACCGGGCAAAAAGGTCGGCGAACTGACCCTTCTCGATGGGGTGAACGACAAGGCCGTCCTGGTTGCTCATCTGGGCGATAGTGACGACGAAATCCTCGGTCTGGCCGTTAGCGCCGATGGCAAAAAGGTAGCGGCGGGCGGCTGTGATCGCATCGTGCAGGTCTGGGACATCAGCGATGGTGTCGACAAGGCCAAGAGCGTCGCTGCCATCGAGAATCACGCCGACTGGGTCTTCGGAGTCGCCTTCTCGCCTGATGCCAAGCTGCTCTACACCGCCAGCCGCGACAAGACCGCCAAGGTGTGGGACCTCAACGCCAAAGAATCGCTGGTCACCTTCCCTGACCACCAAAACACAGTCTATGACGTGCTGCCGGCCCAAGCAGGCAAGGCCGGTCTGTCGGTCGGCGAGGACAACCAACTGCGGCTGTGGAACACTACCGGCGACAAGGCCGGTAAATCGCTCCGCAATGGCGGTCATGGTCGGCCGGTGTTTCGCCTGGCGGCGGTGCCGGGCAAGCCGATGGTGGTGACCTGCAGCGCGGATGGCACCCTCAAGTCATGGGACACCGAGAAGCTCACCGCAGGCAAGACGATGGGTGGTTTCAGCGATCACGTCTACGCGGTCGCCGTCAGCCCCGATGGCAACCTTGTGGCCGGCGGCGCGTTTAATGGCGAAGTGCGTATCTTCAAGCTAGCCGATGGCAGCCTGGTGAAGACCTTCAACGCTTCGCCGGGCTACACCGAGAAAAAGTAAGTCGCCAGCAAGCAGGCGGGCAACCGCAGCGCTGCTGGTGCCCTCTGCTCGCCCTCGTGGGCACGTTACTTGGCCGCAACCAGCGACGGGGCAGCCGCCTTGTACCAGTGCAGGGTGGCAGCTAGCCCCTGCTCGAACGTGAAGGGCGGCTGATAGCCCAGTTCTCGCCTTGCTCGTTCGATACTGAAATCGAGATTCAACCCAAGGAATTTCAACCGGGCTTGCGTCAAGCGGGGCGGCTCGCTGCTGCCTAGGGCGCGTGACACCGTCTCCAGCGACCACGCCGCTAGCCGTGCCACCCACATCGGCACACTGCCCGTTGGTCGGGGCAGCCCCAAGCCGTCGGCGATGCTCTCGATAAATCGACGCTTGCTCACCCGTTCTCCATCCGTCAGGTTGTACACTCGCCCGATCGACTCGGGCCGATCCAGCGGCAAAAAGGCCGCCGCCACTAAATTGCCCACGTAGATAGTGTTCAACGCCTGGTTGCCATCGCCCAGATACTTGACGATGCCCTTGCGAAGGTTCTCGATCAGCTTGGGCAGCACCGTGCGATCGCGCGGCCCATAGATGAAGCCCGGTCGCAGCACCGTGACCGGCAGGCCGTGTTCGCGATGATACGCCAGCACCAGCTTCTCTGCTTCCACCTTCGTCTGGGTGTAGCCGTCGATGTGCCGCTCCGGCAGCGGTTCGTCCTCGTTAGTGCCGAAATGATCGCGAGCCGCATACACCCCCAAGCTGCTGAAATGGATGAAGCGTTGCAACGGCTGAGTGCAGCTTCTTTGACGGCAGGCTTCGAGCAAAGCGCGAGTGCCCTCGACGTTGACCGCTCGGTAGCTCGCAGCCGGTCCCCAGTCGCCCACCTTGGCCGCTGCATGAAAGACGACTTCGACACCGTCCAGGGCAGCGGGCAGGCTAGCGGGGTCGGTCAAATCACCTGCAACCACACGGATGTGGGGATGCGTTAAGGCCGAACTCTCGCTGCCGGGTCGAGCCAATGCTCGCACCTGCCAGCCGCGTTGCGCGCACGCTTCGGCTAGGTGGCCACCCAGAAAGCCGGTCGCGCCAGTGATCAAGCAAGTCGTCAAGGGAAGCATCTCACAGTTCATGGCGGGCAATGCAGTTGTGATGTGAATCAGGCCGACGAGCGACAAGGGGGTTGACATCGTATAACTCAGTAATACGATGAATGACGTCGTAGTACCGTCGCCCCGCTCTTCGAGGAGTCGCTGCCATGATCTGTCCCCATCAAGGAGTCGCTACCATGTTCCGTCGCGCTTTTACCCTAATTGAACTGCTGGTGGTGATTGCTATCATCGCCATCCTCATCGGCCTCCTGTTGCCGGCGGTGCAAAAAGTCCGCGAAGCCGCTGCCCGCATGAGTTGCCAGAACAACCTCAAGCAACTGGGGCTAGCGTTGCACAGCTACGAGTCTACCTACAACACCCTGCCCGGGATGCGTCCAGCGGGTGTTTCCAACGCCAACTCTTTTGGTTACTCCGTGCATGCCCAGCTGTTGCCCTTCATCGAGCAAGAGAACCTGGGACGCCAATTCAATATGAACAATGAATTGTTTGTTGGTGTCTTCCCTTTGCCTAGTTTCCAGCTCAATCCAGCAGTGGCCCCGGTCGCCGCTACGGTCGTTAAGACCTTCCTTTCGCCTGGTGATGGGCAGCAGCCATTGTTCACAACCAACAGCGGCGGGGGGACGCATGCAGGTACGAACTACGTCGTCAATCTTGGATCCGGCTTAGCCGGTCCGGGCAACAGCCCCAACGGCTATGATGCGCGCTTTCCGACGGATGGCATGTTTTTCTACGGTCCGGGGGTGCGGATGGCCGAGATTACCGACGGCACCAGCAATACTCTTTTCATGAGTACCTGTTTGCTGGGTTTGAATGTCATCGTTACCAAGCCCTTTAGCGACCTTACGATCAATGAACGCAAACGACTGACAGGTAGCCTGGCTGGCCGTGGTCTTTACACCGGTCCTGGTGGGGCCAATCCCGGCTACGGAGCCAGCCCGCCGATTCAGGCCGGCGAACACACCAGTGTGACGCAGTGGCGTGGCACGCGGGGCGGTTCGTGGATCTGGGGCAATGCTACCGTCAATGGTTTCACCGCTGCTTTGCCGCCCAATGCGCAGGTTCCAGACATCACCGCCCATGGAATGGGCTGGTTGGCTGCCCGCAGCAACTTCGCCGGCGGTGTCAACGTCTGCCTGGGCGATGGCTCGGTACGCTTTGTCCGCGACACCATCGACCTGAACCTGTGGCGTGCCCTGGCCACCCGTGCTGGTGGTGAAGTGGTCAGTGGCAACTTCTAACCCACTCGGCTTCTGGCACATTCCGTATGCTGTTCTTCGTCTCCTCGGCGTCCATTTGCATGGAGGAGACGTTTCCAATGTTCCTGCGGAGAATTTTGCATGCTTGGCTTCTGCCTATTGCTTCTGGTCGCTGCCGATCCTTTGGCCGACACCTGGCCGAGCTTTCGCGGCGATGGCACCAACGTGACCGCAGCTAAAGGGCTGCCCCAAACCTGGGGTCCGAGTGAAAACATTGCCTACCGCACCCCGTTGCCCGGCTATGGCCAGTCGTCGCCGGTTGTCTGGGACCAACGGATCTTTCTCACGGCTATTGACGGGCCGCAGAAAGAAACCCTTCATGTGGTGGCTGTCGATGCCCCCTCGGGGAAGATTGTCTGGACCAAGTCGTTCGAGGCCAGCCAAAAGGGCAAAAATATCTCGGTCATGAGCCGGGCCGCTCCTACTCCAGTGGTCGATGCTAAGCGATTGATCGCCTTTTTCGAGTCGGGCGACCTGATTGCTCTGGACCACGACGGCAAGCAGTTGTGGAAACGCTCGCTGTCCAGCGAATATGGTGCGTTTAAGAACAACCACGGTCTGGCCAGTTCGCCCGCCCAGAGCGACGACACTGTCTTTGTCCTGATCGACGACACGGCCGCGGCCTATCTGCTAGCCATCGACAAGGCCACGGGTAAGAACCGCTGGAAGGTGGAACGAAAGCCGCGGGCCTCGTGGACCTCGCCACTCGTTACCCGCCAGGGCGATAAGACGCTGGTCGTCGTCAGCAGCAACGGCAGCGTCACTGTCTATGATGCTGCTGACGGCAAGCAACTGGCCAACCTCGACGAAGTGGTTGGCAACAACATTCCCTCGGCCACGGTATCGGGTGATCTGATTATTGTAGGGGCGAGCCTCAACCGTATGAAGCCCGAACCGGAAGTCTCGGCCCGCTGGAACTGCGCGTTGCGTCTGACGCTCGACGGCACCAAGGGGCAACTGACCACGCTCTGGCCGGGCAAAAAGGCCATCTGCTACCAAGCAAGCCCGGTGGTCAACGGCGAGGAGGTCTATTTCGTCACGCCGGCAGGGATCGTCCATTGTGTCGATCGCGCGAGCGGCGAAGAACGCTATAGCGTCCGTTTGGCCGAGGTCTGCTGGGCGACCCCGATTGCTGCTGGGGATGCCGTGTATTTCTTCGGCAAATCGGGCATCACTACAGTGTTGAAAGCTGGGCCAAAGCTGGAGAAACTGGCCACCAACCGGCTCTGGACCGCCGAGGATGCAGCCAAGCGATTCGAGGCAGCCAAGGCCAAGGCGCTTAAAGAGATGCCGCCGATGCCCAAGGAAGAAAGCAAAGACGGCGCGAGCAAAGACGGCGAGGAAAAAGGGCCACGGGTCACTCCTGCCGAGCGTCAAGCCGCCATGCTCTCGGCCGTCGGCGATGTGGTGTATGGCGTCGCCGTGGCGCAGCGTACCTTTTACGTTCGTACCGGCACAGAATTAATTGCCATTCGTACGACAGCTGTGAAGTAACCATCCGAGTATTTGGGAGGAAATGGTTTATGTACCTGCGTTTGTTCCTTGGTTGCGTTGGGGGACTGGCCTTGCTGTTGGCCACGCCGTCCGCCGATGCCCAGGCCAAAAAAACCGCCAAGCGACCCCTGACACGCTTGTTCATCCAAGATGAAAAAGCCACCACGTTGAAATGGGCCGACGTGCGGCAAGCGGCCGATGGCAAGTTGAGCCTAAGCCCGCTGGTGAGCATCGAAGGGTTTCCGAAGCTCGATCCGGCCAAGCAGAAACTTGTGCAGATGCGTGAAAGCAACGGCTTAATCGTCGTCGGCGTGCGGGACAACAACGACGGCAAAGATCAGAGCGGCTGGGTGCTACTACGAAGCGGCGTCGGCTACACCGAACACGGCGACCACGGCCACTGGGACTTCAAGAAGAAGCCCAGCGTGATCGACTCGCGACTGGACGACAAGCAAGGCAACCCGGCGCATGTTTATCTTTACGATGGGAAGTTTTACCTCGCTAATGACAAGCTCAATGGTTACACGCGTTTGGATCCATCGAAGTATGAAGGCGACGCCAAGGATACGCCACGCTTCCTCGTAGGGGGCGGCAACCATATCACCTTGGCTGTCGTTCAAGACAAGGTGGGCTATTCGGCCTGGATCGATGGCGGTGGACCCAATAAAGGACGTGTCGATGTCACGCCTGTTACGGATGCTACTAAGACTGAACCGGCGTATTCGTTTAATCTGCCTGTAGGCGGCATTCACGGCGCAATTGCCAACAACGGCAAGGTGTTTTTCGCGCCGGCCGAGGGCATCTGTTGGGTACAGGCTGACCCGTCGTTGCAGGCCAAGTCCAGCGAGGTCAAGGTGCATCGCATCGACTTAGGCAAAGACGACGACAAGCCCCGCCGCACCGGTGCGTTCATCAACTATAAAAACTACGTCCTTTTTGTTACGGGTAAAGAAGCCTCTACTGCTTTGATCCTGCTCGATGCCAAGGCCGACGAACCCAAGCCGATTAGCGTGCCGTTGCACGTCAAGAAAGGCTGCCGCGCTCTGACCCCGGCGATCGTCACCACGCCCGCAGGCAAACCCTATGCTCTCGTGTTCCACGATCACGCTACCGGGGCCGAGGTCGAAGATGCCTTGCAGATCATCGACCTAGACCCCAACTCCGACAACGATTGCTCCGACGCCAAACTCGTCAAAACCCTGACAGTCGGCAACAGTGCCGTCGAGGGCCACTTCGGCCATCACGATGTCGCCTTCGATGCCGATGGCCGCTACGCCTTTTTCACCAATCCGGGCGACGGAACGCTGTCGGTGCTGTCGCTCAAGACGTTGGAAGTGGTCGAGACATTTAAGCTAGGCGGCCGTCCCGGGGCGATCTTAGCGCGTGGTGGCATCGAGACCGACGACTGAGCGGTAGCCTTGCCGCCTTAGGGCAATTAAAAAACGGCGGCCGAATGGCCGCCGTTAGCATTTTTCTGCTTCCTAACAGGCTTACTTGCCCCGATTTGTTGTCCCTGAGGGAGTCGGTACAGGCGTAGACATGGGGGTTGGGGGGGCAGAGGAAGGCGGCGTTGGGGGGGGCTTGCTACCGGCCTCAGTTGCCTCCAGGCCGCGTTTCTTCTGCCAGGCCAACACCTCGCCGCGTAGCACTTCGACCGCCTTTTCCAGTTGCCGGTCGATGCCTTTGGCCAGATCGTCGGGGTGCGGCTCGACGAGGATATCGGGATAGACGCCTTGTTTATCCATGTTCACGCCATCCAGACGATACACACCGATACGCGGGATGCGGAACATCGAGCCGTCAATGAGACGCAACCCCGAGGTACCGATGACAAAGCCGCCGGTCGGTTCGCCAATCACCTTGCCTAGGCCGAGCGTCTTGAAGGCGTTGGGGAAGATTTCCGCATCGGAGTAGCTGCGATTGTTGATGAGCAGGGCCAACGGTTTGGTCCACTTGCGATCCCCCGAGCGCAACACCACGCCCGAGCCGCCATCACGCATCTTGAACAAGGTATGCTCCCGGCTACCAAGGTAATTCAAAACCTGATCATGTGTAAAGCCACCACCATTGAAGCGCACGTCAAGCACAATCCCGTCTTTGTCAAAGTTGTCCGAGTACAGCGAACGCACAAACTGATCCAGCCCTTTCTCATCCATGCTGGGAATGTGAATATAGCCGAGCTTGCCTTGGGAAAGCTCGTTGACCTTGGCCGCGTTGTTCTCCACCCAACGCTGATAGACCAACTCGTTCATAGCCGGACGTTCCCGAGTGCCCCGATTGCGGTGAATCGCCAGCACTTCCACACGCCGCCGCTTGGCCTTGGGTACTTCGGGATTGTCCGTGATTTGCAACACCACTGCTTCGCCGGCTTTGCCGTTGAGCAACCGCGCCAGGTTGGTGGTCGGCCCGATTGGGGTGTCGTCGATGGCCACGACATATTCGCCCGGCTTCAGGCCCAGGCTTTTGTGGCCTGCGGGGCTGCGGCGTAGTACGTCGGCAATTTTCAAGCCTTTACCCCGGTAGGTTTCATCCCAGAGCAGGCCCAGTTCAGCGGTGTCCTCCTCCGGAGTCGGCCCACTACCGGAAACGCCCAAGTGCGAGGCGTTGAGTTCGCCCATCATGAGATACATCAAGGCGTACAGATCTTCTTTGTGGGTGACATGCTTTACAACTGGCCGATAACGTTGTTTTACCTGTGCCCAATCGGCCCCGTGGAATTGATCATCGTAGAAATGGTCACTAAGGTAACGCCAGCCTTGGTCAAACATCTCTTGATATAACTCGTCTGTCTTGATGGTCATGCGCACTTTCCACGGAAACGCCGGCGCGCGTTCCGTCCCCGGTTTGGGGTCCCCCCCCGTCGCATTGACCAATCGGATTTGGCCGTTGCCATCGAGGAAATAGATCAACTCCGGCGAAGGACTAACCATGGCTCGCCGCTTGGACCAGACCATCTGCCGCGGATTCATCCCCCCCATCGTCAGACGCATCGTGCTGTTGCCATTGGAGCTAGCCACCCACAGGTCGTTGGTGCTGCGATCGCGGTAGGCCACTTTGGTACCATCGGGCGAGATGACCGCTTCATCAGCAAAGGCACGCAGAGGCGTGACGCGCAAGTGGATGTCTTCAAAGTCAATATTTAGCGGAGCTCGCGCCGCCCAGTTGATCGGCGAAACAGTCTGCGTCGGTGGCTTGGGTGTGGCCAACGGAGCCGGCGGGGCCTCGATGTCCATGACGTACAAACTGCCCGTGCCGCGTCGTTCGCTCAAAAATGCAATCTGCTTGCCATTCTGGCTCCAGGTTACCCCACCGTTGAACGTCGAATAGCGAGTGATATTGCGGATTGGGTCTTTCTCCGTCGCTCCTGTGGCCGGCACCGCGTACAATTCGCTAGCAAACGAGCCATCTCGGCGGGCGAAGATGAACCAACGGCTATCAGGAGACCATTCGTAATCGAAGACCTGTACGTCAGAAACGATCTCCTTGACCTCTTTGCCATCGGGGTTCATGGTGAACAGTTTACCGCCCCGTAGAAAGGCAATCTTTTTGCCATCAGGAGAGAAGCTCAGGCCAGATTCCGGCTCCTTGGTATCGGTCAGTTGCGTCACCTTGAACTGGTGCGCCTCGGTGAGTTTGGGGTGATCCGGGTCGTTCTGCTCCAGCAGGTAGATATTCTCGTAGCCGTTGCGGTCACTCAAGAAGACGATCTTCGTGCTATCGGGGGACCAGCGAGGGCTGTGATCCATCGACGGCCCGGAGGTCATCTGGGTCGGCTTGGTCGGGGTCCCACTCACTGGGCTGCGAAACAGCTTGCCCTTGAGAACGAACGCAAAAAACTTCTCATCAGCCGAGAGGGCATATTCGCTTGCTTCGTTGGTAAACGTCTTCACTTGCTCATTATTGAAAGATTCATCAGCAGTGACCTCGATCGCCAACTTACGCGGCTTGCTGCCCTCATGCGTGCCGACGATCCATAGATCGGTGCCGCATTCGTAAACGATGTACTGGCCGTTGCGACTGAGGCGGGCACGGCGAACCGCCTCGTCGGTGTGCTGCGTCAAGGCCACGGGCTTGGAGCCGCTGGCCAGTTCTTGCCGCACCACATTCTGAGTGCCCAACACATCGCTGACGTAGTACAAGGTGCGGCCATCGGGCGACCACATGGGAGAATGGTCTTGGCCGGGATGCGTGGTAAAGCGGCGATTATTGGTGCCGTCGGCGTTGGCCAGCCAGATTTCATCGTTGGACGAGCCGCGATAGTTTTTGCGATACCAAGCCCCCGGCCCCCGCACGTAAGCCAGCGTCTGGCCATCGGGCGAAAACTGGCCATCTTTGCCCTCGGCTCGGGTCACGCGTTGGACCCGGCCCCCCTCGACAGGCACGCTATACAACTCGATGGTTGGCGGATAGAGCATATTCCGCCCCGAGGCAAACAGAATCTGCTTGCCGTCGGGCGTCCAACCGCACACCATGTCGGCGGCCGAATCAAAGGTTAGCCGGCGTGGTTTGCCCCCGCGAGCCGAGACGACGAACACATCGTAGCCACCGTAGCGATTGCTGCTGAAAGCGATCTGCTGGCCATCGGGGCTGAAAGCAGGGTTGATGTCGTGGGCGGGATGGGTGGTGAGGGCCCGCGCGACACCGCCGATGGCTTCGACTGTGTAGATGTCGCCGAGGTAGCTGAAGGCCACGGTTTTGGCATCCGGCGACAGATCCGGGGTGCGGCCAAATCGGATAGGCTCGGCGGCCACCAAGCAAGTAGCGCCCAGGGGAGCAACTCCTAGGGCGTAGATGGTCAAACAACGCAACAGCAAAAAGCGGAGGTGCGGCATGATGAATCTCTGGAGGGCAAAACGAAAAGGACGAACTACGCGGAAAACAGAGGCCACCCGACGAGATGAGACCTCTTCCTCATTTCCACACGATCTCTTCAGATTACCAGCCCAAGGCGTGAGTTGTAAAGGACATAGGACCGCCGTTTTGCTGCCGATTTTCCGTTTGTAGCGGCTAAAGCGGCCCGAGTGCATCTGGTCGCTTGGGTGGGCATCAACAGGTTTGCCCTTCGGGCTTCGGCTTGGGTTCGGCTGGCTGAGAAGCCGAGCAGCTTTCATGCATAGGCAGCAGTAGCGCTAGCACGTCGAAAAGCTCTTGAGCCCGAAGCGGCTTGGTCAGATAAGCATCCATCCCCGCTTCTAGACATCGCTCCCGGTCGCCCTTCATCGCGTGAGCCGTCAACGCCACAATCGGCACTCGCTGACCGGGAGGCTCCTGCTGGCGCAACAGAGTCGTTGCTTCCAGGCCGCTTAAGTCGGGCATCTGGACATCCATCAGAATGGCATCGAATCGCTCACGCGTTGCCCAGTCTAACGCCTCGCGGCCGGTACTCGTCACCTGCACCTGATAGCCCTCTTTCTCCAGCAAGCGCACAGCCAGGCGTTGGTTGACGATGTTGTCCTCGGCCAGGAGAATACGCAACGATCGGGACGGTTTGCGGGGTGGCACGGGCGGGCGATCGGCTGGTACTTCGCCGGGTACGCGTTCCAGATGAGCATTGAGGGCACGCAACAGTTCGCGTTCGCCGACCGGGCGAGTCAGGCCGGATAGGCGGCAGCCCGGTGTGCTGAGTCGAATCGTCGGGATGCCTAGCTCTTCCCCCGTACCCACGATAGCCACCTCGGCGGGTAACTCGTGCGTGACAATCAACCCCCAGTGTTGCAAGAGTTCCTGCAAAATCGACGCCGTCAATGCATGTGGTTCTCGCACCAGAACCCGCCGCCCGACCAAGCCGGCCGGCACCGGTATTTCGGCACGATCCAGCACCTCGATTTGCGCGGTGAAGGTGAACGTACTGCCCTTACCAACTTGGCTCGTCACGCTCAGACTGCCGTGCATCAATTCGATCAAGCGCGCCGAGATGCTCAAGCCCAGCCCGGTGCCGCCATATCGCCGAGTGGTCGAGCCGTCGGCTTGCTCGAACGGCTGAAAGATGTTCGCTTGCTTTTCCTCGGGGATGCCGATGCCCGTATCACGAACGGCCACACGCAGATAAGGCGAAACGTAGTCAATAGAGACGACAATCTCGCCCTCGGAGGTGAATTTGATGGCGTTGCCTACTAGGTTAACAACAATTTGTCGCAGCCGCGTCGGGTCGGCCCGAATCAGGTCGGGCACGTCCGGGGCAATACGACAGGCCAACGGCACATTCTTGCCTGCGGCCCGAAAGGCCAACGGCTTGAGTACTTCGGCCGCCCAGTCACGCACGCTCATCTCAATCGGGTCCAGATCGAGCTTGCCGGCCTCGATCTTACTGAAGTCCAAGACATCGTTAAGAATCGTCAGCAGAGCCTCGGCCGACGATTTGACCATCGTCAGATACTCGCGTTGCTCGGCGGTCAGATCGGTTTCCAGCACCAATTCGGTCATGCCCAGGATGCCGTTCATCGGCGTGCGAATCTCGTGGCTCATGTTGGCCAGAAACTGCCCCTTGGCCTGGTTGGCCTGATCGGCCTGTTCTTTCTGCTGCTGGATGAGTAGGTTGGCCGCTTCGAGTAATTGAGCCTGGGCCAGCAACAGCGTAGAGCTATCGACGATGACCAACTCGCCGTTGGCATGTTCGACCAACAGCGGCTCATAAATCGCCTCGGGAGGGCGCGCCAGGGCGATTCGGGCTGCCTCGGAAATTCGCGTGTGAGCCGGCAATTGCAAAATGGGCCAGGAGACATGCGAGGCCAGCAGCGCCGCAGGCCGGCGAAGGTAAATCTCTAAGGCAAACGGTCGAGTGAGCAGTTGATAAAAATAGCGTCGGGAGATCAGCGCGAGGACTTTATCCCCGGAGGTGATCAGCACACCGGGCCGGTCAGCCGACTGCTCGAAGGCTTGCACGACTTCTTGTCCGGGAGCTTCGGCCAAGACGCAGAAACACTCACCGGCTAATTCGGCAAGGGTTGCCGTGGGGCTAAACACCGCACGTAAGGATGGTTGCACGTCAGACTCCCGCCCGATAGGAATGGTTTTAGTCTAACAATTTGCTCTGCAACCGACATGAAGTTTGGGTAAATTTTTTTCTCTTTGCCAATCGTCAATCATCGGCTCACCTGGCGGACGATTTCGCTACTTGCCCAGCGCACAAGTCGAGCCAGCCCCTTCCCTTAGCCGCCATTGCCCTGTCTGCGGCTCGCGTGGAGTTCTACACTGACACATACAATGAACCGCGAAGGACAGGCACTGTTGCGGGCCATTCTGGATGACCCCGATGATGATGTCTCCCGGCTAGTCTACGCCGACTGGCTCGCTGAGAACGGTGACGAAGCGCGCGGACAACTGATCCGTGTTCAGGTCGAGGCGGCTCGCCTGGCCCCCTCACGCCTGCCAGCCGACCGCCAACGCTTTGCCGAATGCACCGCCCAAGCCAGTTCGCTGCTGGTGCAAAACCAGTCGCGTTGGTTGGCCGAGTTGCCCCAGGTCAAGGGACAGCACTGGCTGGTTCCGGCTGTTTCCAAGACCGGGCCGATCTTCCAGCGTGGGTTTGTGAACTATGTGGCCTGTAATTCGTGGGAATTATTCCAAGAATATGGTCCGGCTCTGTTTGCCCAAACACCCATCGAGCGTCTTTCGATCCGCCTAGAGAAGGTGACGCAGTTGCGCGCCTTGGCCCAGACGCCCTGGTTGCGGAATTTGCGCTGGCTGGAGTTGCTGCAAACGCCCATTGGAATGCAAGGGATGCGTCTGCTCAGCGATTCGCCCTTCCTGACGCGGTTGCAACGCTTGGATGTAGAGCGGCCCCTGGGCGAGGTTGCGTTCCCCCACGTCTTCCAAACGCCGTTTTTCCTTCAGTTGGACACTCTGTGCCTTAATCAGGTTGCCCCGGCCGCCCACGGGTTGGCTTCGATCTCCGACGCACCGCCGCAATGGCCTATGCAGATGCGATTGCGGCGGCTCGAATGGTCTTGCCCGTATGACTTGTTGATGTATCTACAAGCCATGAGAATCTTCTCTGCGTCGCCGCTGATCCTTCCACCGCGTTTGACTTGGCTTCGGCTGCAATCGCAACAGGGTCAAGGCGATGCACTAGTCAACGAGATTGTCCAGATGCCCCAAACGCAGCAACTACGCCGGCTGGTGTTGCGTAACAATCGTATCACGGATCGTGGAGCGCTGCGGTTGGCTCAGAGCGACCTGCTGGATGATCTCGAATTGCTCGACCTGCGCAATAACCCGATTGGCCCTTCCGTGGCACGCCGCTTACGCCAGCGCTTTGATCACGGCGAAGGCCGAATCCTGCTGGGTACCGAGGGACAGCCATGACCGAAGCCGAATGGCACATCTGTACCAGCCCCGAGCGTATCTTGCAACTGCTGGGCAAAAAGGCCAGCCCGCGAAAATTGCGTCTGTACGCTGTAGAGTGCTGTCGGCGCATCTGGAGCCTCTTCCTTGACGATCGGCTCCGCCAAGCTGTCGATGTGGCCCGCCGCTATGCCGATGGCAAGTCGACGGCCAACGAGTTGCTGGCGGCAGGGCAATCGGTGTTATCCATCGCGCGGGTGTTTGGCGACCCACTACAGCCGACCAGTCGCTCAACGCACGATATCGGCGGAGCTGCCTGGGCCGCTACCCGGCCCGATGCCTGGATTGCTGCCTGGGATGCCGCTTATGATGCTCGGTGGGCTGCTGTCAACGATGGCCGACGCAAGACCGATTGGGAACAGGAACGCGCCTGGCAGGCACAGTTACTTAAGGAGTTGTTTGGTAACCCGTTTCGTAGCATTTACATCGACCCTAGCTGGCGTTCCCCCGACAGCCCGGCCACTCTGCTGGCGCGGGTGATTTATCACGAGGAACGCTACGGCGACATGCCCTACCTCGGCGACGCTCTGGAGGATGTCGGCTGTAGCGATCAAACGATCTTGGACCACTGCCGCGGCCCCGGTCCGCATTATCGCGGATGTTGGGTATTGGATGCAGTTCTGGGCTATCACTAGGCCGAAATAACCCCAGGCGGAGCAACGAAGAAGAAAATCCCAAAAAATCCCAAAAATCGTTTGCCTCGTTCCCAAACATAACCTAAAGTGAAAATGGAAACGCAACCGGACCACACCCGGTGAACGTTTCCAGAGAGTTCAGCCTTCTTTTCGCTGTCCTCGAAAAGGCAAACCCGTCGTGAGGCGGGGGCGCAAAGCTATGGGCTCTTATCCGGCCGAGGGGGGCCGGTTAAGGCTGCCAGGCTACCGAAGGGATGGACGGGACCCGTAAGTAAGCTTGGTCCGGCACCTCACTCAGTGAGGTGCCGGTTATTTTTTTGACTTGGCTCCCCATAATAAGAGCATCGCACCCACGAGCTGAGTCGATCGATGCCAAGCGTTCATCCCTTTGTTGCCGTCCTCACCATCCTCCACAGACGCCATCCTACCCCCTGGTACTATCACGAGGAACCGCAGGCCGACGGCCATTCCTTTGACGATCTGCGTTCCGTGTTGGAATTTCTTGCCCAAGAAGGTCTGGTCGAAAAAGCCCCACCCCGCGATGAACGCAGCGGAATCGGCGCTCGGCTCACACCACGCGGCCTGGCCGTTCTCGCTAATCCCCAGGCGATGCAACGGCTGCATGGCGGCGAATCTCCCTTTCCCAACTCGATCAGCGACACTGTTCGCCGCGAGTTTCACCGCTCCATCACCCCGTGGATGACCTACCTACTGATGGCTATCAGCCTCGGCGTGTATTTCTATGGGGTGTGGCTGTGGTATCGCCTGCCGCGTGTCCCGCACGATTCCGGGGCGGTTAGCGGCCAGCACATTCTCGAAGGGGACTATCTGCGGCTATTGACCTCGACATTTTACCACGGCGGTGGCCTGCACCTACTCATGAATATGCTTGCCTTATGGAGTCTTGGCTCGTTCGTCGAACGTGTCTATGGCCGGGTGCGTTATCTGCTCATCTACCTACTAGCCGCTTGGGGCGGGACCTGCACAGCGATGGCCTTGAACCCGTTTCCGGTGCTAGGCGCCTCCGGGGCGGTGTGTGGCATGCTCGGCGCTCTGTTGATCTACATGCTCATACTTTCACGCTATTTACCTCGACCGCAAATGCGTTCGTTATGGTTTAGCCTGATCGTGAATATTCTCATCCTCACCATAATCAGCCTGTTCCCCGGTATCTCGGGGCTGGGCCATCTGGGAGGCGCACTAGCCGGTGCTCTGGCGGCTCTGGTGTTGGTTTGGCAACGCTTCGGCGGCTGGACCGGGCGATTCTCGGCGCACTGGCCGTGCCGCTGCTGGCAGTTGGCTCGTTTGTGATGTTGCAACAAGTGCGTAGCTATGGCACCGAAGCCTGGACAAAGCTTGAAGACGAACCCAGCCAGATTCTTGGCTATAACCGCACGCGAAACCTTACCAACTGTGTTAGCCGCGCCTACGCCGATGTCGTTGAACCACTCATCGAACAGCGGGCCAGTCGACGCGATCCGGCTCAAGTCAACCAAGCGCAGGAGGTGTTGGCCAAGGAGATCCAGGCGTTACGACAACGCCAGGTCGAGTTGGGGTCGCTCAATCTGTTAACGCCGACTTCGAGACAATGTATCCAAGCTCTGCAAAACGAGCTCCAAGCTCGCATCGACTACTATGTCGAGACGATCCGCTATCTAGAAGTGGGCGAACGATGGACTCGCGAAGAAGAAACGGCCCATGAGCAAATGTGGAATAACGTCTTAGATGCCATCAACCAGGTGAAGAAGGCTTTCACACCGGCACCACGAAAACCTGATTGAACCCGTCTACCGGCCGGACAAACGCCACCAGCGACCCATCGGGCGATAGCACGCACGCTTCGGGCCGCGCCCCACCGGCCGTGGTCAGGGCACGCACCCGCCCCGTGCGGGCATCAGCCACACACACCTGGCCGGCCCGCACATGGGCGATGTGGTTGCCCACCCAGCTGATCGCGCTGTCTACGGGCAGCGGCTCTTGGGTCAGCATCCGCACCCTGCCCTCAGGATCGACTAGCGCGATTTGCACGATCCCTGCTTCGTCGGCCATTAACACAGCCACCGTGCCGTCGTGGTTGGCTCGCGGCCAATGACGTGGCCCGGCTAATGGACGGTCACACAAACGGCGTTGTCGACCATCGAGCGTTACGGTCCATAGCTCGCGTCGGCCATCGGCCTGGGTGGCAGTGAAAGCCAGGCAAGAGTCATCAATCCAGCCTTCCTCCGAAGCGCGAACATAATCCGTGCCCGTGCGAGTAAGCAAGCGAGCGGTGTGGCTGCCACTATGATTACGAGGATGTTTTGGAGCCACCAACACTTCTCCTGGTTTACAGATGCCGACATTACGATTCCATTGGGGATGGAGATGATCATCGTAAGTAAATGCAACATATTTCCCCGAGGGAGAAAACGTGTGCAGATGAGTGCCCCCTTGAAGCGAACCAGGCGTGAATGGCGGCACCAAGTCGCGTGCTTCCAGGTTGTAGACGCGTCCGTTGTCCCAGATCACCCCCTGGCGATGCGCCGGACCATAGCTCCACTCGGGCGTCGGATGCTCTGGACCGAGAATAAACACCAGCCGCTCATCGACGGGCGAGGCAGTCACTACGCCGCAACACGCCCCATGCTGCGACTCGTAGAGAACCTCGACCCGGCCGGTGGCCACTTCAACCCGCTCGATCCGCGTGCCGTCGAAGACGCTACCGGCTGGGTCGCTTCGCACATCGTAGACGATCCAGCGTCGCTCGTGCGTCCAAACGCCGCAGTTGGTGAGAATGTGCCCATAGGAAGCATGCGTGAGTTGGCGTTCCATCCTCGATTCACGAGAACGAGCATAAAGGCTTATTTCTGGAACACATGTAACATTTCACGCAGTTGATTGCGAGCGCGATACAGCAGGCTTTTGGCTGCTTTGGGTGTGATCTGCAAGGCGTTGGCTACTTCGTGACAGGTGCGGCCTTCAAGTTGGTGCAATTGCAGAGCCTGAGCGCTCCGTCCTCCCAAGGCGGCAATCGCCTGGCGTACTTTCTGCACCTGTTCGAGCCGTTCGGAACGTAGTTCAGGCGAATCAGCGGTGCAGGGTAGGTTCATTTCGGCGAGCTTGAGGGCACGCGATTCGGTGAAATCCAGGCAGCGGAGCGGTTTGCGCCGACGGGTCCTCTGGGCATTGCGAGCGACATTGTGGGCAATGTGGAAGATCCAAGTGGCGAAGCCGGCCCGAGGTTGATAGCGGTGCCGCGAGCGATACAGCCGCAAAAACACCTCTTGCAGGGCGTCTTCGGCATCATTGCGATGTTGCAACAACCGCACCAGTAAGCCCAGCACACGCGAGGCATAGCGTTCGCGCAACTCGGCAAAGGCTTGGTGGTCGCCAGCGACAACGCGTTGCATCCGTTGCACGTCGGGATCTTCGCGCCATGGGCCGTTACCTGAACGAATCAGTTGGGTGGAGCCTGCTTGATTTGGCATGGTTAGACTCCCTGAGCGATCTGAAGAGGAAGTTCGACGCGGAAGCGCGTACCCTGACCCAGGGTGCTGGAGACTTCGATCGTGCCGGACATCAATTCCACGTATTCACGCACGATAGCCAGTCCTAGTCCAGCATTTAAACCATCGGAATGACGCGAAGGATCCGCCCGATAAAAACGTTCAAAGATGTGATCCAGCGAGGCAGGCTCAATGCCGATCCCGGTATCTTCAACTTCAACCCGAACTCGGCTCTGGTCCCGGGCCACCGACAAGCGGATCTGCCCGTGCGGTTTGTTGTACTGCACGGCGTTATGCAGCAGGTTGTTGATGATCTCGCGGAGCTTGTCGGGGTCGGTGGTAATTTCCGTTTCGTTGGACTTGGTATCACTCTCGAAGTGCAGCTGCAATCCGGCCGACTCTGCTATCGGGCGAACCACTGCGGCACACTGCTGGGCCAGTTCGGCAGCGTTGACGCGCTGAGGTCGCACCTGAGCCACTCCGGCATCCAGCCGTGCAAGCGTGAGCATGCGCTCGATAATTTGATTCATTTGCTGAGCGCTGGCCCGGCAATCGCCGAGCATTTCTCGATATTCCTCCACGGATCGTGGCTTACGCAAGGCTAGCTCCGTCGTCATCAGAATGGCAGCCAGTGGAGTGCGAAGCTCGTGAGAAATATCGCCGATCGCTTGCTTTTCTCGTGTGAAGGCTTGTTTGAGGGCGGCCAGTGTGCCGGCCAATTTGCTGGCAATCGGGTTGAGTTCCGTTGGCAGCGAACGTTCCTCCAACGGCAGACGAAAATCACGCGGGGAAACCCGGCTGACGGCCTCGCTGAGCCGACGTAGTGGCAACAGCCCTAGCCAAACCAGCCAAAAAGTGCCAACCAGTGTGGCCAAGAACGTAATACAGGCAACGGTAGCCAGGCGGAATTGCAGACGAGACAGAGCTTCCGAGGTTTCCTCGCGAACGGCAGCGGTTTCGGTGGCGTACTGCTCGGCTATTTCTTGCAACCGTTCATTCAGGCGCGTCATGCGAGTGGCTACTTGCAAGGTGAGCGAGAGTGGCGGGCGAGGCTCGGCAGAAGGACGGCTGGCGGGAGCAGGCGGCCCCACGCGTGGCTCGGTGTCCCGATTGCGTACTAGAGGGACAAATCGCCGACGGGCACTAGAGGTTTTCACCCGGACGCGTCGCACCTCTTCTCCAGGCCACAGACTCAGGGTGTCCGACTCCCAATAAAAGGCCCGATCCTCAGCAAAATGTTCGGAAACCGGAAAGGAGGCATCCAGCAGCGAGGAGGATCGCAACGGGCGGGCAAACGGTTCATTGGTGTCGATCTGGTAAAAAAGCTGATCTTCCAAGGGAGTGGTGGGGACGATTAATTCGCTTTCGTTGAGCTTCACCGAGACACCGCCCAGTTTCCAGATTTCCCAGGCGGCCAGCATCCCTGGCGAGGGCCGCGGGGTCAGCCGGTGCGGCATTTGGCATAGCCAAGGCAAGGTAGTTAGCGGGCCGTAAGGCATCCCCGGAGCGGTCAGGAATCCCAAAACGTGGTAGGAGCGATAGCGAGCCGAGGACCAATCGACCTCAATCTGGACCCGGCCAGCCAGCGCGAGGGCTTGTTGCAACAGCGCTTGATCGAGGCTGTCACGTTCCTCACTACAGCGGGTTTCGTAGCGATTTTTCAGCAAGTCCAAGACAGCGGATTGTTTGTCTTCCAAAGTGGCACGGGCGGAGTGATACACCAACCAGGAGGCCCCGCCCAGAGCCAGGCTGAGCAGGCCCACAAAGTAGACGACTAGGCACCAACGGATGGAACGCACCGGATCAGCCCTCGCCGCGCATCATGTAGCCTTCCCCCCAGCGTGTTAGAATGAGCGGAGGCTCGAAGTTCTTGTCTATTTTATTCCGCAGATAGCGAATGTACACATCGACCACGTTTGACGTGCTTTCGTCCTGCTCGTCGTACAAGTGATCCCAGATCATCCGTCGGGTCACCACTTTGCCCCGGTGGAACGCCAAAAACTCCAACAACGCATACTCCCGCGGCGTCAGCGAAATGGATTGCCCGGCTCGCTTGACCATTCGGCTAGCGGTGTCGATCTCCAGGTCATAGATGCGGATGACCGGGTCTTTGATCTGGTGTTCGCGGCGGATGAGTGCCCGTAGTCGGGCCAGTAACTCGCTGAGTTGGTACGGCTTGGTCATGTAGTCGTCGGCACCGGAATCCAGGCCGCGTACCTTGTCATCGGTGGTTTCACGAGCTGTCAGGATCAGAACGTAGGTGTTGAGGCCCTCACGACGCCATTTGCGAAGCAAGGTCAGGCCGTCGATCTTGGGCAGCATGACATCCAAGACAATAACGTCGTAGTTGGTCGAGCGGGCCTTAATGTCGGCCTCTTCGCCATCTTCGGCGGTATCAACGGCAAAGCCTTCCTCTTCCAAGCCCTGACGAAGCGAGCGAAGCAACGGTTTGTGATCTTCAACGATGAGTACACGCACCGGGAGAGCCTCCTGGCAAGAGTCAACAGTTTCTTGCGTCTGGATACTTTGACGAATCTGCTCCTCGAATCCAACGCTTAAACTACCAGGCTGAGTAGGCACCAGATTCATAGCTTAGCTCGATTCTCGTTTGGCTCACTGGCGAGATCCCACGGGTGACGATTCGCTGTACCCCTCGCAACGGAATCGTTGTCGCTGTTTGATCGTAATCGAAATTAATCGTAATCGAAATTAATCGAAATAAATGGGGGCCGTGAGCTTCCAGACAGGGGTACCGATCTTGCCTGGCCTCGTTCGTCCCCCACGCGTAACTCTAATCCACACACCATTAAACCATCATGAGAAGGGGCCTTCGCCTGGCAGACTGTTTCGCCCCGTTCCCCTACAATGTCACTATGAGTGTCTTTCTTTGCACCCATTGTGGAACTCCTTTACGCTTGCCCGCTGATCCCTCCCTCACGGCCGGACGGTGCCCCAAATGCCGTCACGCCGTCGAGTTTCCTCGGGACCGCGAAGCATTGCGCGATCCCGTTGGGCAGACAACCCCTGGGCGTTCCCCATCTTTCCCAACTTCTCCAGTTCCCCCTTCCCCTTCTCTCGCCCAGGACCGCCTCACCTTGGAAACCGCCATCTTCTTAGCGCCCGACGAGTACAGCTTCTTGCGGCCGGCCCATTCCCCAGACGAGATCGGTCGTTTGGGCGACTATCGCGTCCTGGCCGTACTTGGCTCCGGTTCTATGGGGATTGTCTTCGAGGCCGAAGACCTCCGCCTGCATCGGCGGGTGGCCTTGAAGGTGCTCAAAAAGGCCCAGGCGGCCGACCAGATGCAGCGGCAGCGTTTTTTGCAGGAGGCGCGGGCCACCGCCGCCATTGAGCATGATCATATTGTCACTATTTATCAGGTCGGCGAAGATAACGGCGTGCCCTACCTGGCGATGCGGCTGTTGCTGGGCGAATCGCTGGAGGACCGCCTCAACCGCGATGCGCCGCTTGATCCGCAGCAGGTCATTCGCATCGGCCGCGAAATCGCCCAAGGACTGGCCGCTGCCCACGAGCGTGGCCTGATCCACCGCGATATCAAACCGGCCAACATCTGGTTGGAAGAAGGCACCGATCGGGTCAAGATCGTAGACTTCGGCCTGGCCCGTGTGGTGGATGACCAAGCCGCCAACCAAGCCGAACGCAACCTGCTGATCGGCACCCCGTTGTATATGTCGCCCGAACAGGCGCGTGGCCGCGAACTGGATCCACGCTCGGATCTGTTCAGTGTTGGGGCCGTGCTGTACCGCGCTGCCACAGGGCAGCTGCCGTTCAAAGGCCGGACCATCAAAACGGTCATCCAGGCGGTGTTGCGAGATACCCCCGTAGCGCCGCGATCGCTCCATCCCCGCGTGCCGCCTTATCTGTCCCGCTTGATCATGGATCTGCTCGAAAAATCGCCCGAGGATCGGCCCCGTTCGGCTCGAATGCTCATCGCGGCTCTGGATGAGGCTGAGCAACGTCTAGACGAGGTGCCGCACGAGCCGCAGGCTGCCCCCGCTGCGTCCCCGGACGACCCAGACGACGAAAGCGACTCCAAGCAGGACCAAACCAGCGAGCGGCGTTCGCGTCCTCGTAAATCACGCGTCCCCAAACCGCCTAAGCCTCGTAAAGCTCGCCGCAAGGGCCAGAGCGATTACACCCTCGAAGGCCGGGTCATCTGGTGGTCGATCTTCGCCGGCGTGTGCGTCTTTTTGCTGTTGGCAGCGTTGGTGATCCGCAACCTGTTTTTCCGGCGTGACGAGTCCTCGGGTCAACGGCCGCCGGTGCCTATCATCGCCCCTGTTGGGAGAATCGTTCGCGTATGAACCCCCCCTATGATGTCGTCGCCGTCGCTCCCCACCCCGACGATCTGGAGATCCTTTGTGGCGGCACGCTCGCTAAACTCGTTCGCCAGGGCCACAAGGTTGCCATGATCGACCTAACCAGCGGCGAGCCGACGCCGCGCGGCACTCGGGAACTGCGCGCCGCCGAGGCCGAACAAGCCCGGCAGATTCTGGGGGTGCCGCTGCGGCTGAACTTGAACCTACCCAATCGCGAACTGATGGACTGCCCCGAGAACCGCTATGTCCTAGCCACCGCCCTACGACGCTTACGGCCGACGATACTAATTGGCGGCGCGGGGCGCACACCGGCCGCTTCGCCGGATCACTGGCAAGGGCAACTGTTGATCGAAGCGGCCCGGTTCTGGTCGCAACTGACCAAGTGGGACGACCGCTTCGAGGGGACCACTGCCTGGCGCATCGCCCACTTAGTGTATGCTACCTTCCCCTTCGATGCCGAGGTGCGACACTGGCCGGGCAGCTTCGTCATCGACATTAGCGACACTTTTGAGCAGAAGATGCAAGCCATCCAAGCCTACCAATCGCAATTCGATTCAACGCGTTTTGAACGTGTGCGGCATGCGGTCGCTGCTCACAACGCTGCCTCGGGCAGCCGATGTGGCTTTTTGTATGGCGAGACGTTTGCCCTACCGCAGCCGGTGGGCGGCGACGATCTGTATCGCCTGGTAACAGGAGCCAAGGCCGCCAGCACTGCCCCGGTGCCGCTGCCGGATCAGCCCCCACCGCCGCTGCACTGAGCTATTCGTTCCTCCTTTGCTCGAATAACTCACGCCACAGATACGCTACCAGCCGCTGACCATCGGACAGGCCGACTCGGCCATCGGCGGTTAGGGCCAAGTACAGTTCGCGGCTCAGACGGTGCGAGCGTCGGGCAAACTGGAAGCGTGCCAAGCCCTGCAAACTCTGCGTCTCCACCAAGGTAATGTCCGCGTTGCTCCCGGTGTACAACGCATAGCGGCCGCACGGTGTGACTCGCAAATGACGGCAATCGTCGTGTAGTGCCTGAGCGACCGGCGCGACTCCGTCACGGCCCAGCCAGCGGACAAACAGCCCTGCCCCTGCCGAAGCCGACGCCGAGGGCTGCCAGCGATACAACCGGGCCGAATGACCGCTCCGCCGCACGCCGATCAACCCCCCTTCGGGTAGCCACTCGGCATAATCGACGGCTCCCGGAGGATGGGCCACATAGCGTTCGCCCGAAGTACCCTGAGCGTCAAAAGTTTCGATGCCGCCCGTAGTGCAGACCGCCAGTCGCTGCCAAGGCACAGCCACGGCCAGATGCCAATGGGCAGGATGGCGTAGGGCAACGGTTTGTTGCAGCGATCGTTGCCTTTGGCCTAGCCAATATTTGATGCAGCGTGGATGCAAGGTCACGATCCGATCTTGTCCCAGAGGCACAGCAGCTTTGAGGTTGGCCCCAGGTTCGATGGTGGTTCGCACTGCCCCTGTGCCCGGATCGAGTTGCCACAGCGTTGTCGAACCGCGTGCCACGATCTGCTGCTCGTTGGCGGTAACGCGTTGCAACCCCTGAAGAGAGACATTCCAGCGCAGCGCAGCCGTCTGGGCATCGCGGCATTGCACTTGTCGATCATTAGCGTCGTGGGCGAGGGTGATCCAGCCGTGCGAGCCTAACGCCAACAGCCAATCCATCGAGTGGGCCTGTTGGCGACCCTCTTGAGGCGGTTCGTCTTGCTCACGATCGTGACACGGGCCGCATTGCTGCCCCATCCAGCCGATCGACTCAGGGCTGCCCACGACACCACAACGGCAGCCGACCCGCAAATGCCACCCACCATCCAGGGTTCGCAAATAGCCGACGGTGAGAGGTGGCGCGATGTAAATCAACGGGTGCTCGCCAGTGATAAACCATTCCGCGGGCTGGTTAGTCTTGTCTGTCCATACAACAAAGGTCCGGTCGTCTTCATCAGCACCGATGGCCCAGTGATGACGGCCCAATGGATCAGTCCAACGGGCAACCAAGAGCGAGAACCTCACTAGGTCGTCGTGTTGTAGATGATGGAGCATCACGCTAGATGGATGCTGAAAGATAAAATCCAGGTTGGGTAGAGGGGGGAGGGAAGCATTCAACTGACCATAGATCCCCCGATGCTTCAGTTGGATCACCTGGCGCACTTGCTCGGCCGTTGGGTCGATTAGGCGGGTGTAGCTGTCCATCGCCTCAGCCCTCCTTGCCCGGCCAAGGCAGTCCAAGCCCTTCGCGGCACCATATCCCTAAGAGGGTGCCCCCACCAGCCAGAACCAGGCGGCCCGCCTCGTCGAAGGCCAAGTCGTCCACCTGGCCCTCGCAAAACAGGAGTTGGCCGAGCAGTTCCAGGCTGCGAGCGTCATGGAAGCTGAGGCGGTCGGTGTCGGCCCGGACGAGGAGTTGTCCCTTGGGGGCCACGCGGAATCGGCTGGCCAGGTCGCCCACCGGAACACCCGCAGCGGGGAATTGCCCCATTACAGGGAGCCTGACATCCGGTTGCCAGCGACTGATCCAGACTTGTTCAAATGTAGGTGTAAGAGCATACACGGAATCCCCCTGCCACGCGGCCTCGCGAAACCCTTGGGCATTGGGCCGTTGCAACCGCACTCGCAGCCGCCCCTCGCGGTCTACTAGCCGTATCTCGTCGCGGCTCACCACTGCCAGTTCCTCCCCGTCGGGCGAGGCCAGCAAGCTCTCGCCGCGCAAGGGGCTAATAGACCATACCCCTCGCCGCTCGCCGCCTTCGGCTAAGCTCCACACGCTGATGGACCCCGGGTGCAGCAGCGCAATCTCGTCATGATTCAGCACGGCGGCCCCAACCACTTCTATCGGGCTGGATAGCACCGTGTACCCTTCGCCTGTCTCGGCTCCCAACACCGTTGCCTCGCGTCCTTCCAAGGCCACGATCCAGCCCTGCCCGGCCACAAAACGGGCCTCGGTCAGCCACGGCCTTTGCCAGAGCAAACGTTGCTGTTCAGGATCGTACGCGCGGAGCGTTTGCTCTGGCCAGTCGATGTGGTTGCTGATCCATCGGCCGTTGGTCACGTCGAGTAAGTGATGATCGGCCGGAGGCGATTGGGGAGGGCGAATCCGCTGGGCCTCCTGTTCGAGATCGTGGCAGGCTCCGCACTGGGTGCCCATCCATAGCAGTTGAGCCGGCGGGCCGATCAGCCCACAGCGACACAGCACGACAAACTGCTCCGGGCGGTTGGCCGGTCGCCAGTAGGCCGATTGGAGAGGGCCAGCCAACCGAGACAGAGGCGGCAGATGCAGTTTACGCCAGCCCAGCGGTTGTTGTTCGTCGAACCAGTACTCATAGCCACCTCCGAGTACCCACTCGAAGACCCAGTGCTTTCGGCCCAACGGATCGGTCCAGCGAGCCACCTGAAACAGGTCGTCGCCCAGGGGCACCCCATGCAACCCATCTTCCGGGGCAAACAACGGCGTCGGGTCAGGCCGCCCTTGCGCCGGCAAGACGCCTTGCACGTGTTGCCGGACCTCGGCTTCGCTCGGATCGATCCAGTGGCTGCGGTTGGCCATGCCGCCGTCCTCCCTGGATATTAGGATACCACGTTGGCGACGCCGAACAACTCGCACCCACGCAGCGCAAACCAACCGGGAGAAGCCAACCGCAGGAGGTCGTCGGTCGTCCAGAGGACTTGTGGAGGTGTTTGCAGCGAAAGAGGCACCTTGCTGGCTAGCTGCACCCTCTGCGCCTCGAACCAATGCAAGCGCGGCCACTCCTCCTAGAACAGATTGCAGAACAGAGAACGACCATCGCCGGTCGGCTGGATGGTGCGACGGGTGAGTACGATGGACGTTTCGACTCGATCGCGTATCGGACCAGAAAAGGGCTATCCTCGGTGAACTCCTTGCAAGGCAAACAACTCACGCCAGGTCAGGAGGAGTTTCTCGTGCGAACCGTTGAGAAGGACCAGATCCGGCCCGAAGGGCGTCCGATGCGGGTGTGGCACTCGGGGAAAAGGTCAACGGCCCCTGCTGTTCCCGCGCTCCGTTCACGGGGAGCCGAACGCCCATCGACCTGCCAAAGGTGCAGACGACAGCGGGGCCAAACTCTTGCAATCCGATCACACGCCCCGAGGCATCGCGGAGTGGGGCACGAACCACTCCCTCCCGCATCGGCTCCGGTTCGCTGCTGCGTAGAATCGTCCGGCGGTGGCCATCCCGGGTGAAACACTCGATACCCTGCTGGGTCGGCACCAAGATCACTTGCCCCGAAGGATCGAGAAACGCTTGACCGCACCCATGGCCGCTTAGCCGCACAATATGCATGGGTTGCGGCTGACCAAGTTGCCACCACTCTAGTTGCGTGGCATGAACGCTGAGAACGGTTTGCTCGTCCAGCAGGAGCGCCTGTTGGATCGGATGACGTGTGATCCAGCGAGCTAACTGCTGACCCGTTCGGCCGGCGATGCAGCAGATCTCGCGGTGATGTGCCAGCAGCAGCCGATCCCGGTTGCTTGCCAACGGTTGCAGGCCGTCGCTGTGAAAATCCCACACAGGACGTCCCTCAGGGTCCAGGCCCAAGACCTCTTGTTGCCCATGAAGGATCCACCCCTGCTCATCGACCACCAGAATGGTTTCGTCTGCGGCCGGGAGAAACGTTCGTTGCCCTGGTTCGCCCTCGTGTTCGCGGTCGTAACACGGGCCGCAGACATGGCCCCGTCAGCCGAGTTGTTCGGGGGAACCGACCGCACCACAGGGGCACAGCAGCAGCGGTTGAGCTGGGGTAGGCGGCTGGTGTTGCGCGTAACGGTCCGGCGGGGCCAGCCGAGACAGCGGATGTTCGGGGCGTGCCTCCCACTAGCCGACACGAACGGCCCGGTTTTGTTGTTTGAGTAAATGTTTAAATGCAAACTCGACAAGCCATAGATGCCGCCCCAAAGGGTCGATCCAGTGTGTGACCAGCAAGGCCGGCGACTCTCCGTGGCCGCGAGCATCAGCCCAAAAATGCACCCAGGTCTGCGGCGGTTGGGTCCACAGGGGTTCGAGTTGTGGCAACCGGGCGCGGTACGCTCAGGCTGACTTCCGCGTAGGCCAACTCAACTGTCCAATTCAACCGGGCGACCAGTTCGTCCAAGCGGGGATCAAATCAAGACGCTCGGGGTCGGGGCCATAACGCGATCCTTGTCGGGGCCTGTTTAGCATCCCAAAGCCTTCCGCCGTTAGCCGAGAATTTCCCGCCAATTCCAGGCCGCCAAGCCCCGTGACGTGCCCACGAGCAATCGGCCATCGGGGGCAAAGCTCGCCGCCGGTGTCAGGGTGATGCCGCACGGGCTAAAGCTGACGCGAGGCCGGAGTGTCTCGGGATCATAAACCGTCAGACTGCGGTACGACACGGCCAACAGTTCACCAGTGGGCATGAGCAACAATTCTAGCGTGCGGCGGTCAGGGGTCTTGAGTAAAATCTCGGGGCGAGTCGCGAAGCCAAACATGCTGGCTTGACCATAGCGTCGGGCAGCCTTTTCCACATCCGACCACCGCGCTAGGCCGTAGGTGACGTGTGCGGTGTAGTTGCCCACCGCCAGTGCGTAGGTGTTGGGGCTGTTGCCCGGCAACCACACTAGCCGGGGTCGATCCGGGTCGGTCTCGTGCTGATCGGTCGGATCCAACGACAGCGCACCGAAATAGCGGCCGGTGCGTACGTCGAACAAATCCATGCCACGCTCGCGCGTCAGCAACACTCGCTTACCGTCGGGGTCGGGCCACAGCCGCGTGTGCATCGCCGGAGTGAACCGAGCAAATGTCAGCGGCTCGCGGCCATTGTTGCGCCAAGTGTACAAGCCGCGTGGATGCAGCGTTAGCAGCGTGTTGCCGCTGTAAACGGCATCGCGTAGGCCGTCGCCCTCATGGCGGTTGGTCTGTCGCGCCTCGCCATCAAACAAATCGACAAACGTAACCGAGTCGGGTCCGGCTACGGTGAACGCGCCGTCGCCGACGGCAAAGCGTTGCCGTACGCGATCCTGGATACGCGTCCAGCGCGGGGACTCGGCTTCAGGCCCATCAAAAGCTCGCAGCATGACCTCGTAACCGGGTTGGCCGGTTTCATCGAGGATGTCATGCTCAGTGATCAAGATGCCCTCTTCAGAAAGCCAGAGGCGTTGCGGTTTGGGGATGCCGGTGCAAAGGGGTTCACGCCCTAGGGGCGGCAAGTCATCCTGCTGACGATCGAAGCAGGGGCCGCAGCATTGCCCCATCCAGGCGATCTGTTCTGGGGTGCCCGCCACACCGCAGCGGCACAGGACGATCAGTTCACGGCGACCTTGGCGGTCACGCCAGCCAGCGCTCAGAGGTGGGGCAATCCATTCTAAGGGGTGGTGTTTGTCGATGCCCGGTGCAATTTCCGCGTGCAGTTCACTGGGGTGGCCCAGGCGAATCGTCCAGTGTCGCCGGCCTAGCAGATCTGGCCACCAGGCGACCACCACTTGCAGGTCTTGCGAGTATTGCGGGCCAGGCAGATGACGAGTCTGAACTCCTTCGGGGCGAGCGAGGTCGGCCCATAATGCTTCCCATTGGGCTGGGGGCAAATACGGTGATAAGGAGCGAGGACTCGGATCTAGCCCCCGCAGGGTTTGCACGGTCACGAACATGCCTCCGCGGGCTATTTCATTTTAGCAAACGCTCCCTTGGACAGGCCAGTCCTTCCCAGCTTACAACTCGGACTGCCCTGTCGGGGCGGACACTTCCTTGGACGGCTTCTAAAACAA
This sequence comes from Gemmataceae bacterium, assembly GCA_046719305.1. GTDB lineage: Bacteria > Planctomycetota > Planctomycetia > Gemmatales > Gemmataceae > RGDT01. The sequence goes on along the minus strand of JBDNDE010000002.1, from coordinate 23,175 downwards.
CTCAGTCGCTCGTCTCTGCCCAGGAGATCCATGATGATGTTACGCAGCTTGCTTCTTGCTTGTGTCGTGGCCGTTGCTCCCCTGTGGGCCGAGCCCAAGGTGGAAATCATCGCCCATCGCGGCGCGTCGTGGGACGCGCCGGAGAATACGGTGGCCTCGTTTCGGGAAGCCTGGAAACAAAACGCCGACGGCGGTGAATTGGATGTTCATTTGACTAAGGATGGCAAGCTTGTGGTGATCCATGATGCCACACTGCAACGCACCTCAGGCCTCCCCGACAAAGTCCGCGACCTGACTCTAGAAGAAATCTGCAAGCTCGACGCCGGCAAATGGAAGGATGCCAAATTCGCCGGGGAAAAGTACCCCACACTAGAGCAAATGCTTGCTACCCGACCTGCGGGCAAGAAAGTCTACGTCGAGTTGAAGTCTGGCCCCGAAGCCGTGCCCGAACTGATCCGCGTGTTGGATGCTGCCAAGGTGCCGGCTGACCTCACCCCGGTCATCAGCTTCAACGCCGAGGTCATCGCTGCCTTCAAGAAAGAACGCCCCAAGCATCCCGCCTATTGGATCGTGGCTCTGACACCATTTAGCACCGCCGAGAAGCTCATCGAACGCGCCAAGCAGATCAAGGCCGATGGCCTGGATCTATCAGCCCGACCGATGCTCGATGCTGCTTTTGCCAAAAAGGTCAAGGAGGCCGGCTTGCGTTTGGATGTCTGGACGGTCAACGATGCTGAGGTGGCCCGGCGGATGGTGGAGATCGGGGTGCAGGGGATCACCACCGATCGACCCGGTTGGCTCCGCGAGCAACTCAACCTCAAGTAAAACAACTGCTTCTAAGTATCGAATGATGGTCTAAATGAGCAAAAAGAGGATCATTGGCCGAAGGAGCGGGCTAGCACCTCCGGGGCCAATCGCCCGAAGCAGTGACGCCGACCGGTGGACAGATTCATAAACCGCACCACGGCAGGGCTGAACAGCATCGGGTCGATCTGGTAAAAGTCGCCGCCCGCTGCCCGAAAAATCTCCGCAAACGGTGCCCCGTATAGCGGCGAACTGCTCGCGGGCACCTGCGGCCCCACGGTGGATAGGAGATCCTCCTCCGCACGCACCCAGAGATCAACGACTCCGCCGTATAAGATGGCGTCGTTGGTCCAACCAATGGCTTGCAGATCGTCTTGGCCCACCGGTGGCAGCGGGGCATAGCCGACGCCCGATACCACTTGGGCCAGGTCGAACTTCAACTCGTGCAGCTTGTGCAGGGCCGTCTCCAGCGACCGAGCCACTACTTGTATGGTTCCAGCTAGACTGCACGCCGGAGCTATCGCCAAGGTGAGCGCCTCGGGAGCCACCCGAGTTCGCTCCGCTAGATAGGCCACCACCTCGGCTGGGGGAAGCTTGCGGGTTTCCAACACACCAACTGCCACCCCCGGTGACTCGCGCAGGCCGATGGTATCAAAAAGTGTTTCTTTGCCATAGGCAGCACGCATCGGGCCGGAACCCATGGCAAAATAATTGCCGACGCTCACCTGCCAGCCGGCATACTGGGCAGCCATGCAGGCGGCGACTGGTTCGTCGCTGGCGACCAAGACCCCTAGGCCAACCTCGCCGCGCGTCCAACTCACCTGGGCGGCATCAGCCAAGCACAGCCGCGCTAGCCACAGGCCTGCCTCCAGTCCACCGGGGGCAGCGATCCCGGCATCGAGCAAGCGAGCCCCCGCCAAGCGTTGCTCGCGGACTCGTGGGGGCAAGGAGTGACACAATCGAGCCGCACGTTCATTTAGGTTCATAAGCCACACTCCTGTACTTGTTCATAAATTTGGCCCAGCACCGAACTAATCGTTGCTCCCGCCGCCCAAACCGTGCATATCGGCGCACCAGCCGCAATCACCGCTCCTGCCTCGGGCAGATCGGCAAAAGGTCGCAGCGCCGTCACCGGTAGGCGGAGTGACGCGTCCCACGGGCCAGCATTAGGGAAGCTGCGTTCGTTCTTGGCATAAACAATTGCTTTGGCCACGATGCGCTCAAACGAAGGCAACCCAGATGCTTCGCCAGAGGAATCAAAAGCGGCCCGGTGCCAGGCCAGGGCAGCAAACGATCCGGCCTGTTCCAACACTTCCACCGAAGCGGAGTACCGCGGGTTGACCTCCAGCACCCAGAAACGCGGACCATCGAGCAGGCCGTCGATGCCAAACAGGCCACGCAAGTCGAGCCGGGCTGCCAACTCACTCAGAGCCGACCGTAGCGCTTCGGGCAAGTCGATTGGGCCGACGCTTCCCTGATAGGCGAACGGGCCGCCGCCCAACCACGGCAGGCCGACCAACTGCTGCGTCGCTCCGAGTAGTTGCACACGCCCCGGCAGACCGACGAAAACCACCCCCACCGGCTGCCCCGCTTGCCACGCTTGCACATACACACCGGGCGGCCTACGCTCTGACTCACGCTGGCTCCACGGCCGAATCTCCCGACCACCACCACTGCGAATTGGCTTGATCAACCAGCGTCCCGGTCCTGGCGGCCAATTACCTTCTGGGGGCATCGCCAGACCAACCTCGCGGCAGCAATCAGCTAGCCAATGGCGATCCCGCACCCGACGAACCCGCTGTGCTTCGTTGCCCCATAGCAGCGGCCGGATTTGCTGCAAGCGGGCCAACAGCTCGGGGTGATTCTCCAGGATGCCGGTGTACAACCACGGCCCCTGGGGAAGGGAAGCGAAGGCGTTTAGTAGTGCTTCAGGGAAGGGGCCGGTCAGGCGTTCGACGGGAGCGACCAGGGCCAAATCCCGGTCGGCAAACAGGTCCAGGCACCTCGGCGAGAGGCCCGCTCGCAACGCCGAAAACGCTGCCGCCCGGCCACTTGGCCCGACGATCGCTAGTTGCGTCATGGTGTGGCTCCGTAGAACAACCCTAGCGCCCGACAGAACAGTGTAGGGAACCACGCCAATGAAGACGTTGCATTTCGATTGCTTTTCAGGCATTTCCGGAGATATGACGCTCGGCGCATTACTCGATGCTGGCGTCCCTGAGGCGGTGGTGCGTGCCGGGCTGGATTCGCTCGGCCTACCAATTCAGATGCACGTCGAGAAGATTCGCAAGGGGGGCTTTGCTGCGACTTACGTCTGGTTTCGCGTGCCGGAAGAAAAAACTCATCGTCACTTGCCGGACATCGAGGCGATCCTGGAGCGTGGCAGCTTGAGCCAGGCCCAACGTGCCTTGGCCTGGCGAATCTTCACCCGCCTGGGCCAGGCAGAAGCAGAGGCTCATGGGATTGCCTTGGAGCGGGTCCATTTTCACGAGGTCGGCGCGTTGGATTCGATTGCGGATATCGTAGGCGTGGCGATTGCCTTGGACTGGCTCCAGGTCGAGCATATCAGTTGTCGTTCCGTTCCCACTGGACAAGGCATGGTCAAATGCGAACATGGCTTGATGCCCATTCCGACACCGGCAACGGCCAATCTGCTGCGCGGCGCACCGTTGGCCTCGTCGCCTATCCAAGCGGAACTGACGACACCGACCGGGGCCGCGATCCTGGCCAGCGTCGTGCAGGAGTGGACCGACAGCCCCGCACTGACCTTGCAGGCAATTGGTCTGGGAGCCGGCACCAAGGAGTTTCTGGAACAGCCCAACGTCCTGCGCGTGCTGATCGGTGTGCGAACCACTGCCCCCGCTGCCCCCGCTGCCGCCCCTGACGCTACTCCTGATGGGACGACCGATCGGGTCTGGGTGTTGGAAACCAATATCGACAACCTCTCCGGTGAAATCATCGGTTACACCTTCGAGCGCCTCTTGGAAGCGGGTGCCCTCGATGTCTACACGCAGCCTCTGATGATGAAAAAGCAACGCCCAGGCGTGCTACTGGGCGTGATCGCACCCACCGAGTTGCTGCCTACGCTCGAGGCAATCCTCTTTGCTGAAACAGGCACCTTGGGAATTCGGCGTTATCCGGTGCAGCGGACGAAACTCCAGCGGCAGATGACGAGTAAAAACACAACCTGGGGGCCGATTCGCGTCAAACATGCCTGGCGCGACGGTCTGCATATCGAGACGCCGGAATATGCGGATTGTGCGCAAGTGGCACGCTCTGCAGGCGTTCCCCTTCGAGAGGTTTACCGCGCGGTCCTGATGCCATCGGTGTTCAATGAAGATCCCGAGAAACCCGAGTAAATCGCGTTAGCCGGCGTGAGAACCTGAAGCGAAAATCGTCTCATGGATGAAGAGAACGGATGGTTCGGTCAAGCCGACCTCCCTCGAACTAGGAAACAAAATAATGCTGAATAGTATGACTCTGCTTGGTTGGTTTACGGGTCTCGTGCTCGGTACGCTCGGGGTAGCTACGGTTGCCCTAGGCACAGGCTATCATCCCTGGGCAACCCCACAGGGGCTTCCCCATCCAATCGCGTTGCCGCTAGTTCATTCAGCCGATCTATCGACGCCCACCCCTTTGCCCCCCGCATTGATTCATGGCCAAGTCGAGGTGAATGGTCGCCCAGTGCAACACGGCCTGCTGCTGATGCAACTGCCCAACGGTCCGCTGATTCCGGTACCAGTGCAGGGAGGGCACTTCCATTTGGTAGCTCCGCCGGTTCCAGTACAGATCAAGGTCCGCTGTGAAGAGACCGGCAAGGAAACGCCTCTGGTCAATGAAATCCTCAGCGCTGGCCCGCAGTTTCTTCGACTGAGTTGGGAAGACGAACAACGGAGTTGAGCGGCCGATTTTCCACCTGTCCCCTTTTACTCGCGGAGCCTAAGATGCTTGGGAGATGCTCCCTTGCTCTCTCCGCGAGGTTCGTTTCTATGATTCCTATCACGCTCACCCTCCTAGCTGCCATGTTTCCCGAACCGGCCAAGTTGCCGTTTGTCAAGGAACTGCCCGATCCGCTGTTGGCGTTTGACGGCTCCAAAATCATGACCCCGCAGCAATGGAACGATAAACGCCGGGCTGAACTTCGCGCGTTGTTTCAGCACTACATGTACGGGGAGTTGCCGCCAGCGAGCAAGGTGACAGCCAAGGTAGTGCGGAGCGATGCCAAGGCGCTCGATGGCAAGGCGACCTTGCAGGAGATCACGCTCACGCTCACGCCAGGGGGGGAATTGCATCTGCTGTTGGTCGTGCCCAACGGGGTAAAGGGACCGGTGCCCACCTTTGTGGGGCTGAACTTCGAGGGCAATCAGGCGTTGCTTGATGATCCCAAGATTCGTCTGCCTGAAGTCTGGATGTATCCCAACCGCAAAGGGGTGGTGAAAAACCAAGCCACCCAGGCCAGTCGCGGCACGGCCAAAGAGGTGTGGGCCATCGACCAGACCATCGCGCGCGGCTATGCCGTGGCCACGCTGTACAACGGCGACATCGACCCCGACCGCAAGGAAGAACGCGGTCCACTCAAAAAGGCCATCGACCCAGAGAACAAGGCTGGAACCCTCGCGGCGTGGGCCTGGGGACTGCACCGCGTGATCGATTATTTAGTCAGCCGCGAAGAACTGGACCCCAAAGGCATCATTACCGTGGGCCATTCTCGCCTGGGCAAGACGGCGTTGCTGGCCGGGGCGATGGACGACCGCGTAGCGTTGGCGATCCCGCATCAAGCCGGCTGCGGCGGGACGGCCCCGAGTCGCGGTACTGTGGGCGAGAGCGTTGAGCGTATCAATACTAGTTTTCCTCACTGGTTCAACGACAACTTTAAGAAGTTCAACAAAGAACCCCAGCGTTTACCATTCGATCAACATAGCTTAGTGGCATTGATGGCGCCGCGTCCCGTGTTGTTCAGCAACGCGACCGAGGACACCTGGGCCAATCCCGAAGGACAATTCGAGGTACTACGGGCCGCTGCCCCAGTCTATCGCCTCTTGGGAGTGGAGGGATTGGCTGACAGCAAACGCCCCGAAGAGGGGCGCCTCAGCGCCGGCCGCCTAGGTTATTACATTCGTCCAGGCAAACACTCGATGACCCGCGACGACTGGAAAGTGTTTCTCGACTTCGCCGACAAACACTTGGGCAAAAAGAGTTCATGAGACGTGCGTCCAATATCCAAATAATCCGGTACAAGCAACCCATCATCTGCACGGCAGCGAGCGAACGCCCCTGCGAATGGTTCAAACCCAAACCATGCAGAACATAAACGTCAGCATTCGCCCGACCATTGTCTACTATCTAGGTAATATCCACTTGGGAAGCAGGGCCGGGGAAGCACTTCGGGAGCGGATTGCGGGGGCTTGCTTCCTGCTGATCCCTTGGCGGCGAAAAAAGCGCAAACAGCCCCGCGTCAGTGATAGTGATGAGTGATGGAAATGGCCTTGTCTGCTAAGGTAGGCCTGGTTTACACTGCTGTTTCGTACCGGTTCCAGGGAGGGATTCCATGCAAGATCGTCAACAAATTCGCGCCACGCTTATCGAGATGCTTGAAGCAGACACAGGCGAAAGCTATAAAGACATCAAGGAAGAAGATAATATCCGTGAAGGACTTGGTTTAGATTCTGTCGATGTGGTGAGTGTTGTCTCTCAGATCGAACGCAAACTCCAAATGCGCTTGAGTCATGAAGAGTTGCTCAAAATTGTTACCGTGGGCGATCTTCTCGATCTCATTGAGTCGAAAGTTCAGGCTCAATCCAAGGCGGCCTAACCGCATGCACTTTCAACGGCAGCCGAACTACACACACTTTCACCCGATCCAACCAACCACGACCCCTATCCAACAGGGGTCGTGGTTTGGTTTGACCTCTTTGGTCCGCGGATCTTTAGGCCACTAATCGCTGTTCTTCGCGAGGCATGTCGATGATGCTGGGTAGTTGCCCCAGAACGTTTACCAGCCCGTCGATGCTTGCCGAGGTGTGGTTGGCGTTTATCTGGATGCGCAACACCCCCGCATGATAGGGCACCGCCGGAAATGTCACCGATTGCACATAATAGCCGTTCTCAAACAGGAACCGACCAGCCTGAAGGGTCGCCTCCTCGTCGCCGACAAAGACGCTGACGATGGGCGAAACGCCCCCCTGAAACCGATAGCCCAGCCGATGTAGCCCCTGATTCAGCCGCTGCAAATTGGCCTGCAACCGAGTCGCCAGCAACTCATATTCGCCGGAGTTGAGAATGTCACATACTACACAGATCGCGTCGAGATAAGGCGGCACGACGGGTCCACCGAACAGATAGGTAGTTGAGCGCATCTTGAGCAATCGTTTCATCTCATGACTGCACCCAATGAATGCGCCCGCACAAGAGAATCCCTTGGAGAGGGAGCCAATCACCAGGGTGTTGTCGTAGCTGCCCAGCGCATCCAAAACCGTACCGCGTCCCTTGGTGCCGACCACCCCCGAGGCGTGCGCATCGTCGATGTACAACACCGCGTTAGACGCTTGAGCCACCCGGTTCAACTCGGCCAACGGTGGAATCTCGCCACTCATGCTGTAGACGCCGTCGATCGCGACAACGGCAACGCGGTAGGGGGCGGCTTCGCGGAGAACCTTATCCAAGGCGGCCGGGTCACAGTGGCTAAAGCTGACAACACGGGTACCGTTGGCTTTGGCGATCTTGGCTCCCTCTTGGATGGAGTTGTGGCCTTGTTCGTCGATCACTAATAAATCTAGTTTGCCCACCAAGGCGGGGATGGCTCCCATGTTGGCCAGTGTGACGGAGGGGAAAATTACCGAGGCCTCAGTGCCCAGCCATGCGGCGATTTTCTCTTCGGCCTCGAGGTTACTGCGAACACTGGAAAAAGCGCGAGAGGTGCCGTTGTGGCTGCCCCAGCGGTCGAGGCCCTGACGAATCGCTTGCAGCACTCGCGGGTCTTGATCCAGCCCCAAAAAACTATCCGAGCCGAAATTGGTGATGAGTCGGCCATTGATCACCATTTGGCGATCAGGCAGGATTTCTTCTACGGTTAGGTCTTTGAGATGTGCATCGGGGAAGAGTTCGGCGAAATGCTCGAAGAAACGAATGATGCTACTTTGCCGCATGGTGCGAAGAAGTTGTTGCATCGCGGGACTGTTCATGTACCCATACTCGCTTAAAGTCCAATGCAATCGACTAGCCCACCCGGCATAGCCTGCGTCAGGATGCTTATAGTTCCCAGCCGCGCTAAACACAACAGCAAACCGGGCTATCTCCAGGCGAGTATGGCCGCGGCTAAGGGGGAGGTTTCGAGTGTGTCGGGGCAGATAGCGTGCAAAACTGTGGACCGGTTTCACCTTTCCCACGGATGCAGCGGCGCGGTATGATGTAAGGAGTATGGAATAGTCCCGAGGGGCGCATCATGCCAGAGACCAAAACCATCCTGATCGTCGATGACGATGTGGAACTCAGTGATGGCCTGCGGGCCATTCTCGAACGCCAGGGCTTCCGCGTGCTGCAAGCGCGGGATGGTCACCAAGGCAAGCAGGCCGTCTATGCTCAGCGCCCCGATCTAGTGATTCTAGATATGATGATGCCACGTATGGGGGGCTTCCCCATCCTGGAACACTTCAAAGATAAACCCGATGCTCCGCCGATCATCATGATCACCGCCAACGAAGGCAGCCGACACAAAGCCTATGCCGAGTATCTGGGAGTCATCGACTACATCCGCAAGCCGTTCGCCATGGAACGCCTGTTGGAAGCAGTCGAACGCTGCCTGAGCAAGGAACCTCCCACCAACGGCTCCGCTTCCCCTGCCAGCCCGTGAGCCAAACGGTTAGCCAGCCTAAGGGGCCTATCGAGGCGGCGGCAGCCATCCTACTGGCACGCCCTTGCGACCACGCTATCTACCTAGTGGAGCGTGGCTTGCAGCTGCGCTTCATGCCCGGCTTCATTGCCTTTCCCGGCGGTAAGGTCGATGTCTGCGACGCCAACCCTGCTGCTTGCGCAGCTCGCGAACTGTTTGAAGAAACGGGCGTCTTCCTGGGCACGCGCCCCGGTCTTCTCGATGAGCTACGCCGCGCTGTGTTGGCCGGCACCCAGCCGTTTCCACCCGTTGCGGCAGAGGCTCTCCAACAGGCCGGCTGCCTGGTGACGCCCCCCTTTTCCTCGGTGCGCTTTGCCACTACTTTTTATGTTGCCCTGCTCCCTGAAGGACAGGAACCCAGCGTCTGGCCAGGTGAACTACAATCCGGTCGGTGGTGGCGGATCCCCGAGGCTCTCGCTGCCTGGGAGCGTGGCGAGTTGCTGCTCTCGCCGCCGACGTTTAGCATCCTGGACCTGTTGGGCCAGGCCCCCTGCCAGCATTGGGCCGCGATTCTGCGTCCAGCCCTGGAGTCGATCGCCGCACAGAAGATGCCGCCCATCTGGTTCGCGCCCGGGGTTCGCATGCTGCCTTTGGATGCCGCCGGACTCCCACCGACTCGCTACACCAACTGCTTTGTGCTGGGAACCGGCCCTAGGCTGCTAGTTGATCCCGGACCAGTCGATCCCGCCGAACAAGAGATACTGCTGCAGACGCTAGCCCCCGGGGAGATTCAGGCCATCGTGCTGACGCACCATCACCCGGATCATGTCGGGGCGGTGGAACGTCTGCGCGACGAATGGCAGGTGCCGATCTGGGCGCATCTGGAAACCGCGGTTCAGTTGGCTGGGCAGGTGCGTGTAGATCAATTGCTCGACGAAGGCACCATACTCCAAGCCGGCCAGCTGACCTTGGAACTGCTCCACACGCCCGGCCACGCACCGGGTCATCTGGCTTTGTGGGAGCCGCAGTTACGCTATCTTTTCGCGGCCGATCTGGTTTCGCCGCTGTCGTCGCTGATCATCGACCCTGAGGATGGCGATCTACAACTTTATCTGAATTCGCTTCGGCGAGTGCGTGAATTACCGATGCGTTTGCTTCTGCCGTCGCATGGGCCACCGACGACACGGGGCGTGGCCCTGATCGACGAGACGCTGCAGCATCGGCAACGTCGCGAGGAGCAGTTGCTGGCGGCCTGGCAAGCAGGGCTACGCGATCTGCGTGGCTTGGCCGTGGAGTTGTACCGCGGCTATCCCGAAGAAACGCTACGCCTAGCAGAGCGTCAAATCGAATCGGGCTTGATCAAGCTCCGTCGCGAAGGACGACTCGGGCCAACCGGAGAATGAATCTCGGGCCGGTCGGCGAAGCCATCACGAATCACGAGGCGGCACGCGTGCAGGCTTGCCAATAGGGTAAGAGCGTGAGGATGTCGCGATACTCCGGGGCGTGTTCGGCCAATTCGGCTCCGCGTTCGACGGCATGGTCAAAGTCACCCAGTTCTGCATGGCAGCAAGCTAGCTCATAGAGTAATTCGTGACGCATGTCAAGATGTTGTTCGGGCAGATGAGCCAGAGCTTGCTCAAAGCAGCCCAACGCGCGGGCGGAATTGCCCCAGAGGCGATAACAGTAGCCTGCCCCACGTGCCGCTCGCCAGTCGTTGGGCAAGTCGCGAAAAAGGGCCAACGCCTCCTCCGCTTGACCGCAGCGTAGCAAACGCACCGCTAACTCGTAACGCAGATCCTCTCGCTGGGGCTGACGCGCCGCTTGCAGCCGGTAGAGATCTAACTCGCGGGCGTTGATCTCGCGGACCAGCTCGGCCTCGCGCTGCTGCAACAGTGGGTCTTCTTTCTCGGCTCGCTTGGCGCGGGCGATGGCCAGATCGCGCCGCAACGGCTCGATAGCCAGGTCAGCGTTTTCCAGTTGCAAAGCAAAGTCGCCGCCTGTGGCCTGCAGCCCAGTTTGCAGAACCTCAGCGGCGGCCTCCCAGCGGTTGGCCTGACGGTACAGCCGAGCCAACGCCAGGTACGTCTCGGGCTGGGTGGGGGCGGCTCGAATTGCTTCTCGCAAGGGGCTGGCTTGCCGCTCTACTGGGTCGATCCAACTACCACTCCCGCCTCGGGGTTGGGCTTCGCTCGGGGGATCACCGGCGTGCTGAAGGTGGAGCAATCGCTCGTGAGCTTCGGCATCTCGCGGGCACTGTTGCACGACACGTTGCCACAACGCTAACGCCTGGGTGAAATGGCCACGTTTCTCATATAAGGATGCCAAACTGCGATCTAGGGCTATCTCGGTAGGGCGTTGCATTCGCACCTGTTCCAGCGACCAAATGGCCAGGTCGATCAGCTGGAGCTTTTCGGCGGCTCGGGCGATGGCCAGTTGGGCCGGCACATCCCAGGGGTTATTGGCCAGGATGCATTCGGCCAGGCGAAGTACCTCCGTGGGGCGGTTGGCGGCCACGGCGCGGCTCAGACGCAAACGCAACGGCCAATTCCACAACCAAGCCAACCAGCGGCCTCGACCATTCTGACGATAGCGTGCCCGTGCGGCCCGGCGAAGCGTCTGGCGGTAGAGCAGATTAGCCGGATCCAGCCGGCAACATTCCAGAAGCAAGCCGACCGCGTGGGCGTTGTCTCCAGTGGCCATGACATCCGAAGCGCGTTCAAAACAACTGGCCGCGGCTCGGCGTTGTTCGGGATCGGCAGCGAATGCGGGGACATCCTGATTCATGGGCGTTTACCCTCCTTACGAGGGGACGTCACCGAAATGTGGTTCCAACGCTTCACGCAGCATGGCCCGAGCACGGTGCAATCGGCTCTTGACTGCTGCCAGAGATAATTTTAACCGATCGGCAATCTCGGCGTTTGGTAAACCTTCGATATCGGCCAAAAGAAAAACCTCACGATAAGCCGGAGCCAGAGTGTCGATAGCACGATTCAACAGGTGTCGCGTTTCGGCTCCGAGGACAACGCCGTCGGGCGGACCTTCGCTGCCTGGGATTTCTATGGGAGCGGTGTCGTTGCCCGTGGTGCGGACGTGATCCTGGCGGGTAGCCTGGCGACGACGATGACTGAGGGCGGCATTGACTGTAACCCGATGCAACCAGGTGGGGAAGGCGGCATCGCCCCGGAAGCTGGGCAATTTGCGCACTACTTGCAGCAGCACGTCTTGGGTTACATCCTCGGCGTCGCAATCCGTCGCGACCATCCGGCGTGCGACGTTAAAGACTCGCGGCGCATAGTCTCGGTAGACTTGCTCTGCCGAGAGCGGAGAGGCATCCGAAACAGACAACAGATCTTTCAGTCCCTGTCCCCGGCGGAGGGGTTTGGGACCGGTGATTCTTCGATCATCCATGGAAAAAACCCTCACTCAGGAGGGTACTCAGGCAGGCGTTTGCTTCGATTTTCCTTCAGCAGGACATTCTAAGCGGTCCGCGCCCCCAGGACAAGATTTTGTTCCGCTGGTGGATCAGCCTCTCCGTCTCACCCCTGGAAACAGAGCAGCCGGCAGGGGATCTTGCCGTTGTAGAAGGCCAACTCCTCGCGCGGCGGCAGGCCGACCGCAGCGGCGAGGCGGGGGTTGCCGGTGAAGACCCAGACGCTCCAGCCCGGACTCCGCCTAGCCAGCGCGCCCAGCGAGGCATAGAGCGGCACCAGGTCCTTCTCCTCGCCGATGCGTTCGCCGTAGGGCGGGTTGCACATCACCACGCCGGGCGTCTCGGGCAAGCGCAGCGTGCGGACATCGCCGCGCCTCAACGTGACGGCATGGCCGATGCCGGCGGCCCGGGCGTTTTGGCGGGCATGTGCGATCACATCTTCACGCAGGTCGCTACCTTCGATCGTAGATTCCAGCGCCTTTTTCACGCCCTGCCGGGCCTCGTCGCGAATCGCTGTCCACTCGCTGATTTCGAAATCCATCCAGCCCATGAAGCCAAAATGCTTTCGCGTCAGGCCCGGTGGCCGATGCAGCGCCAGCCAGGCCGCCTCGATGGGCAGCACCGCGCCGCCGCAGAGCGGATCGACGAACGGCGTCGTGCCGTTCCAGCCCGTGCGCTGGATCAGCGCTGCCGCCAACGCCTCGTTCAGCGGCGCGATAGTCAGGTGCGGCCGATAGCCGCGCTTGTGCAGCGAATCCCACGAACTATCGAGGCTGAGCACGGCCTGATCGCGGGCGATGTGCAGGTTTAACGCCAGGTGCGGCCTTTCGACGTTCACACTCGGCCGCCGACCGACACGATCGAGGAACTGATCGCAGATGGCATCTTTCACGCGTAGAGCGGCATACTTCGAGTGAGTGATGCGGGAGTCGCGCACATTGCTATCGACAGCCAATGTATGATCGGGCGTTAAATACTGCTGCCAGTCGATGGTTCGCACTGCCTCATAAAGAGCCTCAGGTGAAGGGGTGTGCGCCTCTAGGATTGGTTGCAACACCCGTACCGCCGTCCGCAGCCATAAGTTGGCGCGATACAACAGTCTGCGATTGCCATAAAACGTCACGCCGCCTCGCCCTGGCGTGATGTCAGCCGCTCCCAGGACGAGCAGTTCGTTGGCCAGGATCGGCTCGATCCCCCGGCCACAGGTGGCAAAGAAACGATGGCGGCTCACGGATGACTCCGTACAACAACAATAAAGAGAAACCCCATTATACGCACGAGAGAGCGAGCACACATGCTTTCCCTGGGGCGACCCCTAACGGATGCCCTTGATGATCTTGATGAGATGTTGGCTGAGCCGGTCACTTATCTGCGTTCGGCCCCGCTAGTAATTGCGCCGGCTCCGCTGCTGCGTTTGGCCGCTTGGCTGACCTTGCCCGGGTTGTTGGTGCTGCTAGCGGCGTTTCTCCCGGAGAAGTTCGACTGGTGGCGGCTAGGCGTCGGTCTGGGGCTTACGCTGTTGGGGTTACCTTGGCTACTGCTGGCCGTGCGGTATCGTGGTCGCGAACTCATCCTACACGCCGACGGGGTCGAACTGGTGGCTGGACCGCTTTCTCTGTTCGCGCCGTGGAAGGTATTTCACCAGCCGCATCGCCGTCTGAGCCGAGATGTCGGTGGAGTGGTCTTACCGATTGATCCGTCTCGGCATCAAGCTATCGAATTACGTCGTGGCCGAAGCGTCTTGGCGACTGGCAAAGCAGTCAGGCTGCCAGGCTGGACATGGCTAGCCGACGACGAGGTTCGGCTGGGGGGCAACTGGGAAATCTGCAACGGCGACCTGGTAGACCTGTTGCGGCTGTTGGCCCAGCGTCTGGGGCAAGAGCCGACCTCGCCCGCTCTCGCCCTCCCGACCAACCAAAAGGAGAAACCTAGCTCGCTCGACGGCCGCGGGTGGTTTGTGGTGCCTGCGGGATTGTTGCAGTTGCCACCCTGTTGTGCTGGCTGTGCTGGGCCGCGTGATCGGGTGATCCTGCTACCTGTCCGAGCGCGTGGCGAGGTCCGGCCGCCCGCCGACCGTCCACGGCTGGCGATGGCTTTGTGCGAGAAGTGTCTGCGGACGATCACGCATCGGCAGCGTCTTGGGGCCTTGCTTGGGGCGGCCTTGGGGCTGGTCCTGGGGCTGCCTTGGAACGAGTGGCTGGCCCTGCTGGGTCTGCTGCTTGGCGGGGTGATCGGCTTTTTCGCGGCGCGCCGCTGGCCAGTCCGCTTGCGACGCTATTCGCCTAGTCGCGGGGTGGTCTCTGTAGCGTTTGCTCATCCGTTGATTGCTCGTCGGACTCTGGAGCCGCTTTACGATCGTCCGCCCGAGACAGAACCCACTTAGCTGCCGCGTCCGTATAGTAAATCGCAATCGTTTCTCCAACACCCCACGGAGTGCTTTGCTGATGAAATCTTTGCTACTCGTCGGCCTGCTGGTGACCGTCGCCCTGCTGGCCAAGGCGGCTGAAGGGGGGCTGACCTACCCCACCACCAAACGCGTCGAGGTCGTCGAAAAGTTGCACGGCGTTGAGGTAGCCGATCCCTACCGTTGGCTTGAAGAAGATGTCCGTGTTAACAAGGAAGTGGCTCAATGGGTTGAAGACCAGAACAAGGTCACCTTCGGCTATCTGGAAAAGATTCCTGCTCGCCGGCCGCTAGTCAAACGTCTAACCGACTTGTGGAACTACGAACGCTACTCTGCTCCGTTCAAGGAAGGCGGTCGCTACTTTTACTTCCGTAACGACGGGCTGCAGAATCAAGCGGTCTTGTATACCTTGGAGAAGCTCGATGCCGAACCGCGTCTGCTGTTGGACCCCAACAAACTGAGCAAGGACGGCACCATTGCCCTGGGTGGTTTCGAGGTCAGCCCCGATGGCAAAAAGGCGGTCGTCAGCCTGTCCGAAGCCGGCAGCGATTGGACCACCATGAAGGTACTGGACATTGCCACCGGCAAGTTCGATGCGGACGAAATCAAGTGGGTCAAGTTCAGCGGCGCGTCCTGGAGCCGTGACAACAAAGGCTTCTTCTACAGCCGTTACGACGAGCCGAAGGAGGGCACGGCGTTTACCGGCGCGAACAAGTTCCAGAAGGCGTATTATCACGTTTTGGGCACGCCGCAGTCGGAGGACAAGCTAGTCTACGAGCGTAAGGACCAGCCTGACTGGAGCTTCAGCGTCGGCCAGACCGAGGACGGCAAATATGACCTGTTGGTGACGCGGACCGGCACCGATGCCAAGTACCGCGTTGCCTGGCGTGCAGTCGGCACGGAGAAGTTCACCGATCTCATCGACGAATTCAAAAACGAGTATTCCTATATCGACAACGAAGGTAGTGTCTTCCTCTTCAAAACCGACTTCGAGGCTCCACGCGGTCGGGTCATCGCCATCGACCTGAACAACCCCCAACGCGACAACTGGAAGGAGATTATTCCCCAAGCGGAGGAAAAGCTTGGCAGCGTCAGCATGGTCGGCGGGCATCTAATCTGCGGCTACCTCAAGGACGCCAAGAGCCTCATCAAGTGCTTCACGCCCGAGGGCCGCTTTGTTCGTGAGGTCAAGCTACCCGGCATCGGCTCGGCAGGGGGCTTTGGCGGCAAGAAAGACGACAGCGAGACCTTCTACACCTTCAACAGCTTTGCTGTGCCGCCCACCATCTACCGCTACGATGTGAAGACGGGCGAGAGCAAGGAGTTCCGCACCAGCGCCGTGAAGTTCGACCCCAGCCAGTACGTCACCGAACAAGTCTTCTACAAGAGCAAAGATGGCACTCGCGTGCCGATGTTTCTTACCTACAAAAAAGGCCTCAAAAAGGACGGCTCCCATCCTACCCTGCTCTATGGTTATGGTGGCTTCAACATTAGCTTGCCGCCGGCTTTCAGTGTCGGCCGCATTGCCTGGCTGGAGATGGGCGGTGTCTACGCCCAGGCCAATCTTCGCGGGGGTGGCGAATACGGCAAAACCTGGCACGATGCCGGCCGTCTCAAAAACAAACAGAACGTTTTCGATGATTTCATCGCCGCCGCGGAGTATCTCATCGCCCAGAAGTACACCTCGGCCAACAAACTAGCCATCAAGGGCGGTAGCAACGGCGGCCTGCTCGTAGGGGCGTGCCTGGTGCAACGACCGGATCTCTTCGGGGCCTGCCTGCCGGCGGTGGGGGTCATGGATATGCTGCGCTTCCACAAGTTCACCATCGGCCGATACTGGGTGGACGATTATGGTTCGCCGGACGACCCAGAGTACTTCAAGATCCTCTACGCGTACTCGCCCTATCACAATCTCCGCAAGGGGACCAAGTATCCTGCAACTTTGGTGACCACCGGCGATACCGACGACCGCGTCGTTCCGGGCCACAGCTTTAAGTTCGCGGCCATGCTACAGTATTGTCAGGCCGGGCCGGCTCCGGTGCTGATTCGCATCGAGACGCGTGCCGGTCACGGGGCTGGCAAGCCGACTGCCAAGATCATCCAAGAATTGGCCGATGAATATGCTTTTCTCGTCAAGGAACTCGGAATCGATTATCCAGCCAAGGAGGCGTCCTCGGAGTAATCTTCCAGCAACGTGAATTCTGGCCGTCCGTGTCTGTTGCAGGATTGCAGGAGGCGGACGGCTGCTTTCATCTTCTCTTTGCGCAGCGGGGGGAGCGGCGAACATGGCAACGACGTTAGCGGTCCTGGGCGATGGGGCGTGGGGCATCGCGACGGCGATTCTCTTGGCGAGCAAACCGCAACATCAGGTGCGGCTCTGGAGCGCTTTGCCCGAGGTGGGGGCTGAATTACAACGCACCCGTGAGAACGCTCGACTGCTGCCCGGTGTTCGCATCCCCGATCAGATCCATCTCACCACCGATGCCGCCGAGGCTACCCGTGACGCCGATCTGTGGGTGTCGGTCATTCCGACTGTCTATCTGCGAGCTACTCTGCAACGTCTAGCTGTCGAGGCTTCCCGTCCCCCGGCGGTTGTCAGCTTGACCAAAGGCATCGAGATCGGCACCTTTGCTCGACCCAGTGAAATTATTGCTCAGGTTCTGCAGGTTTCTCGTGTTGCGGTGTTATCTGGCCCCAGCCATGCCGAGGAAGTCAGCCGTGGCTTGCCCACTAGCGTGGTCGCTGCCAGCGAGGACGAGTCACTTGCTAAAACGATTCAGCATGTATTTACAACCGACCGCTTCCGCGTTTATTCCAATCTTGACCCCATTGGCGTGGAACTCGCCGGGGCTTTGAAAAACGTCATCGGTCTGGCTGCGGGCATCTGCGACGGAATGGGCTTCGGCGATAACGCTCGTTCGGCCCTCATGACTCGCGGCCTCGCTGAAATGACCCGCTTCGGCGTCGCTCTTGGGGCCGATGCCGCTACCTTTGCTGGCCTTGCTGGACTAGGCGACCTTATCACCACCTGCGTCAGCCCTCATGGACGCAACCGTTCCGTCGGCTATCGTCTCGGAGCCGGGGAAAAAATCACTGACATTCTCGCTGGCATGAACCAAGTAGCCGAGGGCGTTACCACGACCAAAGCGGCCTATGAGCGGGCACATGGGATGGGGCTGGATCTGCCGATCCTCACCGAGGTCTATCGGGTGTTGTACGAGGGTAAATCCCCAGCCGAAGCGGTGCCAACGCTCATGGGACGCTCCCCAAAAGGCGAGCGCTGGCCTGCCTAGCCAAAGAAAAACGGAAAAGTGGTTGACAGTCGGTGGGGAAGCTCTATAATCCACTTTGTTCATGTGCGACTGAGGGATTGGAGAATGCGGCAGGCGTTCCATCATATTCCGACCTAACTGCTCGATCTCGACGTCGTCGCCGATCGAGCCAAACCGAAAGGTTTGGCTTTTTTTGGGAATAGGGGGGTACCTGATTCGGGCGTATAGCTCAGTTGGCTAGAGCGCAGCTCTGATAAAGCTGAGGTCCTTGGTTCGAATCCAAGTACGCCCACTGATCGGAAGCAAACCGCGAGCGTTCGCGGCAGGGGGATGTAGCTCAATTGGGAGAGCGCTGGCTTTGCAAGCCTGAGGTTACGGGTTCGATCCCCGTCATCTCCACCCGAACAACAAAGTGTCCACACACAAAAGAAAAAAGTCCACGAGAAAGGTTGACAGTTTTAAAAGAATTTCCTAAGATTCCTTCATCGACTTGAAGGCTAATTGAAAAGAAGTTCTCCTACGCTGCTGATTACGAGTCGTATCACTCACGCCCCTGTGGTCCGACTCCTACTCAGAGCGATTATCGAGAACATGCTCTCAAGATCGTGTTGAGTAGGAAAGTGCCTCTGGCACAAGCAAGCTCTTTGACAAAGCGGTAGAGGAAGACGTTGTAGCGAGCAACAATCACGGACTTGGCGTCGAGCAAGACAGGCCTTGGGGCGTTGTTTTGTCAAGGCGAGCCAAGCCGAGTGATGGAGGCGAAAAGTGGTAGCTCTGGGTTGCAGAGTTGCTTGCTTTTCTGCCTTAGCGAGCCACTGAGAAGAAGCAAACCAAGACGTTGAGAAACGTCCAAGGATCAATCGTCCACTTCGCTAGCGGAAGTGAGCAGTGATCGGCTCTGGGGGAGTGTTTCTGCGGAGTGCGATCAATGCGGCCAAGCTAGTAAGAGCATGCGGGGGATGTCTTGGCGTCGAGAGGCGATGAAGGGCGTGGAAGACTGCGAAAAGCCCGGTGAAGCTGTCAAACGAGCGTTGATACCGGGGTTCCCGAATTGACGTCCACTGAATCCATAGGTGGACGTGGCGAACCTGGGGAACTGAAACATCTCAGTACCCAGAGGAACAGAAAGAAACCTCGATTCCGTCAGTAGCGGCGAGCGAAAGCGGAACAGCCCAAACCTGCGGGACTCGTCCTGCAGGGGTTGTAGGACCAGACAACAGCACTGTCGAACCTAGTCGAAGGCTCTGGAATGGGCCACCATAGAAGGTGAAAGTCCTGTAGGCGACAGGGGAAGCGGTGTGTTTGGCACCTGAGTAGGCCCGGACACGTGGAAGCCGGGCTGAATCGGCGGGGCCCATCCCGCAAGGCTAAATACTCCTCGACGACCGATAGCGTACCAGTAACGCGAGTGAAAGATGAGAAGAACCCCGACAAGGGGAGGATAGTGAACCTGAAACCGCATGCTTACAAGCGCTCAGAGCCCGACGCCGCAAGGCCGGGTGATGGGGTGCCTTTTGCATAATGATCCGGCGACTTACCGTCACCAGCAAGGTTAAGCGGCTACGCCGCGGAGCCGAAGGGAAACCGAGTCTGAACAGGGCGAACAGTTGGGGGCGGTAGACGCGAAACCACGTGAACTACGCATGGGCAGGATGAAGCGGGAGTAACATCCCGTGGAGGTCCGAACTCACTAGTGTTGAAAAACTAGGGGATGACCTGTGTGGAGGATTGAAAGTATCATCAAACGTGGAGATAGCTCGTTCTCTCCGAAATAACTTTAGGGTTAGCGTCGTGGTAGTTGGCATCGGGGGTAGAGCGACTGAATCGGGATGGGGGCCTACCCGGCTACCCACCTGAACCAAACTCCGAATACCGATGTACCAAGCTACGGCAGCTAGACGGCGGGGGATAAGCTCCGTCGTCGAGAGGGGAACAACCCAGACCGCCTGTTAAGGTCCCTCAATCACGCTCAGTGCGAAAGGAAGTTGGGTTCCACTGACAGCCAGGATGTTGGCTTAGAAGCAGCCACCATTTCAAAAGTGCGTAATAGCTTACTGGTCGAGGAACCCTGCGCCGATAATGAACGGGACTAAGCGTGATACCGAAACAGCGGGCTTGAGCAATCAAGCGGTAGGAGAGCGTCGTGTTCGGGGCGAAGCGGTACGGCGACGGGCCGTGGACCAAACACGAGTGATCATGCCGGAATGAGTAACGATAAAACGGGTGAGAATCCCGTTCGCCGAAAGCCTAAGGTTTCCTGGGGAAGGTAAATCCGCCCAGGGTTAGTCGGCCCCTAAGTCGAGGCCCAAAGGCGTAGACGATGGACACCCGGTTAATATTCCGGGACCAGCCAGGGCGGTTGACGCTGTCAGGACACTGCACGGAAGGGGATCGGCCCGCTAGACTGGGCCGTTCGCAAGACGAGGGCGCTTACGTTCCCGAAGTCCTCGGAAGGACAGTCAAGAAAAGCCGACAGTTGACAAACTGGCTGACCGTACTAAAACCGACACAGGTAGGCGAGATGAATATTCTCAGGCGCTCGAGAGAACGCTGGTGAAGGAACTCGGCAAATTGACCCCGTAACTTCGGGAGAAGGGGTGCCTCTTGGGGTGTCACCGCTTCGAGGGGCCGCAGAGAAATGGATCTAGCGACTGTTTACTAAAAACACAGGTCTGTGCGAACACGTAAGTGGAGGTATACAGACTGACGCCTGCCCGGTGCTGGTAGGTTAAGGAAGAGGGTTAGCTAACACGAAGCCCGCAACCGAAGCCCCAGTAAACGGCGGCCGTAACTATGACGGTCCTAAGGTAGCGAAATTCCTTGTCGGGTAAGTTCCGACCTGCATGAATGGCGTAACGACTGGATCACTGTCTCCACCAGCGACTCGGTGAAATTGTAGTTGTTGTGAAGATGCAACATACCCGCGACTAGACGGAAAGACCCCGTGAACCTTTACTGCAGCTTAGTATTGGGTTTAGGCCCAGCATGCGTAGCGTAGGTGGGAGGCGTTGAACCAGGGGTTCCGGCCCCTGTGAGCCGACCAATGAAACACCACCCTTGTTGTGCTTGAATTCTAACCCCGTCCCGTGAACCCGGGCGGCGGACAGTGCTAAGTGGGCAGTTTGACTGGGGCGGTCTCCTCCCAAAGAGTAACGGAGGAGCCCAAAGGTACCCTCAGCCCGGTCGGCAATCGGGCCTAGAGCGTAAAGGTAGAAGGGTGCTTGACTGCGAGTCCCATCAGACAAGCAGGTGCGAAAGCAGGGCTTAGTGATCCGGCGGTGCTGGATGGAAAGGCCGTCGCTCAACAGATAAAAGGTACTCCGGGGATAACAGGCTTATCTCCTCTGAGCGTTCACAGCGGCGAGGAGGTTTGGCACCTCGATGTCGGCTCATCGCATCCTGGGGGTGGAGAAGCTCCCAAGGGTTTGGCTGTTCGCCAATGAAAGCGGTACGTGAGCTGGGTTTAGACCGTCGTGAGACAGGTCGGTCCCTATCTGTCGTGGGCGTAGGAAACTTGAGCGGATTTTTCTCTAGTACGAGAGGATTGAGAAGGACGTACCTCTGGTGTTCCAGTTGTCGCGCTAGCGGCATCGCTGGGTAGCTACGTACGGCACGGATAAACGCTGAAAGCATCTAAGCGTGAAACCCCCCGCAAGACCAGGTTTCCCGTTC
Organism: Gemmataceae bacterium; assembly: GCA_046719305.1. Classification (GTDB taxonomy): domain Bacteria; phylum Planctomycetota; class Planctomycetia; order Gemmatales; family Gemmataceae; genus RGDT01. The sequence continues at coordinate 1,765 of JBDNDE010000002.1, read as the reverse complement.
GCAAGAACAAAGGCTCCTGGAAGACTACCAGGTCGATAGGCCGGATGTGTAAGGCTAGTAATAGCTTCAGCTAACCGGTACTAACAGCCGATCGCTTCGCCGCATTGATCCTGCTCCGGCACCTCCTGCCCGTGCCGGCTCTCTTCCGCGGCTCGCTAACCCTCCATAACCCTCCCGGCACCGTCTTCCTCTAACGCCTGTCAGACCAACTACCTCTGACTACCCTGCACCCAGGGCAAAGCGTCTCCCGGTGACCATACCCGCGTGGCCATACCCGTTCCCATCCCGAACACGGCCGTCAAGCACTCGGGGCCAATGGTAGTCCGTCAAGGGCGAGAGTAGGTTATCGCCGGGGCTTCTGTTCCCCCGTATGGTGCTCCACACCAACGGGGGAACTCTTGGTTTTACAGTGTGTGGTTTTCCCATCACGAAAGATTCTTCCTGGGAGAATCCTCCCTACCCTCCCTGCTCTTTTTACATGGGAGAAAAACCCTCTTCATCGACCGGGTAGCTTGAACAACAATCCCTGATGCGTAGGCGAGCGAATGGTGCCACCCGTACCAATGGCCACTTTTTTCTCGTCTGGGGAAAGCGCTACACTATACATTGTGCCAGTTGCTAATTCCTGACCGCTGATCAGCTTAGCGCTGCCGGCCTCCCACACGCTCCAGTAGCCGCGTAACCCAGGGGCGGCCCCAACAGCCACGAGGTGCTTGCCGTCGCTGGTCCAGCGAAGGGCATAAATCCATCCGGGATGAGCCGTGGTCTTGAAACTCGGATGCACTAGTTCGCGCAGTAGCGTACCATCGGCAACCTTCCAAATTTTGATGGTTTGATCCATCCCAGCACTAGCCAACTGGTTGCCGTCAGGACTGAACGCGACACACAACACCGAATCGCGGTGGCCCTTGGGAGCGTCTTTTTCGTGGAAGGGCTTGATCTCGCGGACCAGCTTGCCACTTTCCAACTCGAAAATCTTGACGCTGTGGTTTTGATTGGCACAAGCCACGAACTTGGCGGCCCGATCGACGGCGACACCGTAGACGGAAGGGTAGTCTTTGTCGAGGTTGGCGTCGAAGCTTTTCAACGGCGTATTCTTAACCAGGTCAAAGCTACGCAACTTGCCATCGGAACAGGCAGTGACAGCGCGTTTGCCATCGGGACAGTAAACGACCGCGTTAACACTGTTGGGATGGGCAAACGACTGCAACGGGGTATCCGAGGCTAACTTCCAGGCCCGCAGGCTCTTGTCGCTGCCGGTCGTCCAGAAAATCGCCTCCTTGCCCTGAATCGCCAGATCGCGAGTCTCGGTACCATGAGTGAAATGTTGTAAAACCTGGCCAAATGTTTCGGGTAGAACTGCGCCAGGAGTAGAAGCAACGTCGCGGGCCTCGATGAGTCCGTTGACCAGCGCAACGATGAGCGCTTTATTGTCCGGGGTGAACTGCATAGCCCGCACAGCGGCGGGGAATTTGAGCGTCGTCAGTACCTTGGCGTCACCGCTACTGAAGAGCTTCACGGTGCCATCTAGGGCAGCAACCGCAAGGCTTGCTTCGTTGCGGCTGATAGCCACCGCAGTGAGCGGCTTGTCGCTGGTGGGATACTCTTTTTCCATCACGCCGCTGCCGGGATTGACTCGCCGGGCGATGCCATCCTCGCCCGCCACCACGAAAAAGGTGCCATTGGCCGAGATGCTTAGAGCCCGTGGGGTTTTGTCGAGAACAGTCTGACGAGCCAAGCCGAGAGTGTGCAGCCAGAGTTGCTT
>JBDNDE010000199.1:0-8788 GCA_046719305.1 Gemmataceae bacterium | reverse complement strand
AGGCAGAACTCCACTTTACAATGATCGTGCGGCAGTTGCCAATCTTGCAATATAAGCCGTGATGTGATGCGAGCCGATTCGTAGATGACAGGCAAGCCGCTGCCTGGATGGGTTCCGCCACCGGTCAGGTAGATCCCCTCGAACTCCTCGAAGCGGTTTCGCGGTCGCAAGTGCAACATCTGGCCCAGGTTGTGCGCCAGGTTAAAGGTCGCCCCCAAATGGATCTGATAGCCGGCGTCCCAGTCGGCGGGGGTGACCACACGTTCCCAGCGGATGCGGCTTTCCAGGTCGCGTAGGCCGATTTTTTCCAGCTGACGCAGGGCCAGGGTCCGGTAGCGTGGGGTTTCCTGGGTCCAGTCGATGTTCGGGTGCTGATGCGAGACGGGCAACAGGACATACAGGGTGCTATGGCCTGGCGGGGCAAGCGTCGAGTCGGTCACGCTGGCGTTTTGTACATAAAACGAGGGGTCTTCGCTCAGGCGGTGCTCGGTTTCGATGTCCTTCAGATTTTGCTCGTAATCCTGGCTCATATAAATCGTATGATGAGCTACGTCATGGTTGATCCCTTCGACCCCCAAATACAGCATGAATGTCGAGCAGCTAAACCGTTTCTTGGCAATTCTTTGGTCGTTCCAACGCTTCCGCAGATGGTTGGGGATCAGCCGCGTCATCGCTCGGGCAAAGTCCGCATTAATCACCAGGGCGTCGGCCCGATATTCGCCTCGCGTCGTTTGCACCCCCACGGCGCGGCGGCCTTCGAACAAGATTTGGGTTACATCTTCGTTGAGTCGAATCTCCGCCCCTAGTTCCTGGGCCACCTCTGCCATCTTGCGGCTGACGGCCCCACAACCGCCGGTGGGATGCCAGACGCCATGCTCATATTCCAGAAACGAGAGGATCGAAAATAAGCTCGGACACTGAAATGGCGACATGCCCAGATATTTCGACTGAAACGACAAGGCCAGCCGCACCCGTGGATCGCGGAAGTAGCGGCTCAATTCGTCATCCAGCGACAGCCAAGGCCGTAACAGCGGCATGAGTTTGATCATGTCCCAGCTCAGCACGTCGCGTAAGCTGAGAAACGGCCGCTCCAAGGCCGGGCGGAAGCGGGCGAGCTTTTCGCGATTCTCGTTGAGGAAGCGGCCAAACTGTTTGGCATCCTCCGCATCGAGTTGAGCGATTTGCTGGGTCATGGCGTCCAGGTCAGGGGTACAGCGCAAATCGCCTCCCGAGCCGAATTTGAGGTGATACTGCGGATCGAGGCGGGTCATGGGCACCTCGCGGAACAGGTCACGGCCCACGGCCCGAAAGATTTCCGCCAAGACCCGCGGATAGAGAAAGAAGGTTGGTCCCAGATCGAAGGTAAAGCCCTGGCCACCGAAGTTCGAGGTACGTCCGCCCACGGTGTTTTGACGTTCCAGTACCGTGGTGGGCACACCGGCCTTGGCCAAGAGCATAGCACAGGCCAGCCCACCCGGACCTGCTCCGACAATCACCACCCGTCGCTTGTCGCTCATCCGCTCGTCTCCGTGTGTTCATACTGTATGGATAGCGCAGGCAGGCGTCCGGCAGCAAGTCCGCTGAAGCGATTCGGCCCCAGAGATGTAGGAACTTGGTCGGGCTATGCTGGTAGCAGGGCCGGCAGGAGGGAGGGGTGTGGGTTCTGGTATAATAACCGCGATTCAGAGGCTGCGGTTGAACTATAATCCCAGGGACGAGACGACCGCTAACCGATCGGTGGTTCCCAAGCGCGAACGAGTGTGACAGAATCGGATGAGTGTGGAAAGTGTGGAAACCTGGCGTGGTTTTTTAGAGGCGGTACGCGAGTCTCCCGATGATGATCTGAATCGGTTGGCCTGGGCTGACTGGTACGAGGATCACGGCGAGGAGGCCCGCGCCACCTTTGTCCGCGCCCAGGTTCAGGCGGCCCGCTTACCCGAGGGACCCACCCGCGATGCCCTCGAAGATCAAGCCGACGACCTGCTAGCCTGCCATGAACGCGACTGGCTGGACGGCCTGGACAGCCTAGCCATCGATTGGCAGTGGCAACGTGGTTTGCTCGAAGGGGTAACACTGTCGGCGGCGCGGATGCTGGAAGAAGGCTCTCTGCTAGAGCGGTTTCCGCTGCGCAGCCTTCGTTTGCTGGGCAACGAAGTTAGCTACCAGGGGGTACTCGATTGGCCCGGCTGGCGACACATCGAACGGTTGGACCTGGGCCGCCACCCGGAGACGCTTCCGGGCCTTAGTATCCCTAATTACCGGGATAGCGCTTTTGCTGGTCTGCTGCAAACCGCTCCGTTAGAGCGGTTGCGTTCGCTCCGTTTGTCCGGGCACGAGATCACCGGCCCGACCGTGCAACGCTTGTTAGACCGCCACTGGTCGCGGCTGGAGCGGCTGGATGTCTCCGGCTGCTCCACCTTTGGCGATCGGGCCACCCGGATGCTGGCGGAGGCGGCTGCCCCGCTGTTGGAGTCGCTGCAGATGGCTCATACCAACGCCAGCGAGGGAGGGCTTCGTACTGCTCTGGCTACGAAATGCTGGCCGGCCTTACAACGCTTGCACGTTAGCCTTAGCGCGATGTTTCGCCGGGGCGTTTCCTCCGATGCGTTTCGTGAGCTGTTGCTTGATGCCCCACTGCTGCCACGAATCGGCATCGTTGATTTTTCCCATCGCAGTGTCGACGCTGCTACCTTGGCCCTGTTGTTTCGCTGTCCCCGTTTGGGGCCGATCGAAGAGTTAAACCTCGCTGATTGCCATCTGGGGGCGACCGAGATGCGTGTCCTGGCCGATTGGCCCGGCTTACTCCAGGTAAAGCGGCTCAATCTGTCGAGCAATCCTTTTGGCGATGCTGGGTTGCTCGAACTGCTCGCCTCGCCCTACCTGGGTGGCCTGCGTGATCTGCTGCTGGCCAACAACCGCCTAAGTGGCGTAAGCCTGCAACGGTTGTATCAGCATCCCGATCTGACTCGGCTCAAGCGGTTGCACTTGGGCGGAAATTTCGTCGGCTACTCCGGTTTGAAACTCTTGGCCGAGTCCCCGCTGCGACCTGTCGAGCTATCGCTTCCGCATGTCATGCTGCCCTCGGCCAGCGGTACGGTGCTGGCGCAATCGCCGACCTTCGAGCGACTACGGGTGTTGCATCTAGAGGGCAATCGGCTCAGCGATGAGGGCGTCCGCCGTCTGACTTCGGGCCGTTCACTGCGACGGTTGCGCGTCCTTGGTCTCGAAGCGAACGACCTGGATAGCCCCAGTCTGCAGCCGTTACGCGACCGCGAGGCCTGGCCGCTGCTACGCATCGTCAGCGTGGGGCTAAATCACCTTAGCCTCGCGGAAAAAGCCGTGCTGCGCGAACGCTATGGTCATGGCTTGGTGGGCTGACGCTGGCCCGATCACCCGATCACGCCGATGCTCTTGAGCATCTCCATTAACACCGGCATGCGAAACGGCTTTTGCAAGTAGCCGGCCAAAGGCAGATTGGGGAAACGTGTTCGCAGATCGGCTTCGGAGTAACCACTCATCAAGACGATCGGCAGCTGTGGTTGCAATCCCAACAGCCGACGAATAGTCGGCTCGCCATCCAAGCGCGGCATGCTTAGATCGACTAAGGCAAGGCGAATCTGGTCGCGATGGGCAGCAAACAGGGTCACTGCTTCTTCGCCGTGCCGTGCAGGCAAGACCCCGCAGCCCAGCGAGCGCAGCAGCCGGGCAATCACATCGCGCACGGCGTCTTCGTCTTCGGCCAACAGCACCAGAGGTTGGCCCAAGTCCGCTACCGGATCGGCAGGCACCACGGGCGTAGTGGACGGGGGCACAGCGATTGGCAAGCCTAGGCGAACCCGAGTGCCCTGGCCAAGCTGCGACCACACCTGGATCGTGCCGGAAAAGCTACGCACCAGCGAGAGCACTCGGGCCAACCCCAAGCCACGATGCCCTTCCCGGGTTGTGAACAGTGGCTCAAAGAGTCGTTGCTGTGTCTCAGCAGACATTCCCGGCCCATGATCTTCGATCTCGATCCATGTCAAAGGTTTTTGGGCATAGCTTACTTCCAGAGCGTGGCCAGGAGCAAACCCCTCCTCGGGAAAATGCAATCGAATGGTTGGTGGCGGCGTTTGTGATTCCAGGGCGTTTTGCAACAGTAGACGTACCATCTCGCTGAGTGCCGTTTCGCTGCATTGCAACCGCACCGAGCGGGGCAAGGCGGCAAAGTTCACCTCGGGAAACAGGCTCTGCAACGAGTAGAGTACTCGCCCTAGATCACACTCCGCCGATCCCAAGTCGCGTCCCGTCAAAAGGTGGGCCAACGCCCCGGTACTGTCTGCCGCTCGCAGGGCCACGTTTTCGATTTGTTGCAAGGCCGGCTGGAGGATGGAATCCGGGGGCAGCCCCATGCGTGCCAGTTCGGTGTGGCCCAAGATACCGACGATGTGATTATTGAAGTCATGGGCCAAGCGTCCGGCCAGATAGGCCAAACTATCCAGGCGATAGCGGTCGGACTCCATGCAACGGTAGCTTTCGCTCTGCAAGCGTTTGCGTTCGCTGATGTCGGTCATCACTCCGTGCAGCAGCAAACCGCCTTCATCCGGGGCAGTCACCACACTTTCTCGCACCCACACCGTGGTTTGGTCCGGCCGACGCAGTCGATACTCCAACTCACCGGAGTAGCCGGCCGACAACCGTTGCACGAAATCTCGATAGGAGGGCAGATCTTGCGGATCGACCGACTGTTCGCGGGCTTGCGGGTCTTCCAGAAACACCCCTACGGAACGCCCGGTGAACTTCTGAATCACCGGCGAGAGGTATCGGTAGCGCCAGCGGCCCTCCGGTTCGATGCGGCAACTCCACAGGCAATCAGAGACGCTTACCAGCACGCGACGCAGTTCCGCTTCGGTTCGTTGCAGCCGACGATAGGCCTCGATCTGTTCCCGCCGGTCGCGCAGGGTGAACAGAGCCACGGGGGAACCACCGGGCGGATGAAGCCGTGAAATGGTGATGCTGACCGGTATCCACCGATCGCTGCGCCGGGTGCGCAGCAAAAACCCATCCTTGCCGTGGAAGGTCAAAGTCTGCTGAACAGGCTGGAGCCAATCTTGCCATTCCTGTTCGTGTTTGACCAGCTGGCGAACCGTGAAGCGAAGCAACTCTTCGCGCGGGAACTCGCTGAGCTGGCAAGCCATAGGATTGGCATCTACCAAAAGCTCGCTGATGGGATTGATCAGCAGCAGCGCATCGCCAGATTCTTGAAACAAGGTTCCGGCGACGGATCCCGGTTCAAGCATCGAAGAAGAAGATGCATCCATGAGAAATCCTTGGGTGGCCCTTCGGCGGATCGAGGGGCAAGTAAGCGCTTCCATTCAGGCAGGGTTCGCAACGGAGTAAACGCTCGATCACGCTCCAACTGCTGACGCGTCTTAAGCTGTTGGTCGTACCCAGCCGCTGCGGCTCGTGCTAATAACTGCACGGCTAGGTGATTATAGCTCACTTGCCACGAGCGTGGCGTCGTGGGACGCAAAGTTGCGATCGCTAACAAGCGTTAGGTCGTGGGCCATCTCGGCGCTTAAGTCGGCATCCTGGAGCCGCTCTCGGGCCTCGGCCAGGGCTTGCTGGTGGGGCTGGCCCTCGATTAGAAGCATCCCTTGCAAGGGATGAAACTCCGCGCGATGGTCCAACTGGCTGGCCTGGCCCTGGCTGGCACGGTTTGGGATGCCAAAATCGGCAACGCGCAGCCTGGGTTGTCCAGCAGACTCGGTTTGCATTAGGATAGTTGTACGCTTTAGCTTTAGATCGCGATGAATCACACCCTGTTGATGCACTCGGTACACTACCCGTGCAATGCGTTGGCTCCAAGCGGCCCTACGCGACGCTTAAGGGTATCTCCTGTCGCAGAAAGGTGTTGCAGCGACTCGCCTTCGACGTACTCTATTCCCATTCAGAGCAGGCCGCCATGCTCGCCCACATCCTACACCCGAGATCACAGGGTAGCAGATAAGGGAGTTCTAGCAGGCGAGATTTTGGTCTTGTAAACGGGATCTACTACAGCTTTTGTTACCTCTACCGCCCAAAGTGTCCCAGAACCAGCGTGCCCCTTCAACCCCGTCGAGTAGCGGAGCCTTTAGCGGAGCCTTTACCTTGATCACTGCTACTCTAAGCCAGCCAAGCTCCCGCTGAGCAAACGCCTTCAACCTCTCTTGTCCCGTTTGTCCGAACGGGGTATGCTGCCGAAGCTTTTGGCACGGAAGCCGCCGACAGACAGGATTAGGGACGGTCCGAGAGACATGCCACACCTGGCGCTACCGAATTGGAACCCTCGGCGGGTGCTGCTCATCAAACCCAGCGCCCTAGGGGACATTGTTCAAAGCCTCCCCGTGCTGAGCGGGCTACGCCAACGCTGGCCATCTGCCTCGTTTGCCTGGGTGGTAAACGAAGCGTTTGCTGGACTGCTCCAAGGGCATCCCGATCTCGAACAGGTGTTGATCTTTCCCCGCCGACGGGGCTGGTATCGTCTGCCTCACTTGATTGCTCAGTTACGCGGCTACGATTTAGCCATCGACTTGCAAGGATTGATGCGCAGCGCCGCGTTGACTTGGCTGAGCGGTGCGCCGCGCCGTGTGGGCTTTCGTCACTCCCGTGAGGGGGCTTGGCTCGCTTACACGGATTGGCTCGATACTCCCGTGAAGCAGATGCCCGCGGTTTTAGCGAACTGGAGTGCCGCGTTGGCCCTGGGTTGCACCGGACCGCCTGCGCCGATTCGTCTGGGAATCACCGCCCGACACCGTCAACGAGCCGCTGAGCTTCTGGCTGGGGTGCCGCGACCACTGATCGCGGTTCATGCGGGAGCCAGCTGGAAAACCAAACGCTGGCCCGTCGAGCATTTTGCCACCCTGTTACGCTTGGCCCAGGAACGCTTCGACGCCGGTGTGGTCGCGGTCGGAGGACCGGGCGAAGAACCGCTGGCCGCCCGATTGCCCGCCCATGTCAATCTCGTCGGCCGTACCGATCTGCTTACCCTGGCGGCGGTGCTGCAATCGGCTCAGCTGATGTTGTCCAACGACTCGGGGCCGATGCACCTGGCGGCCGCTTTGGGAACACCGGTGGTGGCCCCGTTCACCTGCACCTCGCCGCTGCGTGCGGGTCCTTATGGCCAGGGACACACTGTGGTGGCGACCTCGGTGCCATGTGCGGCTAGCTACCTGCGGCGTTGCCCGACTATGCACTGTATGCAGGAACTGCGTCCCGAACGGCTCTGGCCGGCCCTGGCCCGCGTGTTGGCCGCCGCTCAAGCGGCATGAAGGAAACTTCGGGAGAAACTGTTGATACGTCTGCCTGAACGTCGATGAAGAAAGTTAACTCGGCCCAATCGGATTCCCAGGGGTTGTCATCATGGCGATCGCCAATTCGGCACGGATTCATGCCACCGCGATTATTGATCCGCGGGCGACCATCGGCGAAGGCACAACGATCGGCCCATACGTAGTCATTGACGGCCCAGTGACCATAGGGCCGCGTTGTGACCTACGAGCAGGGGTGCAGATCCTGGGTGACACGACACTGGGCGAAGGAAATGTTGTGCATCCTTATGCCGTGCTGGGTGGCGAGCCGCAACACCTTGCCTACAAGGGCGAACCCACCCGTCTGGTGATCGGTGATTTCAATATCATTCGCGAGCATGTCACCATGCATCGCGGGACGCACCTCTCTGGCGTCACTCGCGTCGGTAGCCACAACTTCTTCATGGCTAACAGCCATGTTGGCCATGATTGCATCGTCGGCAATCATTGCACATTAGCCAACCAGGCCCTTTTGGCCGGCTCGGTGGAACTGGCCGACCGCGTGTTAATGTCGGGATCGGCAGCGTTGCATCAATTTGTGCGGGCTGGTCGGCTGTGTATGCTCAGCGGGCTTTCGGGTTCGACCATGGATGTGCCACCGTTTGTGATTGTGCGGAACATCAACGTCATATGCGGGGTGAACGTGATTGGCATGCGTCGCGCGGGGATCAGCAACACCGCTATCGATGCCGTACGACGGGCGTATGCAATCCTCTACAAGGGGATGGCAGTCACTCCCGTCGCGCTAGCCGAGATCGAGGCCAAGTTGGGCGACGTACCCGAGGTGATGGAGTTTGTCACCTTCATTCGCCATGCCAAACGCGGCGTGTCGCGCGATGTCTTGCGTGATGCCGCTTAACCAGTCAACTAACTATCCCAACAACTCAGGCCAATGCTTCCTGGATTACTTGGCCACCCGGTACTAGTTCCGTGGGCCGACCGGTTCGATCTTCGATTAATGTGTGTGGGTCAATCCCCAACAAGTGATAGATCGTTGCCAAGATATCTTTCGGCGAAATCGGTCGTTCGGTGACACTGCCAGCTATAGCGTCGGTCTTGCCTACGACGCGGCCCGCCGCGATGCCGCCGCCGGCCAAAAAGGCGCTGTAGGCTTGTGACCAGTGGTCACGACCGGCCCCTTTGGCTTTGTTGAGCTTGGGAGTGCGGCCGTGTTCACTGATGCACACGACCAGGGTTTCGTCGAGCAAACCGCGGGAATCCAGGTCGCGAATCAAGCCGCTCACAGCGCGATCCAACCCGGGACACAGTTCTTTGGTCATACGGTTGTAGTGGTCCCAGTGTGTATCCCAGGCGCTGCCGGCTAGGCCGTACTCGTCCCAGAAGACGCTCACAAAACGTGAGCCGGCCTCGACCAATCGCCGAGCCGCTAGGCAGCCTTGGCCAAAGAGGCTCAGGCCATACGATTCGCGTAGGCTGCGCGGCTCCTGACTCAGATCCAGGGC
>JBDNDE010000198.1:0-8878 GCA_046719305.1 Gemmataceae bacterium | reverse complement strand
CCCGGTGTCGCCCGAGAACGTCTCGCCGATCGCCTTCATCGCGTTCATCACCCGCAGCGGTGGCGAAACCATCAACATCAACTGAGACGTTTTGCTCAGCCGAACCCGGTCAACTCCCGCACGTTTGGCCACTCTCCTGATCGTCTCTCTTTCTGAAAGTCGGCCTGCGGTCGACTTTCGTTCTTTTGCTGGGCATTAAGTCTGTCGTCGTTCTGCCCGATCATTGGGGAGCAAGCGTTTCATCGGGGGGAAAACGGCGTGATCGAACAAGCCACCGCAGACTGGGAGTTGGCAGATGGCCAGTTCACGTTTTCCGAGATTCCACTTCGCTTTTCTTGTCAGACGTGGCGGCATCCCCGGCTGGATCGGCCGCTAGAACCGACGATTCGCTCAGCTGGCTTGCTTCACCTTTCGCCGTGGATACGCAGCCTGGGCACACTGCTGATGCACGTGACAAGCCACGGATGGCGTTTTCCCCAGCCGCCGGACCAACTCCTGACTGGGCGTGAGGAATCGGCCCCGAAATCGGCCGCCGCTGGTCGCCAAGTGCTAGCCTGGATCTCGCCTGGGGCCGAACCTGAATCGTCCCCTGAGCCGCCCCACCCCCCGGTTGCTCCCTCCGCTGCCGAATTTGTTGGTCCCCCGGCTCCAATCGCGCTCACACGACTCAAACCGGCTCGTGACACAGTGTTGTTCAAGGAACGGCTGTTGTATTTGTTGCAACCGCCACTCGAGTCATTGTTCAGCAGCCGAGTCGAATTGCCGTTCAAGCCATATCCTTATCAAGTGGCAGGGATTGCTTTTTTGATGCCGCGTCATCATGCGTTGATCGCAGATGAGATGGGACTTGGCAAGACGGTACAAGTGATCGTGTCGTTACGGTTGCTCTTGCAAGCCGGTGTGGTACGCAGTGCGTTGATCATTTGTCCCAAACCGCTCGTGATCAATTGGACGCGGGAACTGCGTCTCTGGGCCCCTGATATGCCCTTTGAAGTCGTGAGTGGTGATTATGACTCACGTAAAGCTACCTGGTGCGTGTCTAATTGCCCGGTAAAATTGGTGAATTACGAACTGATCACTCGGGATGCTGAACTGATCGATAAAGAACAAATTCGCTACGATCTCGTGATCCTTGACGAAGCTCAACGTATCAAAAGTGCCGGCTCAAAAACGGCCCAGGCAGTCCTATCACTCCGCCGCGAACGAAGTTGGGCGATGTCCGGTACGCCAATCGAAAACCGGGTGGAAGATCTGGTGAATATCTTCGCTTTCGCCGCCCCAGATCTGATCCCACCCAATACCCCGCCCAAGGCCATCCCTGCCCTGACCAGCGATTATATTCTTCGCCGAACCAAGGAGATGGTGCTGGATGACATGCCGCCCCGCATCATCAAGGACGAACTGATTGAATTAAATCCTGCACAACGCGAAGCCTACGATAAGGCTGAGAAAGAAGGGGTAATCGAACTGAATGCTTTGGGTGATTCAATTACGGTCCAACATGTGTTTGAGTTGGTCATGCGCTTGAAGCAAATTTGCAACTTTGACTTACGCACGGGCACTAGTGCTAAACTCGATTTGCTCCTAAACCTCATGGAAGAAGTGGCTGCCAATAATCGGCAAGCGATTGTTTTCAGCCAGTGGACCGAACCGCTCGAACAACTGGCCAAACACCTGCAACCGTACAAGCCCCTACTGTACCATGGCAAAATTCCTCACGCCCAGCGACAGCCGATCTTGGATCAGTTCAAGGCAGACAAAAGCCATCGAGTTATCTTGATGAGTTATGGGACGGGAAGCGTCGGACTGAACTTGCAGTTCACCAACTATGTGTTCCTCTATGATCGCTGGTGGAATCCCGCCATCGAGGACCAGGCCATCAATCGCGCTCACCGACTGGGACAGAAAGATACCGTGTTTGTCTCACGATTCATCAGTGTCGGCACCATCGAGGAACGCATCGCTGAGATTTTGGATCAAAAACGAGCTTTATTTAGCGAAATGCTTGAAGGCAATACCTCGCCATCTGTCCTAGGAATGACAGAAGAAGAAATATTTGGACTGTTTGATATCCAGGCACGTCCCGCAAAACGTGGAAAATAACCCCCCCCCGCTGCATGTCTGCCTCTGCTAATACAGCTTAAGAATCGTACAGCGAGCCTTAAACCGCTAGCTGCTATCGATCATGCAGGTTCGCTTTGCCATCCGCCGGGTGCAGTGACGTCGCAAGTTCTTCGCCTGCCATCTCCTGCCGGGCGGCTTCCCTGGTGCCACGGACACCTACCAACGTACCATCTGGGCCGCCGTCCCAGTCCTGGCCCAGATGCCGGCTTGTTACACCTTGACGCTCCGTACAGGCTTACCCGAACCCGACGCCACAGGGTTGATTATGGCCGGACATGATACAATACTGCCGCAATGGTTTGATCGGCCGTTGCAACGCCATGATTTGGAATTAGCCGAAAATTGGTTCAGCACGCAAGCAGCGCTCCGTGTGTATCCAACGGCTATGTGGCGGAGCGTACTCGATTCCCAACCTGGCGAGGAGATCTATTTACCTGTGGATGTCTACGGATTCCTGGGTGGCCAACCTTCCTACTCGGTGTGCCTTGTCTAGTTTTTCAGGCAGGCAGGCAGGCCAATCTGTTATCTAGCTAGAATTGGCCATGTGCTGCTATTTTGCCCCGATCATGCAGGCAACGAAGGCCCGGCTGATTGAAACAGGCCACGCCGCGAGATGCGGAGTTCGGCTTGCGATTGGCCCCCAATGAACGAATTATCGCATCTGGCGCTGCTGCTAGCACGGTATATCGAAGGCTGTGGCTCGTTCACATCAAACGACACCGCCGAATTTTTCTGGCCCGAATCCTCCACTTGATTGGTACGATTGATCATACGATGATGTGTGCCGCTCGGCGAGTAGATCGTAGCCTGGCAGAGGCCGATTATGACAGGATGGATCGCTATGTCTCGACGATGGGGCAAGCTTCGCTGATGTGCGATTTGGTCGCTGCTGAGACAGTGGGGCTACATCACGCCCTGCGAGTGATCCGTGCTGCTCCCGAAACGTCGGATGTGGGCATTCGGAGTCGATAGCGGCGACATTGCCGCCCAATGCGTTCTTTACTTCGAGCAAATGCGGACTGCTGGCATCGAGCCCCGCACGATCGTCTTCGAAGCTGAGGTAAACCCCCATGACATTGCGGCAGGTTTACGAGCAGTTCCGATCCGCAACTGGCCAAGAACCGATCATGCTCTTTCCGGGCGTGTGCGGTTACCGGTAGCGGCTGGTGCATCGAGTGCATCGCGATACTGTTTCGGCGGCGTTCAAACGCTCGGTGACTGGCGAGCATTCTAACATCAAGTTCAGCAATTCGCCCGGCAAGGAATTGCTACCTGGGTTGCTACGTTTCTCATCGAATGATAATGTGTTGATTATCCATGAATGCAATGAACCAGTCCAGGGCGAATCGCTATTTGTCCAACTCGTCGATCGTGGCCGCATCATTTATTACGCAAACTTTGAACAACAGGCCGATCGAGCCGACCTCACTTGGAACTGCTACCGCCATGTCGAGTGATCGCCCCGCCTGCGGAGCTACGTCGAACGCTTTCGTGCTCTTCGCAAGGCCGAACTCGCCGCAACCCGCTCGTGTCCGTTCTGCGCAGCAGATTAGGCCGCTCGCGTCTCAGCCGTTTGCTCAGCCACATATTTTAGCAGCCGCTCCCAAGCCGTGCCGCTGGCCGGGACACGAACGCTAACGTGGTCGAGTTGTTCGATAAGTGTTTTTGCCGAATCAAACTCACCCGATTGAACACGTTGAACCAAACGGGCCAGTTCTTCCGGCAACGGCTTGGATTTGACCGCTTTGCCCCCTGGCGGGGTGGCAGCCCAGGCAGCCATCAAATGACCCAGGGCGACGAGGTCAGCGCTGGGGGATTCTTCGTAACTAGCCGCGCTGGTCAACCAAGCTGGTTCGCCTAGCCCCTGGAGCTTCAGCGTGCCATCTTCCACCAGAAGAAACGAGGACGCCTCCAGGTGACCGTGACATAGACCCACCTCATGTGCAGCATGTAAGGCAAGCGCCGCCTGACAAACCAGACGAAACCATGCTCCCGGAGCGGCGGCAAGTCCCGGCCAATCGCTGCTGGGCAGACCATTGACCCATTCTACTAGGGCCGCAGGCCGGCTGTGGATCTCCAGCACTTCAAACACCTGAGTGATGTTGCCATGCTCCAGGCTTTGGGCGGCCGAAAAACGCGCTCGAAATTCATCGGGACGAACCGCGTCAATCATTTCGCTTTCGGCCAGATGACGTAGGATGCAGTCACGATCGTGGCGAGGGTCATAGACGCGAAAGACCGCCTCGCGTGGCCCAGAGGGGAGTTTATCAACGATGCGTAACGGGCCGAGCAGCAGCGCCTCGGGATTTCCTGCTTCGATCATCGCCAACTGATATATAGTTAAATGCCCCCCTGAAAGAAGTAATTGACGCAAGGATCGTCGTTGACGGCGCGCTTCGGATAACAACGTCGCCAAGGCCTCGGCATCGATCAACTCATGGGTCTGCAACAATTCGGCTAACGCGCGGTCAGCCGAGTCACCATTCTCGGCCACCACCGCAGTAGGCAGGGTAACAATGGCTGGTTGGTGGACCGATGGCGTTACGGGCTGGTTGAGTTGGGATGGCTGCCCAGCGGCGAGTTCGGCCTCACGGGCGACCAGTTCGGCTTCGCGACGGGCCAATTCGGCGGCTTGCTCGCGTAATTCGGCCTGTAGAGTTTGCAGTTCTTCGGCTTTGGCCGCATTACGAGCCAACTCGGCTTCGCGTTGCTGGAGTTGCTGTTCTTGCTGCTGTAAAAGCATCTCCCGTTCTTTCAAAGCCCGATGCTTGTCGGCTAGGCGAGCCTTAGCCTGCTCAACATCGGCGGAACTGTTCGCCGCCCGTTGCAATTCTGCGGCGCGGGCCTCTAATGCTTTATGCTCGGCATCGAGGGAATCACGGGTCAACCGGAGTTGGGCGACGGCTTGCTCCAGGGTCGCCCGACGCTGGGCAAACTGCTCCTTTTCGCGTTGAAACGCTTCGCGTTCGGCCAGTAACTCAGCCTGCAACCGCTCGATTTCGCCGGCTCGACGAGTATGTTCTTCCACGGCGGTATCGTGCATGATGCGTTGGTCGGCCAGATCTTGCTCTTGGAGCCGCAGTTCGTCGCGTAGGGCTTCGAGTCGGGCACGAAGGGCGTTGAGGTTGGCTTGCTGGGTTTCGACCAGGGCCAACCGCTGGGTCAGATCGGCTTGGCGAGTTTCCAGCGTTTCTAACTGAGCTTGTAGGTCGCGTTTCTGATTTTCCAGCAGTTGACGATCCTGAGCTAGTGCTTGTTCTTGCTGAGCAAGTGCTTCCTGACGTAAATCGAGATCACTCCCACGTTGATCCAGCGCCCGTTGGCGTTGATCGATGGCTGCCTGGATGCGTTCGAGCCGGACCAGTTCGCCGTGATGCTGTTTCTGGGCAGCTTCCAGCGCGGTTTCCTTGGCAGCCAGTTCCGCCTCGCGGCGTTCGAGATGGCTATGTCGAGCCGCAAGCATCTGGGCGCGTTCATCGAGTTCGGCGCGTTCGCGGCGGAGGAGTTCGGCAGCGGCTTGGGTTTCGGCGCGAGCGCGGGTAGTTTCTTCCCCCAAAGTGTAGATTGCCTTCTCGCGGGCTTCGAGTTGGCGTTTGCGTTGGGCCAGTTTGCGGGCGGCGCGATGGATACCCTGCTGACGAGCAAGCAGTTTTTCGCGGCGTTCCTGAAACCGCTCGGTCAACTGGGAGCGCAGTTGAGCCAATTCCCCCCGAAGGACAGTGAGTTCGGCGTGTTGGCGCTGCAACTGTTGTTCGCGAGCGGCCAGTTGGGCGGGTAGTTCGCGAGCCAGGCTGTCCAGTTCCGCGCGACGTTGGGCCAGTTCGGCCTCTTGGGCAAGCAGTGTCCGTTCGCGTTCGCTCCAATCGGGCACGACGGCGGGTGTCTCGGCCAATCCTT
Source organism: Gemmataceae bacterium (assembly GCA_046719305.1). Classification (GTDB taxonomy): domain Bacteria; phylum Planctomycetota; class Planctomycetia; order Gemmatales; family Gemmataceae; genus RGDT01. Next base: position 2,857 of record JBDNDE010000198.1, on the reverse strand, counting down.
CGATGCTCACTCGAACTTCAACCGGACCAAGAGTAATGACATCGCCATGAAGGAGTTCACAGGCGTTGATGGATTCGCCGTTGACCAGAATCGGCAAAATTGGCGCGAGTTTGCGTAGGGTGGCCCCGGTGGCATGACGAGTGATCAGGGCAATGACTGGCGGGAGATTGACACCGGGCATACGCAGATCGCACCCCGGCACGCTTCCAATCAGAAAGCCCCCGTCTGCTGGCTCGTACAACGCCGGCCGTGACCCCGCTGAGCGGACTTCGAGCCGCACCCGAAGCCGAGAAGCAACCGCAGGAAACGGGGAAGCGAGCATAACCAACCGCCCATCCGAAGAAACGCGCCCGCAGACGCGGAACCAGCAACGGCGGTATTGGAACCAAAAGCGGCGATCCAAGGCAAGAGCGATTGGCCGGGCACGGCTCCATGAGTTGTGGGTTATTTCGAGTGGTTTGGGATGGTTAACAAGAAGCTAACTGGGCAAGTTAGCGTTTGCCGCCGCTCATCGCCTCCAAGGCCAGATACAACGCCTGAGTACCTTTACGGCCTAGGCCCAGGGCGCGGACGGATTCATAGAGTTGCTTGACCAAGGCCAGGCCGGGCAAGGCAATATTCATCCGCTCGGCTTCAGCCAGGGCGATCCCCATGTCTTTGATGAAGTGTTCGACATAAAAGCCCGGCTCGAAATCGCCTTTGAGAATACGTGGCCCGAGGACTTCTAACGCCTTGCTTCCGGCTGCGCCTACCGAGACGGACTTCAGCACCGTCTCCAGGTTCAGGCCGGCGCGATAACCGTAGAGCAACGATTCACACAGGGCGATCATGTTACCCGAAATGAGAATCTGATTGACCATTTTGGTATGTTGACCTGAACCAGCTGGGCCTTGATGAATGATCGTTTTGCCCATGCACTCGAAAAGAGGTGTGACAGCGGCAATCGGTTCGGGATCCCCTCCGATCATGATTGACAGCGTGGCATTCTTGGCCCCTACATCCCCACCACTCACCGGGGCGTCGATACTATGTACTCCCTTGGCCTTGGCCGCTTCGTAGATCTCCCGCGCCAGAGCCGGCTCGGAGGTGGTCATATCAACTAAAATGCTGCCGGGTTTGCTGCCGGCCAAGGCTCCTTGCTCGCCCAGGAAGACCTCGCGTACATCTTTGGGAAAGCCCACGATCGCGAAGACCACCTCTGCTTGTTGGGCTACCTCTTTGGGCGTGGCCGCGAAGGTGGCTCCCTGCTCTAGCAGCGGCTGTGCTTTGTCTTTGCTGCGGTTGTACACCACTGCCTTGTATCCCTTGTCCATCACATGTTGGCACATCCAGCGGCCCATAACGCCGGTGCCGATCCATCCGATGGTGGTCTTACCAGGTGTTGCTAGGGTCATCATCGTTCTCCCGAAGTTGCAACATTGAGGCACATTATCCTAGCGATTTGCTCCCAAACGCCAAGCAGGGTCAGTTCGCGCGGCCAAGTCTGGCCACCTATAATGGATTAGAGAGGTGGACCATGCTGCCGCGAGTGCAAGCCCCCCTAGTTTTGATTCACGGTTTGTTTGGCACCGACACGTTCCGGCTCGGGTCGCTGGCCCACTGGGATTATTTCCGTGGGCTGCCCGAGGCGTTGCGTCAAGCGGGCAACCGGGTCTTGGTGGCTCGGCTCAGTCCGACCGGCGGTATCCGCCAACGTGCCAAACAGTTGCATGATTTTCTAATTCGTGAACTACCTGAAGGGCCGATGCATCTGCTGGGCCACAGTATGGGCGGCCTGGATGCCCGCTATGTCATTAGTCAGTCCGATTTGGGTCGGCGGGTGCTGTCGCTGACCACCCTGGGCACGCCCCACCGCGGTTGCAGCTTTGCCGACTGGGCTGTGCGACGGCTGGTGCCGTTGGTCGCCCCGCTCTTTCGGCATTGGCAGGTCCCCACCCAGGGATTTTTTGACGTGACTACGAAAGAAATGGCCCGCTTTAACGAAGAAATAAGGGATCGCCCAGGGGTTCGTTATTTTAGTGTCGCTGGCCGCTGGCAATGGAACTGGACCAACCCGAACTGGCAGCTGAGCTATCCGGTGGTCCAGCGTTATGAGGGAGAGAACGACGGTTTGGTGAGCCTCGAGTCGGCCCAATGGGGCGAGTCGTTCGAGATTTGGGATGGCGACCACATGAATTTAGCGAACTGGCCCGAACCGTTTGTGTCTTCTCCGACAGATCGTTTGAAGGAGTACGCAGCGTTGCTGGAACGCTTGCCCGACCGCTAAATCGCCTGTTGATGAGTCTGAAGTTATGAGCATTTATTTCACAGCTGATCCGCACTTTGGGCATGAAAACATCATCCGCTATTGTGGTCGGCCGTTTGCCTCGGCAGTTCAGATGGATCGCGTGATGCTGGAGCGGATCAATGCAGTGGTGCAACCGGACGATACGTTGTACATTTTGGGCGATTTTTGCATGGGGGTTCCGCAACGAGTACAGGCGGCTCGGCATTATCGCCAGCAGATCGCCTGCCGCAATGTTCACTTAATCTGGGGCAATCACGATCCTAGCGAGGATAGTGAATTCGCGTCTCTGTTTGACAGCACGGCGCATCTGGTGAATTTGCGGCTAAGCGGGCAGCGGCTGACGCTGTGCCATTACGCCATGCGATCGTGGGATAAGAGCCATCACGGAGCCTGGCAGCTGTACGGGCACACCCACGGGCGGTTGCAAGAAGAGTTGCAGTTGTTGAATATGGATGTCGGGGTCGATTGCTGGAATTTCTACCCTATCTCGCTTGAGCAGGTGGCTGTAGTGATGCAACACAAAAAGGCCGGCGGCTTGGCCCGTGATTGGACGCTGGAAGCGGGTCAACT
>JBDNDE010000197.1:0-8887 GCA_046719305.1 Gemmataceae bacterium | reverse complement strand
GTCACAGGCGATGCTGTATGAAGTGGTCGAGGGGCGGCTCATCCTCCACGGCATGCCCATCATGCTCGTGGTGCTCTGCGTGCTGGCGTTAGCTTACCGCTACTACAGTGCCTTCCTCGCCGCTCGGGTGGCTGTGCTAAACGACGCCCGACTCACGCCCGCCCATCAGTTCAACGACGGCCAAAACTATCATCCCACCAACCGATGGGTTCTCTTTGGGCATCACTTTGCTGCCATCTCCGGGGCAGGGCCTCTCATCGGGCCCGTCTTGGCCGTGCAATATGGCTATATGCCCGGACTGTTATGGTTGCTCATTGGTGTGGTCCTAGCCGGAGCGACCCAAGACATGCTGGTCTTGGCCGCCAGTGTACGCCGCGGGGGAAAATCGCTGGCTGAAATCGCCCGCGCTGAATTAGGGCCGTTTGCCTATCAAGTGGTCTCGGCCGCGATTCTGTTCATCGTGATCATTGCCCTAGCCGGCTTGGGTATCGTGGTTGTCAAAGCCCTGGGCGGTGAAGAACGGCCCACGGCCCAGATACGCGTTCGGCTACCCCAAGGGGCGGTGCTGGATCATTCGCAAGTGCCCCTCTATCGGTTTCCTGCCGGATGCGAGATCGTCGATGCCCAGGGGAATAAACTGAGCGATCGGCCGCTGGGCTTTGAGGTCCGCATTGCCGGCGATGAGACTATCGCTGCCCCAGGAGCCGACCGAATCGTTCAGATTCCGGAAAAATCAACACTCCTCATACCTGGTTCCTCCTGGGGTACATTCACGATCGCCGCCACTATCCCTATCGCATTATTTATCGGCCTATATATGTATCGCATCCGCAAAGGAGCGGTGGTCGAGGCATCTGTCATTGGAGCCGTCCTCACCTTGGCCGCGGTTGTGGCTGGGAACTGGATCCCTGATTCGCCTCTGGAGCCGTTCTTCTCTCTGGGCCGATTGCAAACGACCTTTGCCCTGGCAGCGTATGGCTTTGTCGCCAGTGTGTTGCCGGTCTGGCTGCTATTGTGCCCGCGCGATTATCTATCGAGCTTCTTGAAAATCGGCACCATTGGCTTGCTCGTCGGTGGGGTGCTGGTGGCCAATCCGGCCCTGCCCTGCCCGATGTTCAACGAGACGTTCGCTAGTCGGGGGCCGACCTTTCCCTGGGGGGGGGTGTTTCCGTTTGTCTTTGTCTGCATCATGTGTGGCGCGGTGAGCGGCTTTCATTCCCTGGTTTCCAGCGGCACCACTCCCAAGATGATCGATAAAGAAACCGACATCCGTGCCGTCGGCTATGGAGCCATGCTCATCGAAGGGTTAGTCGGGGTGGTCGCTCTCCTTGCTGCTTCGTCGCTTGATCCCAAAATTTATTACGAAATGAATATTGATGCCAGCAAAGTAGCCATCTGGCAACCGAAAGTCGATCGGCTGATTGAAGAAATGGGACCAGGCGGTCTGACCCATCTACCGGTCGAACGGCGCGATCTGAACAAAGTCGAGGAACTCGTTGGCGGCGAAACACTCAGCGGCCGCACCGGCGGAGCAGCGACCTTAGCCGTGGGCATGTCGTTCATCCTAACCGATGCCTTCAAAGGAATAGGAATCTCGGTCGAGACGCTCATGAAGTATTGGTATCATTTTGCCATTATGTTCGAGGCCCTTTTTATTCTTACGACAATCGACACCGGCACACGCATCGCGCGATTTCTCCTTCAAGAAGCTCTGGGCAATCTTTATGCTCCTTTCGCCCGAACCGAGTGGCTACCTGGTAGCATTCTCACCACGCTGCTCGTCACCGCCTCTTGGGGCTTACTCATCGCTACCGGCTCGATCGATACCGTTTGGCCGATGTTTGGCGTGGCCAATCAGCTCTTAGCTGTGGTAGCGTTGTGTGTGGTGACGACCTGGCTGGTGAATACGGGGCGTTCGCGTTATGCCTGGGTGACGCTTGTGCCTATGCTGTTTGTGGGCACCACCACGTTGACGGCAGCGGCGTTGATGATTCCCCAGTTCCTTGGGCTGGCCAACGAGTGGGGAGAATGGAAGACCGGTTTGAATGTGTCGCTGATGATGTTTGTAATTCTGTGTGTGCTGGCACTGGTGTTGTATGCGGTTACTCGGTGGCTGGCCGTGTGGTGGGGCGTCGCTTCCGTTCGCAGTGACGACGTAGCTACCTAACCAACAAACAGGACGCGGGCCCCAAAGCGTTCGCGTAGGCGTCGGCGTGCCTCCCCCCCGAAGAGGTTTCCGAAGAGGGTCAACACCTGAATACGTGTTAAATATGGCGAGTCCACCAACGCCAAGGCTCCCCGGTCGAGAATGGCGTTGTCCGTTAGGTCCAGTTCTTCAACACTTGCCAAGTTCGGTTCACTGGCCAGCTGCTGCACTTCGGCATCACCCAGGGTGGCACGGCTCAAAACCAGACGGCGTAGCCGCAGCCGTAGGATACTCCGCAAGCTGCGAACGGAGAGCAGGCTTCGTGAGAAGATCAATTCCTGTAACTGAGTCAATTGCGCGGGAAGGAACACGTTTTCGACATCGATCAAGGACGAATGCCAGCCCGAAAGATCCAGACGCCGAAGTCGCTGTAACCAGCCTGCCTGCGCCCATTCGACCAGGGGGCAATTCGACGGCATCTGCGGCAGCAACAACGACGAGATCGGTCGCATCAGGGCGGACAATTGGAGTCGTGACGGCAAGGGAGGCCGAATCTCTAATTCATCGACCCATGCCCAATATTCACTTTCGAGCAGTTGTTGAAACGCGCGAGCGGCTAGGTTCGGGCCGTGTATCCGAAGACTCAGCAGGCCGCCCCGGCAGGTGACGAATTGGCAATAGGGCTGAAGCGGGCCGAGCCACTGGTTCGCGAAGGTAGCCTGAAGGCGGCGGACCCCAGGATCGGCTCCCCCTCGGACCTGAAAACGCAGAATATCAGCTCGAGCGCGATCGGCCTGGCACTCGGCATGGTCGTCTAGCCAATCGGCCAGGATCAGCCGCAGCGTTGGCTCCTCGGGCTGCTGGCGAATGTTTTCCAACAGCCCCAAAACTTCTGGACGTCCTAGCACTTTAAGTGCGCAATTACTGCAATTACTCTTCGCGCGGGTGCGACTTGAAGGTTAGGGTGAAGTCCGGCAGTTCCAGCGTGCCCTTACCATCGCCGTGAATAGCGAAGAATTTGGTAAACAACTCGCCTAGATAGTCCGAGGCTAGGAAGTACTTGTTCATCTTGCCGTCACGATCGTAGTCCACCAAGCCGATCGAACGCATCAGCGTCAGATGATGGCTGACGGCCGGTTGCGTTTGCGAAACCAGTTCGCACAGGGCCTTGACGTGCATTTGGCCGTTGGCGGCCAGGGCGAGGACGATTTTGAGGCGGTTTTTGTCGGACAGCATGCGGAAGACGGCGGTGAGATCCTTGATGAGGCGATCGGGAATCTTTTTGGGCGAGGCATCAGCGCTGGCAACTTTGCTCTTGGACATGGGTAGGATGGTTCCTTGTGGGGATAACGCCCCGTGAGGTGCGGGGCTGGGTTGACAAAACCCGGCCTGGAAACGTTCCAGGTCCAACCGGGTGGCGATCAGGGCTTCACCCGAAGTCCTGATCGTGGAAGAACGCTTGGGTCGTCTTCCAGAGGTCTAGGCCCTCGCGAGTCACTCTGATGGGGGTGCGAGTCTCATCAGAGTTGCGTTTTCCAAAGGGGTGATTGTTCCGGGCTTCACGCTCATGGAATCTTGGGTGTAATCCTTGGAACACGTTCTGCGAGTTATCCCTACCATAGCAAGATTTCTGTCTTTGTCCAATCCATTCCTGTCGATTTTGCAATTTTGTTAGCCAACTTCTTTCCTTCAGTGTACTAATCGTCAGAGTTTGCACTATTTGAAGAATCTCTTGTCTCCTACCTATTGCTGGGATGTGAGTACCTGCGGTTCTCTAGTCATTCGGATGTTGTCCGAACCTGAAATCCACTTATCTCTCACGTAATTTCCGACGCAGTACTTTTCCCAGGAAGTTGCGCGGCAATTCCGTCACCACTTCGATGGTTTGCGGTCGCTTGTGTTTTCCCAGATGCTGCTTGCAATATTCTTGCAACCACTGTCCAGACGGGTTCCCGCCCGAGGAACCACCAGCGCTTTGACCACTTCTCCTTTCTCTGCATCGGATACCCCCACTACCGCTGCCTCGGCCACCTGAGGATGGTTGAGGAGGACTTCTTCGATTTCCGCAGGAAAAACTAAAAAACCCGAGGTTTTGATGATGTCTCGCTTGCGGTCGACCAGTGTGTAAAAGCCCTCCCCATCCACACGGGCCATGTCTCCCGTGTGTAACCAGCCATCGCGTAGCGTCTCAGCAGTGGCTAGGGGATTGTTAAAATATCCTTTCATGACTTGTGGGCCACGCACTAGTAGTTCACCTACTCCGTTCTCATCCACATCCAACAGACGTGCTTCGGTATCAGGCAACACTCGTCCCAGCGTGCCAGGTCGCGGCTGATCGGCCGGGTTTACATGCGTGACGGGACTTGCCTCGGTTAATCCGTACCCTTCGACAATCCCTTTGGCTCCGGTGTCGGCAAATTCGGCGCGCACTTCATTGGGTAATGCGGAAGCTCCCGACACGACCGCCCGAACAAACGACAAATCGACGGGCTTGCCACCTCGGGCCTTGTTCAAAGCGGCTAACATAGCTGGAACCGCCGGGACAATCGTTGGCCGGTGCTTCTGCAGTATCTGCCAGGTGGCAGTCGCCTCGAAGCGAGGGTGCAGGTGCATCGTTGCACCGGCCGCCCAGCTAGCCAGCAGCGAAACGGTCAAGCCGTAGGCATGGAAGAAAGGCAGCACTGCCAGCACGCTGTCGGTGCAATCTTCGCCGCCCATCCAGTGACGCAGTTGCATGGCATTGGCCAACAAGTTTGCATGTGTCAACTCCACCGCTTTAGGTGAGGCAGTCGTCCCGCCCGTCGGGGCCAGCACGGCCACATCTTCAAAGGGGTTGACATCCACCGGCTCATATAGCGGTGAGGCATCCAGCAGTGTCTCGAAACGATGCCGTTGCTGGTCATCGGGAAGCATTAAAAAACCATTTCGTCGCAGTCGCTCGAAGCGGTAGAGCATGCCACGCCACATTGCCATACGCCGTACCAGCGTTGTCAACACCACGTGTTCAAGTGGTCCTCTGCCCAGGGAAGACATCACTGCCGGGGCTAGCAGGTCCAGCGTAATAATGGTGGAGCAATCGGTCACCTCGACCCAATGGGCCACCTCTTCCGCGACCATCAGCGGGCTGAGTTGCAAGGCAGTCGCTCCCGTGAGCCAGATAGCTTGCAGAGCCATCAGATATTCCGGGATGTTGGGAAGCAACAAGCCGATTCGTTTGCCGGGCTTTGCTCCTAGGTGTTGCAACGACGTGGCCAGTCGCCGGGCATCATCGGCCAACTCACGATAGGGGAGAACATCGTCATATAAAGTGCAAGCCGGTTGATTCGGGTAGCGCAAGGCAGCGCGTTCGAGCAAAATCCACAACGGCATTTGGGGATACGGGACCACGCTCGGCATGGCGCAGGGGTACTCGCAGAGCCAAGATTGCCGCCAATCGGTTGTCGTGCGCATGGGTACACTCCTTCCGGGATCAAGCACCGGAGGCCGCGCCGGCATTCGGCGTGGTCGCAGGTTGGATGGGATTAACTAGTTCGCGGCAGAAACAGGGGGAGAGGCCGCGGAAAGAACTCACTCACCAATCAATTTTACGTCGGCAGGGAAATTCCGACAAGCGGGAGAGTTTTCGATTTGTTCTGTACGTTTCCAAAGCAAACAAGTACAATTGGTTTAATCGTTGTAGGTGGGTTTAACTCAGACCTCGAACCAGCAGCATCGCCTCGGCCTGTTGGTTCCGTCGCCCCCGGATTTTTTCACTGGTTTGCTCGCTGACTTCCTCCAGGAGGGTTTCCGGCCAAGCAATGCGAACGGCGGACTGCAGATCTGATTGGGTCGCTTCTGTCAAGCAGATCGGCCGTGCTTGCCGCCAGCACTGCAAGGCCCTCTGAGCGATGGCCACTCCGGGGGTATGGCAGCGATCGACAGAGTAGCACTCGGGGCGAAAAACGCTATCTTGAGCCGCCGCGGGCAGAAAGAGTCCCGTCACACCAGGCAGTTCACGCTCTAATAGATCGGTCACTTGGCCTGGGAAATCGCGGCTGATCTCATCGGGGGCCAGCACCTGTTGTACGTTGGCCGGCCCTGCAAACGAGAGCACAACTGCCAGGGGCCGGCGGCCCATGTCCTCCAGACGCCAAACCACCAAGTGCTGATCCACGGGCCGACTCGGGTCGTCGCGATGCTGCGTCCAGCCTGGAACATCGGCGGCTCCAACCGCCAGCGATCCCTCGCGCAGCGAACGGCTAGCCTGGACAATGGCCGTGGCCACCTGCCGAGCGACAAACTGGGCATAATGGGGATCGCTAGCCCAGGCAGGCGTCCGGGGCGAGCCGCTCAGCCCGAGGTAAATCGGCATTCGCATCGGCAGAGGGGCCAACCCTTGACGCACGGCGGTCAACAACGACATGTCCGCGGTGTAGAGGTCCACACTGACGATCGCTACGAGGATGTTGCCTTGTGGGTCGGCTAACACCAGAGCGGTAGCGGCTAAGTGATCCCGGACCCGCGACCAGGGTTGGCCCGTACCGCCCAAGGGGACATCCCAGGGCGGCGTGAGGCGTGTTCGAGCCACACCGATTTTCATGCGGTACGCATCCGAATAAACCGGCGGATCTCGGCGAAGATCAAAACCGTCGAGGTGAAGGCAATAATTGCCAACCAATCGGTCAGCCCCAGCGGTTCGACCTTAAAGACCGACGCCATCCACGGAAGGCTCGTCAGGACGATTTGCCCAAGGGCGATGGCCCCGGCGATCATCACGAAGTACGGGTTGCCCAGCAGGTTGGCTAAGCCGCTGACTCGCGGGTCGAGGGAGCGGCTGTTGATAAGGTTCCAGACCTGGAAGAAGACATAAACAGCAAAGAAGATGCTTACTTGTCGAGTAGTTAACGGATCAAAATCGGGCGATTTGGTCCCCTCGCCAGCGAACCAACCGCCGTAGCGCATACCCAACAGCAGGGAGAGCATCACCACGACGAAGAAGCCGGCCGTGCTGAGGATGGTCTGGATCATAGCGGGCGTGAGGATATTTTCATCCTTTTTTTTGGGGGGGAGATCCATGACCCCTTCGCGGGGCGGTTCGCTGCACAACGCGATGCTGGCAAAGGTGTCCATGATCACATTAATCCACAGCAACTGTAGCACCGTAAACGGCGGGCGGATCCCCAGAAACGGCCCCAGGAACGCAATCGTCAGGGCCGAGACGTTGATGGTTAGCTGGAACTGGATGAAACGCTGGATGTTCTCGTACAGAGCGCGGCCCCATTTCACCGCGCTGACGATGGTACTGAATGCATCGTCCAACAGTACGATCTTGCTAGCCTCCTTGGCCACCTCGGTGCCGGCAATCCCCATGGCCAGGCCCACGTCGGCTTTCTTCAGCGAGGGCGCATCGTTGGTGCCATCGCCGGTCATGGCCACCACTTCCTTACGGGCTTGGAGCAGTTCGACCATTTTATATTTATCCAGCGGACGGGCCCGGGCTAGCACACGCAAGTTTGCCAGCCGCGTGCGGATCGCCTCGGCTTCAGGGGTTTCTCCGGCTGCTTTGAATTGATCGAACAGGGCGTTAAAGGTGTTGCTAGTGTAGATGCGTGCGCCCTCAGCATCAATCGGCTCGTCCAGGCTGTCGATCAGGCCGATGTTATAGGCAATAGCGCGGGCTGTCTCCACATTGTCGCCGGTGATCATCTTGACCTCGATACCCGCGGCACGGCAGCGTTCGACCGCCTCTTTGACGTCCTCGCGTAATGGGTCGCGAATAGCTACCAACCCGGTGAAGACAAGGTTCGATTCAATCTCTTCGCGGTGGGCGGCTAATGCGTCTTCATCGGCGGGCAAGCCGTCCAATTCACGAGCGGCAAAGGCCAGCGTTCGCATCGCCTGACGGGCACTCTCACGGACGAAGGCGTTCGCAGCGTCCCGAGCCGCCCTATCCCAGGGAAGAATCTGGCCATCGCTATGGAGATAGTGGGTGGTCCGCTCCAACACGATCTCCGGCGCGCCTTTCATTAGCGCGAGCAGTTTGCCGCCGTGTTGCACTACTGTGGTCATTCGCTTGCGTTCGCTGGAAAAGTGGATCACATGCACTGGCGGATGCTCGGCACGCAATTTCACATAATCCTGCTTGGCCTCACCGAGCCACTGGAGCAACGCCCCCTCGGTCGAGTTGCCCACAGTGATCGTCTTGCCGTTCTTCTCTTCCAGGTTTGCCGTACTGTTCAGGGCCGCGTTGAGCGCCAGTGGATGATTGGCCGGTGGCGCAGCAAACTCAGGCTGGCCACGCTCATAGGTCACGCCCCCGAGAAAGAGCCGCACCACCTGCATCTTGTTTTGTGTCAGCGTGCCTGTTTTGTCGGAGCAAATCACCGTGGCCGAGCCGATCGTTTCGCACGCCACCAGTTGCCGCACCAGCGAGTTGGCCCGGGTCATTTTTTGCATGGCCAGGGCTAGCGAGACGGTCACACTCATCGGTAGCCCCTCAGGCACCGCCACCACGATGATAATGACCATATACACAAAATAACTGAGCAAGTTTTGAACAACCCCCAGCCAGCCGATCGGCTGCCCCTCGCCGTCGATCTCCTTGAGCGTCTCGGGGTTCAACTCGCCGATGAAAAAGCCCCGGGCCAGCAAGGCCAGAAAGATCAGTCCCGCCGCCGCGTAGCCCACCTTGCTAATCAGGTCGGCGAGATTGGCCAACTTCACCTGCAGAGGGGTCATTGCTTTGCTGATCAAATATTCTTG
>JBDNDE010000196.1:0-8911 GCA_046719305.1 Gemmataceae bacterium | reverse complement strand
GAATTAAGTCCGGTATGCGAGCCAGCGACGAACGTTGCACCTTTGAGCCTATGGCCGACCACCCGCCGTCGTCTTTTTGGGAGTCGTCTTTTTTGGTGGCGTCTCGATTCGAGTCGTCTTGGTTGGTTTCGTCTTGGGGCTTGTTGTTGCGCTTCGGAGTCTCTTTCTTGGGTGCTTCTTTGGAAGTGGGCCGGCTGTCTTCGACCTCAAAACGAACACCGTCAATAAACACGTCGCGGACTTTCATCTCTTTGGTGAATAGGCCACCTTCAAAGACAATCACGTGGGCGGCATGTCCTTTGCTCAGTTCACCCACCTGCCCGCTGACGCCGAACAACTTGGCCGGCACGGTGGTCAGGGCGGCCAAGGCGGCATCGACGGGCAAACCGGCCTCAATCACCTGAGTGATGGCTTGGCGGAACGCTTTGGCCGGATCGTCGCCAGGTTGTCCCTGGGAAGCCAAGACAACGCTGACCCCCGCGCGGAACAGTTCGCCGGCACAGGCGATTTCTTGCCGACGCTGCTTTTGCTGTTCCTGACGTACTCGTTGGGGCACTTCTGCTTCCGTTCGCTCTGGGCCGAAGTCGATCCGCAGAATCACCGGTATCTGTTGTTCTGCCAGACGCCCGGCCAGCTTCCAGGCATCCTGACCGCCATAGAGAATTGGCTTGAGCTTGAACTCGGCGGCGAAGTCCAGCGCGCGTTCGATGTCATCGCGGCGATCGGCTTCGATGATTAGGGGCATTTTGCCGGTTAGCACGGGGGCCAACGCTTCCAGAGCGGGGTCGGCAGCCGGACGTTTGCCCACGCCGCCTCCTCTGGCAAAGGCAGCCAGTTGGCGTTGATGGAAACCTGCATCGTAAAACATCTGCCGAGCGTGGGCGACATAACCCATCAGCGAGCGGGGATATTCGGTGCCGCCCGGCGAACGAAACGCTAAGTGCTGCGCCACTGCCCCGTTGAGAACGGCCGTTCGCGGCGTTTCGCCCGACAGGCTAACCAGGGCCGATTGCCCCAGCAGGATGCCGCCATCCGGAGCGATCAGCCGAGCCGTGACCCCCTGGGCCCGCCACAACGCGTAATCGTCCGCCTTGAGTGCAGCGCGAACCTGGAAATCGGGCGTCAGACCTCGGCGGTGATCCGGGCGTGTATAGGCCAGTGCCTCGGAGGCCAAATCCACCGGGGCGGGATCTCCCACGGTCGATTTCCGTTGACTGGCATCAAAGCCGAGATTCGATAACCCGTCGATGAAGCCAGCACACACCGTCTTGCCCCGGCCATCGATCACCACAGCATCGGCGGGTGGGCTGACCCGTTCCCCCACAGCTTCGATCAATCCATCGCGAATCACTATCGTGGCCGAGCCGAGAATCTCATCGGGTTTAACAAAAATCCGGGCATTGGTGATCGCGAAAACTGTAGGGCGGAGCGGCTTTTGGGCCGAGAGCCAAGTGAAGCCCGCCAGAAGGGAAATGGCTGAGAGAAGGACAAAGTGTCGTGGGACGAAGTGTCGATTCATGAGGGGTCGCTCCGCACCGAAGGAGAATCAACGCTGATCCTAGGAATCCCCCCCGGCGGGTGTCCAGTTTCTGCTCAACATTCTCTTCAACAACCGTCATCTGCCAGGGAGCCGCCTATGGACCAGACGATAACTGCCCAGAAGCCGCCCTCTGCCGGATCAGGTTCACCATCCGCGGCGGCGGGAGGGGGGGGGTGGTCCGACAGAAGCGGGAAAGATCTCTCCCGTGTGGCTATGCCTATGTGGCTAGGCCCTACACAGCAAAGGCAGTTTTTCGTCAGGCGACGGGTCCATCCCGAGGGTGCCGGAGGCTCTCCTCTTACTACCCTTACTAGCTGTCTTGCTAAGAAATGGAAATGGAAATTGCTGTTTCACATGGAATCGTCCTTCAACGGTATTTCTTGGTGCCATTTGGAGCTTGGTTCCCGGGCATTGGCGGAAGGGTTCAATCCATCACGGCAGCTAAGTCGAGCGTGACTTTCTTGCCGGACGAATAGGTTCCCAAAAGAAAACAAACCGACCCTGGCGGATCGGTTTGAACGGAAGCGATTCCGCACACCGCGACGCTCTCAGTCTGCCGAGTCGGCCTTTCGAGTGGTAGCGAACTTGCGCCAAACAGCGGCGTCCCACAACTCGAAGTGGTCGTCAATACCCACGAGTACCACCTCGGCGTTGGGGGCCAGGCCGGCAAACGCGGCCAAGCGTTCCGTCAAGGTGACGCGGCCGTCTCGCGCCGGCATTTTTATGATCTGTGCATAATACAGACGTTTGAATGCTTGGATGTCGTCCTCGCGAGCCGTCGATTTCTCCAGCTTCTCGGCCAAGCGGTCGAGATGGGCCTGGTTGGTGAGCCACAGACAGCGTGAGGAACCAGGCGAGATCAACAGTGTGTCACAGTTGGCCAGCTGCTCTTGCACGCTGGCTGGTAGCGTCAAGGTGTGTCCCGAGAGCATGGTCACCGAGGTGCCGGTGAGCGGCAACACCACTTTGGGCTTGGGTGTCGGCCGGGGGCGGAGCATCGGCAGAGGTTGCAGGTTTTCGCTCCTGCTGGTTGGTTCTGTGGTAGCGGCAACCGTTTTGGTGGTGTCCGGTGGCGTTGGGGCTGGCGCTTGATAGGGCACCGGCGTCACCAAGGGGGCCGTGGCCGTCGGAGGAACCCCCAACGGTTTGGGAGCATCCGCCGGCTGGGGCGTCTCGATCGGCTTGGGCGTCTCGGGCGAGGGCGGCATGCTACCCGGAATCAGAATCGGACTAGATTCTGTCCCAACTCGCGGTGCCGAAGGGGGCGGGGCAACCGGCGCTGCTCCACTGGGCAGTGGCGGCACAGGCTCTTCAAAACCGACTGTTTTCAGGGCTGGCAACGGGGTATCGACGGACGGGGTGGCGTCACTCGGAGCCGGGGTCGGCAGCGCGGCAGGAGGCTCAGGTGAGACCTCTTGCAGCGGCGTGGGCGTCGGCAATGAGGCGGGAGACGCAGCCGGCGAGGGCAAAGGGGGCGTCGGCTCGGGGGGCATTTCCACGGTGATTTTCGGCGGCTCAGGATGCTGAGCGTAAGCCCGACTAGGGGCACGCATTTTCAGCAACCCCCCAATCGTGCCCAGGCACAGAAAGGCACCCAAGGCTATCCAGCCATATCGTGAGCGCTTTGATGCGTCCATGCGTTCGTTCTCCTTTGGCTCGTCACGCCGATTTTCGGCGGACGCTTCCCTTGCTAGGTCGTCTACTTACGTTCCCTTTCTAGGTCGTCTACTTCCGTCGCGCTAGCCGCAGCTTGGCACTGCGGGCACGTGGATTGCTGGCGATCTCGTCGGGTTGTGCGGTGATCGGTTTGCGGGTGAGTTCTTCCCAAACATCGCGATTACGAATCGCCTGCTTCACCCGTCGATCTTCCAACGAATGAAAACTAATTATAGCCGCTATTCCTCCGGTGCGGAGCAACCGGGGCAGGACCGCTAGCAGCCGTTCCAAGGCTCCCAGTTCGTCATTGACGGCGACACGCAGAGCCTGGAAGGTCCGCGTTGCCGGGTCGATTCCCCCACTACGCGGCACACACCGGCGGACCAACTCGGCCAGTTGAGTGGTGGTGGTTAAGCGACTCTTTTGGCGTTGCTCGACAATCCGTTTGGCAATGCGTCGGCTGTAGCGTTCCTCGCCGTAGCGGTAGATGAGATCGGCCAGTTCGGGTTCGGGCAGCCGATGCAGTAGTTCGGCAGCGGTTTCGGTCTCCTGGCGATTCATCCGCATATCGAGTGGTCCCTCCCGACTGAAGCTGAAGCCCCGATCGGCGGCATCGAGTTGATCGGAGCAGATGCCCAGATCAGCCAGGATACCATCGACGCATGCCAGGCCCAACGACTCGAGGACGTCCGGCAGGGCATCAAAGGATGCATGGATAAAACGCACCGGCAAACCTTGTAGTCGAGTGCGTGCCTGCTCCAGCATGGTAGCATCCTGATCCAGAGCGAGAATTTGCCCCGTGGGGGCGACCCGCTCGGCCAACAGCCGCGTATGCCCGCCGACTCCAGTGGTACAATCCACCAGCACCTGGCCGGGCAAGGGATTCAGCCCATGCAGCACTTCACGAGGAAGTACAGGCACATGCCGAACCGAAACGGTTGCATCCATGAAAGAAGCGTCGAAAGGAGTACGTCTGGTTGTTCTTTCTCGTCTCGACTGTTCCGGCCATCGAGACAGGGGTCATGCTATGCATTCGCTGAGCTGGAATCAAGAGCGAGACGACCAGTCAGCAGTTGCCGGCCGCACCCCGCCGCACCGATGAAACCGGCGTCGGTACCCAACTGGGCATATCGTACCACCGTGCGTTCGGCTGGGATCGGAAAGGCCAACTGACGCACATGATAGCGGATGCGTTCTAGAAAGCCTTCGCCCGCTGCCGTCATGCCTCCGCCGAAGACGATCATGTCCGGGTCAATCGTATGCATGGCATTCATCGCCCCGATGGCTAGATAATAGGCCGTTTCCTCGACCAGTCGACCGGCCAACTCGTCGCCCTGATCGGCAGCAGTGAAAACGTCGCGAGCCGTCAGTTCGCCCCGAGAGGTGAGGACTTCACGCAAACTAGAACGCTCGCCGGGGCGGTTGAGCGCCTCGTAAGTGCGTTTAACCACTGCCAAAGCACTGGCATATGCCTCCAGGCACCCCAGTCGGCCACAACCACAGCGGCGCGGATGGCTCATTTCGATTTTCAAGTGGCCCAGTTCGCCGCCGTGACTATGGCGTCCTTCGAGAACTTGGCCATCCAGAATAATGCCACCGCCTACGCCGGTGCCCAGGGTGAAAAAGACCAGACTCCGCACTCCTTTGCCGGCACCGGCCCAGTATTCCCCCATTGCTGCGGCATTGGCATCGTTTTGAAAAGCGGTCGGCTTGCCGAAGCGTTGAGCGATGGTATCGCGGACCGGTACCTGATGCCAACCGGGCATATTCACCGATTCGGTGATGATCCCTGCGGGAATGTCCATCAGCCCCGGCGTGGCCACCCCGATGGCCGCGATCTCATCGAGGCTGCAACCGGCGGCTCGTAGGGCTTCACGAATCGTCTCGGCCATGCGTTCTAGGCCTGCTTCAGGGCCACGGGCCGCCTCCGTAGGCAGGCTGACAGCGCTGAGCGGGTGGCCTTGGTCATCGACGACACCGGCCTTCATGGCGGTGCCGCCGACATCCAGACCGATAAAGTATCGCGCATCACTCATTTGGCAAATACCTTGAAGGCTTCCGCGACTCCACCCGTTTTCACATCACCTGCATGCAGATAAACGCCATAACGCAATTTAAGGCGCTCGCCTTTGGCCAGCTTGACCAGAGAGGTGTCGCCCTTGCGGTCGGGGAATTTGCTCCCGGCTCGGGCAAAAGGATTGGCCGCTAACAGCCCATAGGCTCGGGCATGCCAGCCGCTGGCGCTGGGATTCTTGGGATCGGCAAAGATGGCTACCCCGCCGATGGGGCCGTCCGTCCCTAGCGGGCCACTGTAGTCCACCCAGTTGGCTAGGCGACCCCACAGGGCCAACTCGCCGCTGTCGCCCTTGTCGTTGACCAGTTGGCCCTTCTTGTTGCTGGTATCCAGAGCGATGGTCTTGCGGACTCGCAGGCCCAACGAGCCTTCTTTGGTGTCGCCAAAGGTGATTGGGCACTCACTGGCGTGCAAGTCGATCTCAAAGACCAACAAGAACCGATCAGTCCCCAGAGCGGTCAAGCTCAGCGTGCGCGTCTCCTCCAAAATCTTCTTGCCGCCCGGCTCACGCCACTCGTTGCGGGTCACCACCCGGCCGCTCTCCTTGTCGATGGCCACCTCACGGCAAACGATTTTGCCATGATTCTTGGCCTCGGACCAGAAATCGACGCCTTTGACGTGCTTGTCGCTGCTCTTGACGTATTCCACCCCCTCGGGAATGACATCGCCATGACAAAACCACAGCGAACGATGGTGGATGTGATCCTTCTTCTCGTCACCGCCTTCCTCGATCGGCCAGGACCGCGTCACCCCCTTGCCTGGTAAGGGCTGCAATGGGTAGAAGTAGGGTTTGGCGTGCTTCTCGGCCGTGTGGTAACGCGTGATCAGGTGCTCTGCGGCATACCACGAAATGGTGTCGTCTTTGCTCTCGATGCGGATGGCTGGCACTTTAGCTTTAGCAGGAACCGGGTCGGCCGCCCAAGACGCTTGGCTGAGCGGGACCAGGAACGCGGCCCACAGGAGGAGCCAGCCGGGCATCCCAGCCAGTTGCCAACTGGCCCGTGGAGAGGTAATGAAACCTGCCGTTGCACGCATGAGTAGTCCTCGGAGAGAATGGGAACTTGCTTGCCGGTTGATTTATATTGGTGAACCGCAAACGAGAAGGAGCCTCGACGTTCATGCACGGAAAACTTGCCCTAATCGCTCTGGTCCTGTCTGTGTCGCTCGCGCCGGCCGCTGAGCCGTCTGTGATCCTGCGGGCCTCATCGCTCGATGGCCTGATCGGCGATTTGCGGCATCTGTTCAAACAAGCCGGCCGGGAAGACGAAGGCAAAGAGTTTGAAAAGGCGATGCTGGCTCGCACCGGGCCGAAAGGACTCGAAGGCGTCGACACCAAAAAGCCGCTGGGTCTAAGTGCCCAGTTGACGGCGAAGGTGGATCAAAGCCCCATTTTTGTGATGCTGCCGATCGCCGATGAGGTCGCTTTCGTGAAATTCGTGACGAGTGTGGGCAACGAGCCAAAAAAGCAAGCCGACGGCAGTTACCGTGTCACGATCGAGGGGATCCCATTCATCAATCAAGTGATGTTTCGCTTTGCCCATGGTTATGTTTATGCCATGCTCAAACTCACCGAGGGAACCAAACTGCCCGCCGAGGCCGATCTGCCCCGGCCCGAGCTCGCCCTGGGCAAGGCAGATGCCAGCGTTTCGTTGCTAGTCAACCTCGCCGCGATCCCCACGCCGTTGCGTAAGCTGGCGATCAGCATGATCGGCCTGCAGATGAGCGACTGGAAAAGTGACGCCTCGACTGGCCGCGGCGAGGAGGCCGACCCGCTACGCGATGCTCTGGTGGAGGATGCCACGGCCTGGATGAAAGCATTGTTGGAGGAAGGGGAACGCTTGGCTTTCCATATCCACGTGGCCCCTAAAACCGAACAACTGCGTCTGGAACTGACCGCCTCGGCCCGCGAGGGCACCGAGTTGGCCAACCAATTGGCCCAGCTAGGTAAGCTGCGAAGCCCGGCAGTGAGCGTGTTGGCTCGTGAGGCGGCTCTCACCGGTGCGATGCGTCTGGTGTTTCCCCCGTTCACCAACAAAACTCTCCTTGCCTTAATCGATAAAAATGTCAATGACTTGCTCGATCTCCTGCAAGCACACGAACGCGAAACCGCCGAACCACTCGCCAAGGGCGCCTTGCCGACGCTCAAAGCCGGTGGCCTCGATCTCGCTGCCCAGATGCGCGGCCCAGACAAAAACGGCCGTTACAGTGTGATCGTGGCCGTGGGGGTGCAAGAAGGCAAGAAACTCGAACTGGGCCTCAAGCAAACCTACAGGAAACTGACAGCCCGCTCGCAACGTGGCTTCAAACTCGAGGCCGACAAGCTGGGGGAGATCGCCATCCATCAGGCCGAGCAAGAGCGTCTAGACGCCACGACACGCGAACTAATCGGTGCTGGGCCAGTCTATTTCGCCCTGCGCGACGACGTGTTAATCCTGGCCGGCGGGGCAGACGCCCTGAAGATGCTTAAGGATGCCCTAGCGACCAAGCCTGCTCCTGCGGTACCGCTGTGTCTGGAGATGCATCTGCGGGCGTTAGCGCCGGCGTTGGCCAAGGTCGACCCGGAGATGACATCCGCCCCTCGAGCCGCTAAGCAGGCGTTCGGAAGCGGCGACGATGGGGTCCGCCTGGAGGCCCGCACACAGAGCAGCAACGCCTTGAGCCTTAAGCTCACCCTGCCGACTGCTACGCTGACATTTGCCAATGCCCTGGACAAGGCTCGCGGCAAGTAAAGCATCGGCCAGATGATTGGCGCGGTTGCATCTGCATAAATTACATATGCAATTCAACAATATCTTTATCATGCAGGATGTGATCACGCGTCACGCTCTGGCCGTCGAACACCCCGGTTCCCCAAACCTTGGCCGACTTGAGCTTTTCGCCAAAATCGCGATGCACCTCGGTGGCAAATTGAGCAACAGTACTGCCGCGCGGCACGGTAAACGGGGCTTCTAGATCGGCCGGCTTGCCGGGACGTTTGCTATATATGCGAATAACATCTAAACCTTTGTAAATAGCATGGCGAAGCTCCTCGATCCCTTGACCGGACTCGGCGTCCAGCAGCACATAAGGGAATCGCTCCCCAAACATCTCCCGCAGAATCTCCAGCCGTTCACTGGCTCCCTCTGCTGCCATTTTGTTGGCCGCAACGAGAGTCTTGACATACTCGATGGTTGGGTCCTCGGGGTCTTCGGGAACCTGACCGATCAGGACAGTTTTGTTGCCCAGCCGGTTTAGGACCGCCTCGGCAGCAAACACGCCGTCATCGTCGGCCAGATCGACGCATAGCACGCACAGGTCCGCGACGCGAATCATATTGGCTAGGTAGCCTTCGAGGTAGTCAGCAGTAATGGGGGGGGTGTCGATGAGTTGGACACGGACATCTTCCCAATCCATCATGCCGGCAGACGGTTCGCGAGTGGTGAACGGATACGGCGCGACCTCAGGCGTGGCTCGGGTCAACCGGCTCAGGATTCGGCTTTTGCCCGCGTTGGGGCCGCCGATCAGCAGGACTTGCCCAGCACCTTGGCGGGGGATTTTGAAGCTCGGGCCTCCCTTTTTGGGCGAGCGGCGTTCGGCCTCGACCTCTTTTTTCGTCTCGCTGATTTTGGTTTTGAGTTCGGCCTGGAGCTTTTCGCTGGCCT
>JBDNDE010000195.1:0-8941 GCA_046719305.1 Gemmataceae bacterium | reverse complement strand
TACAAGGCTCGGCTGTATCGCGCCGGCTGGAATATCGACCGCCGCCCTACTTACCGCATCGAGGTCTTGCTCAACGGCACCTACACCGAAGCAGGCTATGCCATCAGCGGCCACCCGAGCGTCCATCTGGAACCGTGGATCGGTCAGGAAGTAGAAGTAAGCGGGTCGATCTGGTATCACGGTCAGGCACGGCGGAACGTGATCAGCGTGACCAGCATACGCAGCCAATCACGTTAAGGTTCCAGTAACTACTGTTGCTGAAGCGAACCCTAGCCCAGGCGGATCTCGATCTCGTGTGAGCAATCTACACGGAAACAATCCACGACCCGGCCAGGCAACGAAATCATCACGGGGGAGGCCCATTGATTCATCTGCATCTGCAACGGTCCGATTGCCAGTGGCTCAGGGCTGATAACACACAGCCCATCGCGGCCCAGATCCCGAAGCATAGCGCAGATCGGTTTGATACCAGGCGGTAGAAGGGTTACCTGCTGAGTGAGACCGAAACGCTCTTGGGCCGATTGATCCGACCGGGTGTGCAGATAGGTTTGCAGGCTGGACAGGAGGGTCGGACCGAGTTCTGCTAGCATCTGTTCAGCCCGTGTACGGTTACAATCAATCGGCTCCAGGCGAATGCGTAACGGACTCAGGCCTGTAACACGGTCTGCTGTGCCGATGCGGATCTCGATTTGCAGACCGGGCGTTCGCCCCAAGCAACGATCCCAAAGATTACTTTTTGATACCAACTGATAGATCGTCCGCCGGTCCGCGCGTGACACCTCCTGAGCTTGCCACTGCTCGCGGAATCCCTCTATCTTCAACCGGGCCATACCGGCCGGTAGACGGGCCAGGCAGCGTTGTTCCAGATAGTGCGCGGGGACCAATCGATAGTGCATTAGCCCTTCTGAGCGGATCTCCTGTCCCCGGCTAGCATGGGCCAGGATCTCTTCCAGCGGTTCCTTCCAACTCGGGGTCAGCTGTTGCTTTGTTTCCGATGCACAGCCCGTCGGCCGAAATTGCCCTTCCTGAAAGCTGTCACTGGGGGAGATTACCATGCTTTGGCCCCGCTGTCCCGACTCCTCCAGAGCCGACAGCAATTCGCAACAAGAGCCAAACCGTTTGACAGGGTCGTTGCTCAAGGCTCGTAGAACCACCGCGCGATCTGGCCTCGGCAACAAGCTCACATCAGGTGTGCCGCGTAATTGGGGATTGGCCATCTGCCGGGCGTTGAGGTTGCGAAAGGGATGAAGTCCCACAAGAAGTTCTTGATAGAGTAGTGCAAGGCTATATTGATCACAAGCACCACAAACGAGTGATTCAAATAATTCCGGCGCACTGTAACGCGGACTTAACTGCGCCGGCTGCAGATTCTGCGGCAGCCACCAGCACTCAGCCAGTCCAAACTCCAGCATCCAATGACTGTTAGCCGACTGCACGAGGTGGCGGGGCGAGAGCAACAGGTGCTGGAGCTGTTCTTGGTGATACAGCTCGTCCAGGGCGGCGGCATAAAGCTTCAGCGAGGCTAGCAATTCCGTTCGCGGGATGCCGGGCATCCCATTTCCGTGACACTGGCGAAACCGATCCCAGAGGCTGTGATGGCCCATGGGCGTAATCAGAGCGACTCGGTCTGGTCCGGCAGGAAGAAGCTGCATGCGGGGCAATTGTTCATGTCGTAGATTCAGCACTCGTTGGAGTCCGGCAGGGGGTTCGGGCGAACCCCTGGGCAATGCGAGGAACCGCAGCAGACAGGATTCGCCCCTGCTGTTGCGTGCCCGCCACAACTCGCCGGCCGGACCACGCCCCAGCGAATCGAGCAATTCATAACCCGTCAGCGTCTCGGCCAATGCGGATGGTGCTGTAGGCCGAACGGCAGGCAAGATTCGGCTGGGTCGGCGATACAGCCCCGACCCATTAGAGACCGAACTGGGAGTGGTCGCCAGTTCATCTAGGCTGAACTCGTAGGAGGTGCTGTTGGTCTTTCGCCCAGAAAGCGTCTCAGGCACGCCCACTGCCTCCAGTTCGTCGATAAACTTCAGACAACTGGCATACCGCTCACGCGGCTCCTTGGCCAAGGCTCGAGCGACGATCAAGCGGTCTTCGGGGGGGAGTCCGCTGAGGTCAGGGGGGTGGCTACACACTTGCATCATCAATTCTTTGCGATTGCAAGCCACGAACAGGGGACGACCCGTCAGCAATTCGACATAGGTGACGGCTAAACTGCACTGGTCAGTGAAAAGAGTCCCTTGTCCTTTGAATGTTTCCGGGGCAGCGTACGGTGGCGTTAGTCCGCCACAGTGAGCCTCGGGGCCGGTGAGTTCTGCCAGACTGGCCGCGAGTCCCAAATCGGCCACTTTGGCATGTTTGCCGACTAAGAAGATGTTACGAAGTTTGATATCCCGATGCTTGATTCCGTATTCCTGGTTCAGGAGGTCCAACACCTCGGCCGCCTCGCGCAGGTAGCCGACCAATTCCCATCGCGGGATACCTACCTCACCGCGGCCCTGGTATTCGCACAACAGATCATGCAACGAACAGTCGGCTAGTTCCATGACAATGACCAACTCATGGCCGACAAACTTGACCCGCTCGGTGCTGAGTAGAAAGGGATGGCGAATCGCCTTGATCCGATTCATTGCCCGTAACTCTTGTTCGGCATTGCTGTGAGGCCGATCAAACGTTGGTCCGCCCGAGACAAACTTGATGGCTTTGTGCAAGCCGCCCGGGGCTTCGCATTTCCACACTTCGCCGAAGCCGCCCCGCCCCAGAGGTTCCAGAAGCCGATAGCCAGGCAGGGGCTGCTCACCAGACTAGTGAGGGGCCACCGGAACGGAATCCGAAAGGACAGTAAACATGGAGACAAAAAGCCTCGCCGAGGTCAAAAGTCACGAGGGAATTGTTCCAAGCATAGGTCACGTTTGAGATGAGATGCAAAGAGCGACCTGATGAAGAGTTTCTGAGAAGAGGCCTAAGAAGAGGCCTGCTTGTCCCAGAGCAGCGGTTGGGGTCACTGGGGCCAACTCTCCATAGAACCGGCTTTTTTTCGCCATCTTGACACTAGCAGCCGAGCTTGTTAGGGTATACTCAACCACTGAGGTGTCCTCGGGTGGACTGCCTGCGCAACCTACCAAACCCGCCCACCTTGTTATGTTTCCTTCCCATTAGGAGCTTGTTCCGCATGCTGCCGAATCCTTCGCGCCGCTCGTTTCTTCAGGTCGGCGTTGTCGCTGGCTTGGGACTCTCGCTGGATCAGTTCTTCCGTTTGCAGGCTCAGGCCAATCCTCCCGCGGCTGGGAAAAAAGAGCCGCCCGCGCAGTCCGTCATTCATATTTTCCTGCCAGGGGGAATTGCCCATCAAGACTTCGTCGATCCCAAGCCGCTGGCTCCAATCGAATATCGCGGTGAGATCGGGGTCACCAAAACCAAGCTCGAAGGGGTCGTTTTCAGCGAGTACATGAAAAAAACTGCTGAAATCGCCGACAAAATCACCGTTTGCCGCAGCATGACGCATGGCGAGGCGGCCCACGAGCGCGGCACGCACAACATGTTCACTGGGTATCGACCCAGCCCGGCGTTGACCTATCCCAGCATGGGCAGCGTGGTCAGCCACGAACTAGGACCGCGTAAAAATCTGCCCCCTTACGTGTGCATTCCGAGCTTGCCGACCACCTACGCGGGAAGCGGCTACCTAAGCAGCGCGTATGCGCCGTTCAGCCTGGGCAGCGACCCGGCCAATCCCGGTTTCACGGTGCAAGATCTCAAGCTGCCCGGTGGTGTCGATCAAGCTCGCTTCGAGAAGCGTAAAAATATGTTGGCCGCGGTCAACGATCACTTTGCCGGCCAGGCCAAAGACGACGGGCTGAAGGCGATGGATACTTTCTATGAACGTGCCTACAGCCTTATCAGCAGTGAAAAGGCCAAGCTCGCCTTCGACATCTCCAAGGAACCCGATGCCCTTCGCAACGAGTATGGCCGCAATGCCGCAGGCCAACGCCTGCTGATGGCGCGTCGCCTAGTCGAAGCGGGGGTGCGATTCGTCTCCTTGACTTATGGCGGTTGGGACATGCACAATGCCATCAAGCCCGGCATGGCCAGTCAGTTGCCACCGTTTGACCAGGCGTTTGCGGCGTTGATTCGCGACCTGACCAACCGTGGTCTGCTCGACAGCACCCTGGTGATGGTCAGCAGCGAGTTCGGCCGGACCCCCAAAATCAACAGCACTGCCGGTCGCGACCACTGGCCGAAGGTGTTTAGCGTGATACTGGCCGGTGGCGGCATCAAGAAAGGGTTCATCTATGGCTCGTCGGATGCCACGGCGACCGAACCCGAGGACGATCCGCTGACGGTCGAAGATCTTGCCATGACTGTTTACCATCAGCTGGGCATTGATGGCGAGAAGCGGTTGATGGCACCCGGCAGCCGACCGATCGACATTGTCCGCGAGGGCAAGGTCCGCAAGGATCTGCTGGCCTGAGGGCCGTAAAAGTAGCAGCGGGATCCCGCCCCGCCGAACGACTCTGAACCACGAACCACACCAAAAGAGACGACAAGTACGCACACGCAAGAGAGGCATCCCGGTGATGAGACGGATTCGCGTTTCGCTGTTGGCGTTGATGGTGTGTTTCGTGGTTTCCTCGTCATTGCAGGCCGCTTCCCCCGTTCTCAACGGCGTCACTCCACGCGGGGTACAACGAGGCACTGAAGTGGTCCTCACCTTTAACGGTGCCCGTCTCGCCGATTCACAGGAGATCCTCTTTTACAGTCCTGGCTTCACGGTCACCAAACTCGAGCCAACCCCTAATGCCGTTAAGGCAACCGTCCAGGTGGCGCCGACGTGCGCCCTGGGCGAACATGCTGTGCGAGTGCGCACCGCTAGCGGGATCAGTGAGCTTCGCACGGTCTGGGTTGGAGCATATCCCAGCGTGGCCGAGGTGGAGCCGAACAACGAGTTTACTGCCCCGCAGAAGATTGGTTTGAACGTGACCATCGAAGGGGTCGTTCAAACGGAGGATGTCGACTACTACGCTGTGCAATTGAAGAAGGGCCAACGCCTCAGCGTCGAGATCGAGGCAATGCGTTTGGCCAACACCCTGTTCGATCCTTACATCGCCATCCTGGATGCCAAACGTTTTGAGCTTGCCACCAGTGATGATGCTCCCCTGCTGGGACAAGATGCCCTGTGCTCCATCGTCGCCCCGGCCGATGGCACCTATTTCATCTTGGTTCGTGATAGCAGTTACCAGGGCAACGGGGCCTGTGGGTACCGTCTGCATGTCGGCCATCATCCCCGACCAACGGCCGTGGTGCCCGCGGGCGGCAGAGCAGGTGAAGAGATCGAGGTGACGTTTTTGGGTGATCCCACTGGGCCGATCAAGCAGAAGGTGAAAGTAGAGGGGAAACTGGGCGAGACGGTCGCGTTGCACTGCCAGGATGCCCAGGGAATTTCGCCTTCGGGCATCCCGTTCCGTATTAGCGACTTACCCAATGTGATCGAAAAGGAACCCAACGCCGACCACTCCACCGCCACCCGCACGGAGGTATTTCCCGCGGCATTCAACGGAGTGATCGAAAAGGCCGGCCAAGTCGATCACTACCGCTTCAAGGCCAGCAAAGGTCAGGTTTTCGAGGTACACTGCTTCGCTCGCCGGCTGGGTTCGCCCCTGGACCCGGTGATGACGTTGTTCGTGGCCGGGGGGGGAGCAATTGCTTCGAATGACGATTCGGTCGGCCCAGACAGCTATTTCCGCGTGACGATTCCCAACGATGGCGAATATGTGATAAGCGTCACGGATCATTTGGGCAAAGGCGGGCCGACCTACTTCTACCGCGTTGAATTCATCCCTGTGCCGCTGGTTGCCAACCTGAGCATCCCCAAGGTGAACATCTTTTCGCAGGAACGCCAAACCCTCAGCGTTCCCAAAGGTGGACGCATGGCCTCGCTTGTTACCATCGGTCGAGCCAACTTCGGCGGTGAACTGGTCCTCGGAGCCAATGGCCTGCCGGCTGGCATCAGTCTGCAAGCGGAAAATCTGGCTGCTAATCTCGACACCTTGCCCGTGCTTTTTGAAGCCGCCCCGACCGCAGCGATAAGCGGCAGGTTGGTTGAGTTGACGGCTAAACATGCTGATCCAAAACATCCACCCATCACCAGTCGCTTTGCTCAAACGGTTGAACTGGTCACCGGCAACCCCGGTCAATCGATCTACTGGAAAAAAGAAGTCGATCGGCTCGCCGTGGCTGTCACGCAGGAAGCTCCTTACGCCATCGACGTGATCGAACCTAAAGTGCCACTGATTCAAAACGGCAGCCTGCAAGTCAAGGTGGTCGCCCGGCGGCAAGCAACCTTCAAAGGTCCCATTACCGTTTATCCCTTGTGGAATCCCCCCGGCGTCAGTTCGGCTTCTGCTGTCACTATCCCCGCCGAGGGCACCGAAGTTCTTCTGCCGTATAATGCCGCCGGCAATGCCCAGATCAAGAAATGGAAGACGGCCGTGATCGCCGTGGCCGACGCCGGCCAAGGTCCGGTCTGGACCTCTTCGCAGCTGTTTCATTTAGAAGTGGTTGCACCATTTGTGGTGGCCAATATGCAGCGTGGGGCGGTGGAACAGGGCCAAGCGACGGAGATGGTGGTGAAGTTGCAGCATCTCAGCCCCTTTGAGGGCACCGCGACGATCAAATTGCTTGGCCTGCCGCCCAGAGTCACTGCGCCGGAACAGACCATCACGAAAGACACGCCTGAAGTGATCTTCAAGCTCACTACCGAGAAGACGACCCCAGCCGGCAATCATCGCAATTTGTTCTGCCAGGTCATTGTTCCGCGTGCTGGCGAAGTGATGGTGGCCAACACGGGCTACTCGGAACTCCGGGTGGACGTGCCGATCGTCAAAGTGACCCCCCCGCCGATGCCGCCAATGAATCCCAAGGCGCAGCCGACGCCGCCTGCCCCACCGACACCGCCTAAACGCCTGTCACGTTTGGAACAACTGCGCAAAGAGCAGGAAGAACGCGAGAAGGCCCAAAAGGACAAAAAGAATTGACCCCACCCCGAGGCAAAGATATGGCCATTCGTACTCTAATAGTGCTTGCTTGGTTGGGCGCGCCCCTGCAAGCAAGCGTGACGACACTGACCATCTCGCCCCCCGAGGTAACGCTGACCACTTCGCGCAGCCAACAACTCTTCGTGGTCCAGGCCAGTTATGCCGATGGCATCACCCGAGACGTGACCACCCAGGCCAAGGTCGCCTTAGTCAACCCTGCGTTAGCCAAGATTACTGGTAACCTCCTGACCCCGTTGGCCGACGGTGAAACGCAACTCGTCGTCGAATTTGAAGGCAAAAAAGCACAAGTGCCGGTCAAGGTTATCGATGCAACGAAAGATCGGCCCATTAGCTTCAAGCTCGATGTCATGCCCATCTTCATGCGTGCCGGATGCAACTCGGGCGGCTGCCATGGGGCGGCTCGGGGCAAAGATGGCTTCCGCTTGTCGCTGTTTGGCTTCGATGCCGACGGCGACCATTATCGTCTGACGCGGGAAGCACCGGGCCGACGGCTCAATCTGGCGCTACCCGGCGAGAGTCTACTGATCGAGAAGGCCTGTGGCAAAGTTCCCCACACGGGCGGACAACGCATCAAAGAAGGCGATTATCTCTATAATGACCTGGTTCGCTGGATCGAGGCCAAGGCTCCCAACGATCCGGCCAATATTCCCACACCGGTTGATCTGGAGATTTATCCGCGTCACGCTGTGCTAGATGGCAAGGGCGAGACCCAACAGATGACCGTGCGTGCCAAATACAGCGATGGCAGCTATCGAGATGTTACGCATCTGGCTCTGTTTTTGAGCAACAACGACAACTCTGCCAAGATCAGCGACAACGGCTTGGTGACGGCCAACGAACGCGGTGAAGCGTTTGTGATGGCCCGCTTTGCCACCTTCACCGTGGGCAGCCAGATCATTGTGCTGCCCAAAGGGTTGAAGTATAGCTGGCCCAACATCGAGGAAAAGAACTATATCGATACCTTGGTCCATGCCAAGTTGCAGAAACTTCGCATCCTTCCCGCCGAGGTGTGTGACGATGAGACTTTCCTACGCCGAGTCTATCTCGACATCATCGGCCTACTGCCCACGGTGGAAGAGTACCATCGCTTCGTCGGAAGCAAAGACCCGGCCAAACGGGACAAGCTGGTCGATGAACTGCTCAATCGAAAAGAGTTTGCCGAACTTTGGGTACTCAAGTGGGCTGAGCTTCTGCAGATTCGCAGCAGCAACGAGGTCAGCTATAAAGCGATGCTGCTGTACTATGAATGGCTGCAGAACAAGATTGCTAACAACGTACCGGTCAATGAGTGGGTACAGGAACTGCTTGGAGCTTCGGGCGGCACATTTAAGAACCCGGCGACCAATTTCTATCAAGCCGAACGCGACATCCTGAAGTTGACGGAAAATGTCGCACAGGTCTTCATGGGCATGCGTATCCAGTGTGCCCAGTGTCACAACCACCCGTTTGACCGCTGGACCATGGACGACTACTACGGCTTTGCCGCCTTCTTTAGTCAGATCGGCCGCAAAGGCACCGACGATCCGCGGGAAGTGGTGATCTTCAACAGCCGAGGCGGCGAGGTGTCGCATCCGGTGACACGGCAGGTGATGAAGCCCAAGTTTCTGGGCGGTGCCGCCCCCGATCTCAAAGGCGAAGACCGCCGCGTAGCCCTGGCCCGCTGGTTGGCCTCGCCAGACAATCCTTACTTTGCCACGGGCCTGGCCAATCGTGTCTGGCACCACTTCTTCGGTGTGGGCATCATCGACGAAGTGGATGATGTTCGCATCAGCAACCCGGCCAGTAATCCGGAGTTGCTGGCAGCTCTGGGGAAGAAGTTCACCGAGTACAAATATGACTTTAAGAAACTAGTGCGGGACATCTGCACCTCGCGGACATATCAACTG
>JBDNDE010000194.1:0-8989 GCA_046719305.1 Gemmataceae bacterium | reverse complement strand
GCTTGAGCTTGTGCGTCAGTTGGCCAGCTGCTATTCAAGCATGAAAGTGCATGACAAAGCGGCCAAAGAACTCGAAGCGATTCTTAGCGAAGGTGATGATCCTAGCTCACGGGGCACGCGGCTAATGTATGTTCGCGAGTTACGAATGAGTGGGGATCTTGACAATCTAAAGAAGGCACGCGAAGTGCTCAACGGGGTGCTAGGCACTGCGGGCAAACCCGGCTGGGGCGCTACCGACCTCACCGCTCTGATCGAACAAGGCTATCTGCTCCAGGCCGAGGAAAAATGGGCCGAGGCGTTTGGCCTGTGGTCCCGTTTGGTCAAGCAACTGGCTCAGCGAGTGGCTCAAGGCGGTGTAATGCGGGATCGCTATTTTGAAGTCTACGCCCAGATGCTTGGGGCAGCTTGTAAGATCGCGGCCTCCAAAAGGGGGCAGGCGGAGCGTGATGCGGCCTATCGGGCCGCGGCCCAACAGTTGATTAACCTGGAGAAGAGTTGGCCGGACCTCGGAGGGGAGCAGGCCAAGGCACGGTTTATGGAGCTGTTGGCGAAGGAACCCGACCTGAAGGAAAAGGTAGACGCCCTGAAAAAGTGAACTTTTTCAGGGTACGGGCAAACTTTTCTTTCAATCCAATTAGGAGTCAATTCTATGTCGGTATCTGGATCGCGTCGGCTGTTTAGTCGTTTTATTACATCGCCTGGGATACTTGTGGTCTCGATTCTCGTTGTTGCCGGATGGACCAATGCCCCCGCTCAGGTCGATAAAAAAACTTCCGATCGAATCTACCTATTCGACCCGGCTACCAAAAAAGAAGAAGATGTTTATGGTAAGATCGAAGAAGAATCGCCTCTGGGCCTGAAAGTTAGGGTCCGCAAAGGCAAAAACGATGAACTGATCGACATTCCGACCGCCAAAATCATGCGGGTGTACTACTACACGCCTGACGTGCCGACCATCGAGTATAATCGCGGCTTCGTCAACGAGTCCAACTGGGAAAAAGCCACCGGCACCAAGCGAGACGAGTTCTTTTCTAGAGCGTTGGACGGTTTCCGCGAGATCGAACGCCGCCTGATTGGTCGACCCGAGGCTAGGCGTTATCTGCAATATCGAATCGCGATGCTTTTGGTGAACGCTTCCCGAGAGAATCCCAGCAAACGGGACGATGCTATCAACGCACTCAAGGAATTTACATCTGACAATCTAACGAGCTTTACAATTATCAACGCATTGACTACTCAGGGGCGCTTGCTTGAAGAAGCAAATCGTCCTGATGAAGCACGCGTGGCGTATGAAGCTCTCGCCTCCCTGCCGGGTGTCCCCCCCTCGGTTGCCCGCCAGGGAGACCTCTTAGTCGGCAGAATGTTTCTCCGCTCCGGAAAATTTGCCGAGGCCCAAAAACGCTTTGCCTCGTTGGCAAGCAAACTCGGCCCAGGCGATGCCGACAAACCGTGCGTGGACATTTATCTCACCGAGAGCCAGATCGGCCTAGGAAAAACCGATGGGGCCGACAAAGCATTGCTGGCAGCGATTCAGGCAACCGAAGATGGGCGTTTGCGGGCGTTGGCCCACAATCTACTGGGCGACCTAAAGATGAAAAAAGGTCAACAGGCACAAGCTTTTTGGCATTACTTGCGTGTCGATGCTTTGTACAATGACGATCCCGAAGAGCACGCCCGTGCCCTGTTTCACCTAGCCACCTTGTATGACAAGGTGAAAAATGACCCCGCCCGCGCTAGCGAAACCAAACGCCGACTCTTCGACGAGGCTTTTAAGGCCACTCGCTACCAAAAACTGGCTCGCGAAGCAGGAATGGCACCTCCCAGCGAGAATCCTGAAACGAAAGGATCTTAACTGCTTCGTCTGACTGCCTTGGGTCCATGGCTCACGGCCCGGTAGAGCCGTGAATGGTGCTAGTGCCCACGATTTTGGTATCCCGGGTTTTACGGTTGTAAAGAATCGTCTTGCCCGAAACGACCTGGGGTTTGCCGCCGGGAACGTCACGTTTTTTTAGAGTTGAGTTGCCCGTTACACTTGAGAAAATGATCAGATCTTTTGACTCATCAAACTTAACTTCATCTGCCGTGGCGTCGAAGTCACGCCCATAAACCACCACCGAGCCGGTGGCTTCCAGGCGTTTGTTGGGTTTGCCGTCGCTGGTACGATCTAAGACCTTGAGTTTGTCGCAGCGGAGGTACAGTCCGCCTTCGGGCAGTTGGGTAGCGAGGAATTGGTCGACGTCCCCTTTGATATCGGGACGGCTCAGCGGTATATGCAACACCCGCACCGTGCCCCAAAACTGCACCATTCCCGATTCACTGTTGGCATCCATACGTTTTTCATATTTTACGTCTGTCAACTTGTACCCACTACGAAACTGGTTACCAGCACGCACAGGCGGATCGGTCGGCAGACGCTCCATCGGACGTTCTGGCCCGGGAAATGTGATCCCACTGCCTCCGCCCGGCTCAACCACCTGCAACATCCCTGGCCCCGCTGCCACCACCTTGTTGGCCGAGTTCGTCCGCTTGGCTCCCTGAACTTTTACGTCCTCACCAAACGCAGCTGGGGCCGGGTCGATTGCTTCCATGGTCACACTCGGTGCTTGAAGCATCTGATACTTGACAAACTTCTTATCTGCAACAACTGTCTCTTCAATCTTTACTTCTTTAGTACAGTTAATGTACCTCACCCGAGCCGGTTCCGATTTGTTGCCATGCTTCAAAGAAACAACACGGTCAAAAACGACGTTCATGGTCTGACACATCAACTTGGCGTTCTCCTGGGTCGCGTGGACTTCACCGCTGAACTCGGCCCCAGTGCCATTAAAAATCATGCCATCTTTCCATTGGACATGCAGAGGTTTGGGATGCTTTAATGCGTCGCCCTGGAAGGTGGTAGTACTCTCCATGGTCATGGCCCCATCTCCAATAACCCAAGCGCGATTTTGATATTGGTTAATGATGATTTGTGGACCAATGATTTGCATTTTATCTGTATGTAATTCGGCAGTATCGTTCTCAAGCAGTTTGGGG
Source organism: Gemmataceae bacterium (assembly GCA_046719305.1). Lineage (GTDB taxonomy): Bacteria > Planctomycetota > Planctomycetia > Gemmatales > Gemmataceae > RGDT01. The sequence continues at coordinate 5,956 of JBDNDE010000194.1, read as the reverse complement.
TCGCTGCCGCCGGTCACCTCCAAGACATGGCAGTTGTCCGGAGCAGCACTAATTTTCAGGGTGTGGCCCTTCACCTCCGTGGGACGTTCGCCTGCCTTGGCCGGTGCCTGTACGACATGGACAGCCCCTTCGCAAAAAAGTTCATCAATCGTGTTCTTATTTAGTCCGCGAATGATATGCGCCTGGATCATGCGTGATTTAATATCGAAAGGTCGAGGTGGTGCGGCCGGCACCTTAGGGGGGCCAACGAGCAGTCCAGCGTCGGCCCCATGAACCGTGCCGCGTCCCGGCTGAGCGGCGGGTTTAGGAGCGTCCGCACCCGGTGTTGGCCGCAGCGATGGCACCTCAGAAGGTTTCACCGCTGAAGGGGCTGGAACGGGGGGGACTTGTTCATCACGGAACCACACCACTAAATGATTATTTTCAATGATGTTCATTTCTCGTGATTTAGCTTGGACGTTGCGACGAGCCTCCAAATGACGAGGACGACGCCCTGATGATTTGGTCTCGCTCGTAGCACGAGGGGTGGCTGATGCCTTTTCTTTGGGGTCCACGATTCGCTCGGGATCTAGCCACACCCGCAGTTCGTCCGCCTTGAGTTCCTGCCCACCGGCCGATTCATCCAAGAAACGAGCATCCCCTAGAAGAGTAATCAAATCTTCTTCTTTGTCCCGCGTAAGGGTTAACATGCTGGACCAAAACGCATGCAAAGTCCGCTTTTCCTTCGGATCGCGAAAATGCAGTCGCCCAGGTCCCTTGGCTGTCACATCATAACCGTCCCGCGCACCGAGAGGAGCGTTGGGGGGGGCGGGCCGCTTCTGCATCACAAGTTCGATGGCCTGAATTTCACTCTCCTCACGTTGCACCTGGGCACCACTTTTCCCGGTGAGTACGGTTCGCCCCTTCAACACATCATGAAAAAAATCGCCCCCGCGTGCCGTCAATTTTTCCGAACTGGAGGTCAGGATAACCTCGCCATCGGGACCAGTAGCGTGAACCGTTTCTACCCGCACGGCCTCGCCTTGCTGGGCAACCGCATTCGCAGGCTCCGCCGAAAGCGTTGCGGGGGCCACCGGGCCCGAACCCAACGAGGAGGATTTGTTGTTGTCCCGGCGTAGCACCTTGAGAACCAGCTTTTCACAGAGCAGTTCGTCGCGTGAGCCAGGTCCTTGGGCACTGGCCAACAGCGTCCGCACCACTCGAACGCGGTGTTCCCCGCGAGCCTCGGAACTGGCCGGCCCCGCGACAAAGGTTGCGAGATCGTGATCTTTGTGCATGTCGTATCGGAACGAACTGGGCGTGGTAACACGTACCACCGCCCGCTTGTTCTTGGTCTGACTATCGTTGGGCTTCCCTCCCGGACTGGCCGCCGTATCGAAGAAATTTTGCTGCCCATCGGTATAGAGCGTCATATCCACTTTCGCATGAAGCAGGAGCCATTTCACCCCATTGATGGTTTCTTTCCCTTTGCCTGGTTGGGTTGATGGGGCCACGTCCAGTTCCATGGTCATGCCCCGGGCAGTGATGACGTGCGGTTCGGGGGTGCTTTTGTGATCTTCCAGACGCAGGTCGTCTTTGGTCCAAATGCGGTGGCTGTCCTCCTGAAAATAGAGCGGGCCAAACGGGATGCTGATGTGGATATCCTGATCGCGCTGCAGCCGTTTGCGATTGTGCATGATCTTGATATTACCGCTGATCTCGGCAGCGACGATTTTTCGCGAACCGATCTCGCTGAAACTGCGGACAGGACGATCAAACTGGATGTAGGCGATATCGCCTTTGATGGTGCTAAGCTCTGGGGAACGGGGGTCTTTGCCCATCAACGCCAGGCTGATCGGCCAAAGAGAAATCCGTCCATCTTCCATGACGTTGAAATGCTCCGCAGCGATTAGCATGCCGCGAGAGCGGATATCCAAGCCAATGGCTCGATCCTGTTCCGGGCAGTTCACTCCGAAAGCCGCCTCCATGCGTTTTTTCAAAGTCGAATTATCCGGAGAGGTGTTGGGCCGGGTCGCTTGCGTGCCGGGGTGATAGATCGAGGGCAATGGTGGCAGGCCATCGATACGACCGACGCTACTGAAAGCGTAACCCAAAAAGCCGAGGAAAAAGAGGGCAAAGCTCGCCCCGAGCAACGCGATGCGTTTGGGAGTCCACATGTCGCGGCCCTCTGAAAACTCTTGTACGCCCTAATATCACCCCGGAAGAGGGGACCGCTTGCGCGAAGCCCGTGCCAAACGGCACGCTACCAACGACCTTGGCAGCGTAAAATCCGCTCGATCGTTTCGCGTACCGCAGCCTGCCCACCCGGAGCGGACGTTATATACTGAGCAACCGCTCGCGATTCAACACATCCATCGGCAACGGCGACGGCCAAGCCACACCAGCGCATGGCGTCCACGTCCACGAGATCATCACCGATGAAGCATACTTGATAAGCAGATAAACCGGATTCACGGGTCAGCGCTTCCAGGGCAAGGCGTTTGTCGTGGCATCCTTCGATCACGCGGGCGATGCCGGTTTCCTGAGCGCGGCGGTGAATCATTTCGGAACGCCTACCGCTGAGAATGGCCGAGCGGTGGCCGACTTGATGCCAGCGTTTCAGGGCGGTGCCATCGCGGACGTGAAACGCTTTGCTCTCGCCAGCAGGGGCGTAGGTGACATCGCCGGGCGTCAACACGCCATCGACATCCAGACACAACAGCCGGATCGCGCGGCAGCGTTCGGCCAGTTTCATCGAGCGGTCCTCACGCACTCTGACGCAGGGCGGTTGGCGTTTCTCCAGACGACAATTGTTTAGGCGACAATTCTTTAGGCGACAATTCTTTAGCCGGTGCTTCCCAAGGCACCAAGTCGGTGAGATCGACCAGCCCCACGGGACGGCCTTGGGCATCGAGAATCGGCACTTCGCTAATCTTGTGACGTTGCATAAGTTCAAGTGCCTCAGCGACCCGTGCGCCGAGTGTCAGGGTGAAGGGACGTACCGTCATCACGGCTCGGATCGGGCCATCCAAGGCTTCTTCGCGGCGGTTTTCGATTAGCCGAGCCAGATCGCTATCGGTGAACAGCCCGGCCAATCGCCCATCCTGCTCCAGCAGCAACACCGCCCCACTGCGACGACTGCCGCGTCGGGCCTGGGTGAAGACTTCGCGAACGGTGGCCTGCACGGAGGCGGTGCGTAGGTCCTGTCCTCGCCGCATCACACTTTCAACCTTGGCCAGTTTCTTCCCCAGGCTGCCAGCTGGATGAAACCGTGCAAAATCGTCTCGGCTGAATTGACGTTGCTCACACAACGTCAACGCTAACGCATCGCCGATAGCCAACATGGTGGTAGTGCTGGCGCTGGGGGCCAGACCTAGTGGACAGACTTCGTCGAGCGGGCCATAGACGATGGCGACATCGGCCATGCAGGCCAAGGTGCTGGCCGGGTTTCCGGTTAGCCCGATCACGGCCCGGCACAACTCTTTCAGCGGCCCCAGCAGCCGAACGATTTCTTCGCTTTCGCCGGAGTGAGACAGCACCAGAGCCACATCGTCGGGGTGTACCATCCCCAAATCGCCGTGTACCGCTTTAGTCGCATCAAGCAAATAGGCCCGCGTCCCGGTGGAACTGAAGGTGCCGGCCAATTTCTGCGCAATGTCGGCACTTTTGCCAGTGCCAGTAAGAGCCAGACGGCCAAGACCCTGAGCGGCGACCTTCCCCAGCAGATCCAATGCTTCGAGAAAGCGTTCATCGAGGCGTTCGGCCGCCTGATGCAGAGCGGCTGCCTCAGCGTGTATGAGGCGACGAGCGTAAGCGAGGCGATCCTCGGGGCGGCATAAGGTCCGAAGCATGAGCGGCCTCCGGGAAACGACAAGGAGAACGCGACCATACCGAACAGAGCAACGAAATGCAAGCGAGGTACGCTGCCCTGTCCCAGGCACATCTACAGGGAGCTTCCACCGCTCGCGGTACCCAAGCAGACGATTCCAGCAGGCTGCGAACGATTCTCCACCAGACGATTTTGCAGCAGACTATTCCATCCGGCCGTGAACGATCCATACGGAGTTCGTAGCCTTCGAGTCGGCAGGTATTGCCTTCCAGCCGTTGGCTAGGCGGTCGTAGAGGACGACGAAGCGTTTGTCATCGAGCCAGCGAACTTCGGTGTAGCAAGAGGTGTCAGATTCAAAAAAAGCAGCAGCTTTAAGAATCGGCTCTTTTTTGATGTATTTGTTGTGATGGGCTTGTAGGTCGATCTTGTCCCACCGGAGGGCATCGCCTTTGCGGTTAAGCCACAGAAACAATCCCGGACGCCCCCCCGTAAGCAAGATCTTCCCTTCTGCTGAAACGGCCAAACTCGGCTGTACCGACAGCAGCCCGTCTAGGCTCTGCGGCTTACTCCAACTCTTGCCGTCGTTTTGGCTGAAGCTGTGACCGTAGGGCACTTCGCTATCCAGGCGAAAAACACACAACAGCCGGCCGTCCTTCAGTCGCACCAGAGCGGACTCGCAAGGGCCTTCCTTGCCCGGCAACTTGCAGGTTTCATCCGCGATGATCGAGCGAATGTTCCACTTCAGACCATCGGTCGATTCGGCCAAGACTAGGCTGAAGCATTTGGTGCCGGCGAACCGACCATAGAGCGTGGCGAGATGACTTTTGCTATCGCTGCTGCGAACGGACTGGCCGTTGAAGACGAAGCTAGCGAGCTTCCACTCGGCTTTGGGTTTACCTAGATCAGCATCGAGCAGACCAATGTTGCGTGGCCAACCAGTGACTACGACAGGCTCTTTGATCCGTTGGAACGTTTTGGCTTCTTTAGCGATTCGTTGGGCGCTACCTGTCGCGCGACCTTCGGACTCAAATCGTAAATAGTACGGCAACAAGAGCAAACTACCGTCGGGCTGGTCGATCACCATCTCGCAGTAAGGGCCGGCGAGGGGTTTGGACCAGGATACGCCGCCATCATCGGAAAAAATAATTACACCAGAGGTATTCTCCTGTGCCTGGTCGGCATAGGTAGAAAGTAAAGCAACCAAACGGTCGTTGCCGCGATGATGCATTGAGGGGAACCACAAGAAGCGAGGGCTACGCTGAACCAGCTGCGGCGGCGACAGGCGGACTTTGCAACTATCCCTGCGGTACAGTTCGCCGTCGCGGTGGGTTTCCTGGGCGGCAACGGAGGAGGTGAGTACGGCCAGGGAGGAGGAGAGGGCTAATCGAGTTATCAAGCTTCTCAGCCCGGGGAGCAGGTAAGAGGTCAACTGGGCAGGAAAGCACATGAGATCAGCCTCCAGTGAATGATTTGAGATCTGTTTACATGATCTGCTTGTTAATAAATTGGCGAGCCAACTCAAAAGCCTCGGCGAGCTTCTCCGGTTGCGTGCCGCCTGCCTGGGCTAAATCCCTGCGGCCCCCGCCTTTGCCGCCCACCACCTTAGCCGCCTCGCCCACAAGTTTGCCGGCCTCGATCTTGGCCGTTAGGTCATCGGTGACAGCGGCCATCAGGCCAACCTTGCCCTCATCGACCCAGCCTAAAAGGATGACGGCACTTTTGGCTTTTTGGCGGAGGCGATCCATTTGAGTACGCATCTGGTCGGCGGTTCCCGGAGGGACTTCGCCGATGATAATCTTCGCACCGTTGATTTGGGGAGCAGCGCTAAAGAGGGTCTCGGTAGCAGCATTGAGGTCGTGGACGGCCCCTTTCTTCAGTTGCGTGTTGAGGCGTTTGACCTCTTCTTGCAGTGCTTCGATTCGAGCTGGGACTTCCTCGGGTTTGCAGCCCAAGCTGGCGGTGACACCTTCGACAACCCGCGCTAGGTTCTGGACTGCCGCCACTGCACCGCGGCCTGTGGTAGCAGTGACCCGTCGGACGCCCTTGGCGACCCCCTCCTGCGAGAGAATTTTGAAGAAGCCCGCTTGGCCGGTGTGATGCAGGTGGGTACCGCCACAGAATTCGACGCTATGGCTGCGGTTGGCCTGG
>JBDNDE010000193.1:0-9094 GCA_046719305.1 Gemmataceae bacterium | reverse complement strand
TTGGCCAAGCCTCCAAGAGGAACAGCGACCACGACTCGAAATCGTTGGCATGGGGTCGCAATTCGTCCACGCTAGCAAAGCCGCCCGCGGCAAGGCTTGGCTCGCGTAGCTGCACACGCGGTTCACTCAGCATCAACAGGTGCACGATCCCTAGATGCACTCGACCGACGAGAGTTCGGTCATCGTTGATGATACCGATGATAGTTTCCTGATACGTCGGCAATTCTGCTTCTTCTGCCAATTCTCGAAGCATGCCGGCGCGATAAATGTCAGATCCTAATTGGGCATCACATGGGTTGATGTGCCCACCCAGCCCGATACTTCTCCGGGCCGACAGCCGCTTCTCGCTCCCGCCGACTCGGCGATAATGGAACAGGCGGCCGTCGTAACACAGCACCAGATAAGGGATCAATTGCTTGAAAGACGGATCGTATTCAGCTTGATCACGCGGGCGAAATTGCAGATAGTTCGGGTCGAGCAGCACCTCTTGGTAGCGTTGCCACTCGGGTGAGAATCCATCAAAACCACCAAGGTCGTAGAATCGTTTCGCAGGCACCACCAAAACTTGTTCCGACATGGCCGGCTATTCCCTCCGGTGGAGTGCCTCGCGAAGTCGCTCGAAGATTTCCGTCACGCTCAGCCCCGGTTGCTCCGCGTCAGCTATGCCGTATTTCCACATCACAGCGCGGAGTTGTCGAGCCGAATTGTTTGCAGAAGCGATATCGGCCGTCGGGTGACGTGGCTTGAGACGCTTTGCCAAGGCGCGATCGAGATCGGCGGGGGTGTTGCCCCCATCACCCAACTGACGCACCAACTCGGCCGTCTGTCGGCTGGCTTCGGCTGCGGATGCCGCATCAAACGAAGTCACCTCATCAAACGTAGGCATGATTGCTTGAGAAACGGGCGGGACTTTCGTTGGGGATGGCAGAATCGGCGGCATCCGCGCCACTAGTGCGACCACAACCATAACGATCAGCAGCACGATTGCCATGTGTAGCGTTTGTCGACGGCTGCGGCGCAACAACAATGCTTCTAGGCCGGCTTGATCGCCGCTCTCGATGGCCGTTTGCAGGGCGAGTTCGTAGCGGCCCTCGGGGTACTCGCCGGCCGCTTCTTCAGGAGTGGATTGGGCAAACTCACCACGTCGCTGGGGAGGAGCCACGGCGAGATCGAAACGGTTGGCGTTGCCAAAGCAAAAGGTTGCCAGACGCAGTTCAGCACGGGTTGCATAAGGGAGCAGTTGCCACAGGTCGCGGAGCAGTTGCCGCTCGGGCTGCGGGCGTTCGAGCCAAACTTTGCCGCCATCGACGAGAATCTGAGCCGAACCAAGCAGCCAAGCGGTGCGGTCGTGTTCCACATCCAGAATCCGTGCCAGTCGATCCACACTGGGCAAGCTCGGGGGCGACAGCGAACAACTCAGAGCCGGTAATCGCTCGCGGGCTTGCCAATCGGGAGCAAACGCTTCCTCCAGTCGAAACGGATCGGCCCCTAAGGAATGATACAATGGCAGCGGCACGATCAGAAGACGAAAGGCAATCGCGCCGGGGCGGCCAGACTCATCCATTCCCTGATCAGCGACTCGAATGAGAGCCTGATGATGTTTATCGAATGGAACGCAGAACATCGCCTCGGGACAAGCGATCCCCGCGGGCCGATCGCCGAAACGCATGCAAAGCTCACGAGCCGTTTCAAACCACTGCTCGCGAAAGCCCGGCGAGTGAGCCAACCAACGAAAACCGCCTTCGCCTGGGTTGCCATACAAGGCTTGCTCGATGTGCATCAATCCACTCGGGGTAAGGTGGGCATTTGGAAATCCGACTCGAAACGGACGCTACAGTGTTTGAAGTCGATCAGGTCCCCCAGATGTTGCAAGGCCACGGGACCATCGAAGGTGCGGTCGGCAAGGGTGCGTTTCCAGAAATAATGATCCGTAACAATTACCCGCACGCTGTCGACACTATTCCAGCGGATCTTGCGGGGAAAGCTGAAGTCCCACTGCGGCGTGTAATTGTTTTGCACGATCGGACTGGGACCATACCTGATGCCGGCTACTTCGATAGTGACGGCGGGACAGACCCCGCGACTGGCCCAGAAGGCGGCCTTACGATCGAAGACGCCACTAACTAGCCGGACGGTGTATTCGCCCGGTTCGCTGATTTGGTCGCACCAGCGAAGAAGCCCCGTGACGGCATCGCGAAACTGGCCATCGGGATGACTGGCCAAGTAAGCGCGGCCCAAGGTGCGGAGTTCCTGGAGCGAACCAGGGTCGCAGATGTACTGATCGCGGAGCTTGCGGTAATCTGTTCGATCCCATTCCTCTGTGATGCGGGCTATGGCCTGTCTGGCCGCGGAGGCATATTTCCCTTCGGGGTAACGCTGCAAGTACCCCTGGTAGCGTTGGCGGCGGGTCAGGAAATGGCCCGGCCAATGGGCTGAATAATCGACCGCCTCGTGGTAGGCGCGTTCGTCGAGCCGGTCGCGGTATTCGGCGGCCTTACGGTTGAATTCCTCCTGGACGGGCAGCCCGGCGTAGTCACGGGCGAGTCGGATGGCTTCACTCAATAGTTGCTCCCATGCCTCGGTTGCTTCCCGGCGTTGCAAATCGGCCAAAAGATGAGCAGCCTGAAGTTGACGTCGATCGTCGAGTTGGGCTTGCAGACGTGCAAGCATGTGGGGAGGTTCAACATCGGCAAACGATTGCTTCAACTGAGCCAGATTTTCTTGCACCTGTACCAGATCGAAGTGATCTAGACATGATTCGAGTTCGACCAGTGCTGCGGCATAAGCAGTCGCACGGGCACGCTGCGGATCAGCGGCTCCGAAGAGGTGACGGGTGGGGTGCCAGCGTTCGTAGCGTTGCCAAGCGCGATGCGCCGCCCGTGGATCGTCGCGCAGGCGCTCGTCCTGGGCTAGCATCTGGGCCGCTCCCCAGCGATCATAGAACATCGCCGCGAGCGGGAGCAGCAGCAGGGCCGTCAGGCCAATGCCGACCCGCCGCCACCAAGCCCAATCAATCCGGACCTCGGGAGCCAGTTCCTCCAGGAGCGGGTCGCTGGGGTAGGCATGGGCAAACGCCCGCAACGCGCGACGCTTCAGCGGCACGCTCGCCGTGGTGCGAAACAGATGTGCCAAACGAGAAGCGTCTAAGCGATACAGGGAGTCGGCAATCCACTGCAGGACCTGATCCAAACCCTGCGGTTGTAACGCCAGGTGGTCGTCATCCTGTTGGCGGAAGCTCGAAACAGGCAAGGGGCGATAGCCGGCGAAATCTCTAAAATCTTTAGCGGTCTGTTCTTTGGCCGCGTGATCTTTGGCCGTGTGGAAAGCCAGGGTGTGCCTGGTCTGAACAGCGAAGCGTTCGTCGAATGCTGTCGTGGATGAAGCGGCCAGGTCCGCTTTCATCTGCAACAAAGCCATTGGCCGGTGGGCTTCGCCTTCGGGGGGCTGGCGAAGGTATTCCTCGATGAGTTGTTCAAACTCCATCTCGGCGGTGGTGAGGTCTGATTGGCCCGAAGAAGGATCGAGGCACAAAAGCACCACATCGCAGGACTGGAAAAAGGCACGAATCGGCTCAGTTTGGCCGAGTTCCACATGCTCTCCCTGATAATCCAGCAAGATCAATTCCACGCGTCGGTCTTCGTGATAGAAGTTGAAGCGGAGTTCGGTTTGGGCCAGAGTGGCGGGCAGACGCTGGCCCTGCTCCAACTGAGTGATCTTGTCCCGCAGATATTCCGCCGTGCGGTCGTCGGCGCTGGCCAAGCGTAGCCCTGGAATGCGTCCTTGGCTAGCCTCGCGATACAGCATGGTCAGCAGCGTCGTTTTGCCAACCCCTCGGCGACCCAGTAGTCCGATTCGTCGCGGTTGGCAAAGTCTGCTGACTAGAAAAGCAGCGTTTGATGCGCTCATGATGCAAACCTCTGGCACTCTTCTATTGTAACGCAAGCGGCCGATGGCAATACTCAGGGCCGTGTCTGTCGTTCAAGGAGGAACTCTCATGCTGCCGCGCGTCGTCGGATTTCTGGTGGTGGTGGTGATGGCCGGGGTCACGGTGCTTGTGTGGGCGACCACGCCGCCCCAAGACAAGGGCGACTTCGAGGACGGCCTGGTTTATCGCAGTGTGGGCGACACCGAGTTAGCGCTGGATCTGGCCAGACCGGCCGGCGAGGGGCCGTTTCCGGCGGTGGTGTGTCTGCATCCGGGGGGCTGGGTGAGTGGTTCGCGTAAGCTGATGACCAACACACTGGGTGTATTGGCCAAGCGGGGTTATGTGGCGGTTGCGCCGGATTATCGACTCGCGCCGAAGCATCGCTACCCCGCCTGCCTAGAAGATTGCAAAGCCGCGCTGGCCTGGTTGCGTAGTCACGCCAAGAAATACCGAGTCGACCCCAAACGCATCGGCCTCATTGGGCTATCAGCCGGGGGGCATTTGGCCCTGATGACGGCGTTAGAGGGCGGGCAGGTGCAAGCGGTGTGCGTGTTTTCGGCACCCTGCGACCTGAGTGACGCCAAGCTAACAACTGAGGAGACGGTGAAGCGGAACTTGAAACCATTACTCGGGGGTGGTCCCGAAACGCACGGCGAAGCGTATAAAAAAGCCTCGCCATTCTACGCGGAGGTGCAAGGCATGCCGCCGGTTTTGCTAATGGTTGGCAGCGAAGACCAGAACGTCCCACCCAGCCAGAGCGAGGCGTTTGCTCGCAAGGTCAATCGCGCCGGTGGAGCGGCCCGCGTGGTGATTCTGCAGGGCGAGGGGCACACATGGAAACGAGAGAGCTTGATGCGAAGCATCGGCGAGATGTTATTATTTCTGGACGATACACTTCGGCATCCGTAACAGGAATGCCGATCGTGCCGGTTGTGCTGATTGGGCTGTATCTCGTGTTTGCACATGGTTGCCACCTAGGCGATCATGACGTGGATGATGAACTGTGCGTGCCGGTCGATCTCACGAGAACCAACCGCTCCCAAGACAACACAACACGAGCTTCAGAGTAGTGACGGACGGGCTGTTGGCGGCCTAGTTCGCTAGTTTCGAGTGACTCGCCGTCGGGGGGTCGGTTCGCTATGTTCTGGGAAAGCAAGAAAAACTCTCCCGGAGATGATCATTATGGGCGTCAATGCACCTCTGAATCGTAAACTGCGGATGGGGCTGATCGGCGGTGGTCAGGGCGCGTTCATCGGTCGCGTTCACAGTATCGCCGGCACTCTGGACAATCGTGCAGTCCTCGTGGCCGGAGCGCTCTCCAGCAATCCCGAAAAAGCCAAGGCCAGTGCCCCGGATTACGACATTCCCCCCGAACGGGCTTATGGATCCTACCGCGAGATGATTGAGGCAGAACTGAAACTACCAGCCGATCAGCGGGTCGATTTTGTATCGGTGGCGACGCCGAACCACACCCATTTCGAGATCAGCAAAGCCTTTGCCGAGGCTGGGTTCAATGTGATCTGCGACAAGCCATTGACCTTTGATCTAGCCCAAGCGATCGAGTTGGCCCAGGTAGTAGCACGCACGGGGGTAGTGTTTGGGGTGACGCATAACTATACGGGCTATCCCTTGGTGCGGCAGGCCCGCGAGATGGTCCGTAACGGCGAGTTGGGCGAAATCCAAGCAGTGCGAGCCTTCTACATCCAAGGCTGGTTGCGGACCCGTCTGGAAACCAGCGATCAGAAACAGGCCGCCTGGCGCACTGACCCCAACAAGAGCGGGGCAGCCGGTTGTTTCGGCGACATTGGCACGCATGCGTACAACCTGGGACGATTCATCACCGGGTTGCTTCCCGAGCAAATCTCGGCACAATTGAAAATTTTTGAACCGGGCCGTGCCCTGGATGATTACGGCACGGCGATGATTCGCTACCAAAACGGTGCCTTGGGTACGGTCACCGCCTCCCAAATCAGCCACGGTCGCGAGAACGATCTGTGGATCGAGATCGACGGGACCAAGGCGGCGATCGAATGGCATCAGGAAGAGCCGAACAAAATGCTCGTACGCAAAAACGGCGAGCCGCACAAGATCTACACCCGAGCCGGTGGACCGTACTTGGGCGAGACTGCGGCTCGTTCGACACGCATTCCCAGCGGCCACCCCGAGGCGTTTCTAGAGGCGTTCGCCAACATCTACACGGCCGTTTTCGATGACATCATCAAGCGGATTCAGAATCAGCCGTTTGATGCAGCCAACAGCCTGTATCCGAACATAGCCGATGGCGTCGATGGGATGAATTTCATCACCCAATGCGTGGCGAGCAGTGCGGAAGGCGGAGCTTGGAAGTCGTTGGCTTTGCCGAGCAATCGCTAGCCCTGGCAAAGCGATGGGGGGAAACCGTAACAGCAAGGGCAGGTTTGGCCACGACGCCAAGTCGAGCGACGAAGCCAGAAGCGGTAGCTCTGCGGTTGCCACTTTCCCCCTTGGGGGGTAAAATAATCCGATCAAGTGGATGTGAGGGAGAAGAAATCGTGCAAGTGAAAGTCTCGGCTCGACACGGCCATTTAGATGAGGATGCCCAGAGGGGGATTCGTGAGAAAGCGGAGAAGCTACTCCACTATTTCGACCGGATCACCTTCATCGAGGTGATCGTCGATCTGAAGCGAAGCGAAGAAGACCGGTGTCATGCTGAGATCATTGTCCAAGCCGAACACAAACACGATTTTGTGGCTCGCGAGGCCCACCCGGATTGGATGATTGCTTTTGAGCAGGCCTTGCACAAGATGGAAGGCCAACTTCGGCGGTATAAAGAGAAACTCCAGGATCACCGCCGAACTCCCCATGCCGGCGAGATGCCCCGGAACCAACCCGAGCAGTGAGTCAACGGAGAACGCCGGCCATGCGCATGAGCGACTTCGTCTGTCGTCAAGCGATTCTACCCAGTCTGTCGGCAACCTCGAAAGAGGATGTGATCCGGCAGATGGTTAAGAGTCTAGCGGACACGGGATTATTTCAGCCCGAGCAACAAGAAGACATCGTGCGTGCGATCCTGCGAAGGGAATTGCTCGGATCGACGGGCATCGGCAAGGGGGTAGCCATCCCCCACACTAAGCATGCAAGCGTTGAACAACTGGTGGCAACCATCGCGGTCACGCCCAACGGCGTCCCATTTGACAGTTTAGATGGGGAGCCGGTTCATTTGATTGTGCTGCTCATCTCGCCCACCAACGATCCGGGCAGACATTTGCGGGCGTTGGAAAACGTCTCGCGAGCCCTCAAAGACGACAGCAACTTCAAAACCGCCTTGCGAAATGCCACCACCCGTGAACAAATTTGTGAGCTGTTAGACAAACTGGATCGATGAGTCCCTCGGTGCCCCTCCAACCTACAGGATCTCGGGCCATGAGCGTTGCCCTCCAACGGCATGTTACTGTCGCCAACCCTAACGGCCTGCACATGCGACCTTGCGCAGCGTTTGCCGAACTGGCGATGCGTTTCCAGAGTGATGTCTTTGTCTTGCACAACGGCCAAACTGCCAACGGCAAGAGCATCTGGGATCTGCTCTCGCTGGCCGCGATGCCAGGGGTGATCTTGACCTTGCAAGCCAGCGGCCCCGACGCCGACGAGGCGTTATCAGCCCTGAGCCGATTGGTTGCCTCCGACCAGGGCGAGTAGGGGAAGCGAGGAGCCAACTCTTGGTTCAAAAGTTGCTCACGCCCTGATGCGCAAGGTTGGAATCGCTACAGCTGTTCCCCCGGTAGACGGCGTTCTTCCTCAGCTTGGGGCGAAGAGGATGTCCCCGATCTCTTTCGTGGATCCTCTTAAGGAACCAACCAAAGCCCTCCCGAAAATTAGGCGGTCCTGCACCCCCTCAGCCACGCTCAGGACACCTTGCAAGCCTGGAATGCTCTCCAGTGCCCTGAGTTGGTTCTGCTTCGCTCTGCTGCTACGGCCGCCTTTGGGCTGCTTCGGCTTGATGGCTCTGAGGTCGGAGTGTGTTCTCTCGCCAACCGGCTTAGAGGGATGTTGGCTGTGTTGTTCGTGCCCATCAGAGCGTTTGCTGTTTTACTGGTTGGTTGGCGTCTCCATCCGTTTCTGCGGTCCAATGGACGGCTGGTCCGCTACGCCCAGCAACACAGCTGGAAACTGCCAAAGCAACCGGTCTTCCTCGGGCAACGAACCTGGCTAACGCGGTTTCAGACGTTCTTGCACTCCAGAACTACCGGGGGTGTGATCTGCTGGACGGCGAGGTGGTTGGTTCGTGGTAAATTTCCGCCCGCGCCCGCCGCGCGGCCGGAGGGATGCCGCACCCGCCGCGCGGCCGGATTTCGCTCGGATTCGTGAAGCGGATGATCGATTGCGTGCTGGCGTGATTTGTAATTTTCAGATTTTTCTATTGACTGCCCCCCCCTTGGATTTATGATCGCAGCAGTCGCGAAAAGGGCTGTTTAACCAACTCTCATAACCGTCGCTCTTGACGGCCCTTTTGGGATCGACTAGTTTCTCAACGAAACGAGGATGCATCATGACCACGTCCAGGGTCACTCGCTACTTCGTCGCCTCGGTCTTCCTGATGCTACTCACGGCCGTCCAGGTCATCGCAGGGGAAGTGGCTGCTCCAGCGGGGGCAGAGATCAAGTTCGATCCGGATTCGCCGATCAGCGGCCAAAAGCACATCGCTGGCTGTGGAACCTACAAGGTTCCTGCAAAGTGGGTCAAGTCTGAGATCAGCCTTCGCGTCTACACCGTCGTCGCTGGAAAGAAAGGTGTCTTCGTTAAGCAGTCTCTCGACACGGCAAATCAACCGGACATCTGGAATAGTCTTGTTCCAGGGTTGACCGCCAACACCGAATACTGGGTGGAAGGACGGCTAACGGTGAAACCGGACACACTCGTCCCTAACTTTGACTATGCCTATCTCTAAACCGAAGGCAAAATCAAGAAAACTCAACCCTGATGTTGAACGCGAGCCGCATCTCCCCGGCTTTGGCCCCCCTTTATCGAATGCAATCAGGAGGATTCCGATGCGACGCGCCTTCACGCTGATCGAACTACTCGTGGTCATCGCCATCATCGCCGTGCTGATTGGTTTGCTGTTGCCGGCGATTCAGAAAGTACGCGAGGCCGCCGTCCGGATGGATTGCCATAACCGGCTCAAGCAGATGGGTT
>JBDNDE010000192.1:0-9122 GCA_046719305.1 Gemmataceae bacterium | reverse complement strand
AGATCGCTGCAGAATGTGAAATATCTGGTAGATAGACAGGGCAACATCGTTTATCGTGTGGATCCGACCATCACCGGCACGCTGAAACGTCGCGATGTCGGCCTGTTGAACACCGACCTCCCCAACCGGGTGGTGCCCAGGGAGGAGTTGGCCAAACTTTCCACTTACACCATGGGAGACGGTGAAAAGCTGCAAGTCTACCGTATCTACCCGGTAGCGGTCGAAGGCAGCGAACTACCCGAGGAATATCTGGTCAATGACGACGGTCAAATCATCGCCCGGCTGCAGACCGAAGAAGTGAAGATGAAGTTCGAGGCTCCCAAGACCCAGGTAATGGCCCTGATCGTCAATGGGCTGCTGGATCAGAAGCTCAACTGGGGCCTAGTGCTAATTGGGGCGTTCGTGACCCTTGCCCTGGAATTGTGCGGGGTCTCGTCGTTGGCCTTTGCCGTCGGGCTGTATATTCCGATGGCCTACTCTGCGCCGATCTTCTTGGGCGGCCTCGTGCGGGCAGCAGTCGATGCCTGGAACACTCCCAAGCAGAACCCCAGCCAACAGCCAACCAACGGCGACGAGGCCAGCGAGATCGTCAAGACCGAAACCAGTCCGGGCGTGTTGTTGGCCAGTGGTTTTATTGCTGGGGGGGCTTTAGCGGGCGTGACAGGCGCGATTCTCGAACTGGGTAGCTTGCCCGGCTTGGAAGAACTGGCCGCCTTCAAAGCTTTCATCACCCTGGGCAACGAGGAAAAGGGGCCGCTACTGAGTTGGTTGCTCAATAAAAATCTCTTCGGGGCCAACTTCGACCTGATCGCCCTCGGCGTGTTTATGGTTCTGGCCGGCCTACTGCTGTATGTTGGTCGGCCCCGGAAGGAAACGAGCTAATTCCTCATCGAGTGTTCGTTCCCCGAGTGTTCACCCACACTTTGTCAGGAGGTTTCAATCAATGAAGCAATTTCCTCTGGGCGGGGCTGTCCTCGGCCTTGTCAGCCTCGCCTTGCTTGGCTCCGCGGTGATCCCCGTGCAGGCCGAAGAGGGCATGTGGCTATACACTGCGCTGCCGTTGGAGGCTCTCAAGAGTAAGTACGGCTTTGAGCCGAGCAAAGCATGGATCGAGAATTTGCAGAAGGCCAGCGTTCGCGTCAATAGCGGCGGGTCGGCGTCGTTCGTGTCGCCCGAGGGGTTAGTGATCACCAACCATCACGTTGCCTCGGATGCGTTGCAAAAGCTCAGCAGCCCCAAGAAAGATTACTACAAAGATGGCTACCATGCCAAGACACGCGACCAGGAACTCAAGTGCGAGGGCATGGAACTAAATGTGTTGATGGAAATTGTCGACGTGACCAAGCAGGTCAACGCCGCCGTGCCCGATGGTAGCAAGGCCGAGGATGCTGCCGCCAAACGTCGGGCGGAGATCAACAAAATTGAGAAAGAAGCAAAAGACAAATACAAGCTAGAGCCACAAGTAGTCACACTTTTCCAAGGCGGAGCATATCATCTCTATCTGTATAAAAAATATACCGATGTTCGTCTGGTGTTTGCTCCCGAGATGGCCATCGCCTTTTTCGGCGGCGACACCGACAACTTCGAGTATCCGCGATATGACCTGGACATTACCTTCTTCCGCGTCTATGAGGATGGCAAGCCCGCTAAGACGCCTAATTACCTGAAATTCTCCACCACCCCCCTCAAAGAAAACGATCTGGTGTTTGTGAGTGGTCATCCCGGCCGAACGCAGCGGCTGAACACCGTGGCCGAGTTGGAGTTTATCCGCGATACCGAGATGCCCTACCTCCTGTCGCGATTGAACCGACTGGAAGTGCTTCTGAGCGTCTACTCCGAGCGTAGCGAAGCGAACCGTCAGCAGGCTAAGGAGTTGCTTTTCACAGTGCAAAATAGCCGCAAGGCCCGCAACGGTATGCTGGCCGCTTTGTTAGACCCGAAGCTGATGGCAGCCAAGAAGGCCGAGGAAATCCGGCTGCAAGAGGTGGCGGCGAAAGATCCGAAGCTGGCGAGCACCCGCGATGCCTGGAATCGTATTGCCAGTGTTCAACAGGCCAAGGCTAAGTTGTTTCGCCGTTATGGTGCCTTGGAAGGCGGGGCGGCTTTCTTCAGCAACTACTTCAACCTTGCTCGGCATCTGGTTCGGGCGGCGGAGGAACGCACCAAGGACAACAAGGATCGCCTGCCGGCCTACAGCGAAGCTCGGCTGGAATCGCTCAAGGAGCAACTCCTTGACCCCGAACCAATCTATGACGATTTCGAGATTCTCAAACTGACCGACTCGCTCACCTTCCTCGCGGGCTTGGCCGGTTACAAAACCCCTATTGTGCAAAAAGTGTTGGCCGGCAAATCGCCCCTCGAGCGGGCGCGCGAATTGGTCCGTGGCACCAAACTCAAAGATCTCGCCGAACGCAAACGCCTCTTTGAAGGCGGCAAACAGGCCATCGACGCCAGCAAAGATCCGATGATCCTGTTGGCCAAGATGGTCGATGCCGACAGCCGAGCCGTTCGCAAGCAGTGGGAAACACAGGTCGAGGAGCCGCTCAAACAGGCCTACGCCGACGTGGCCCGCGTCAAGTTTGTGGCCGACGGCGACAAGACCTACCCCGACGCGACCTTCACGCTGCGGTTGTCGTATGGCACGGTCAAGGGCTACAAGGAAGGCGGCAAGGAGGTGCCCTACACCACACGCATCGGCGGCACCTTCGAGCGGGCGGCCGCTTTCAAGTATCAGTATCCGTTCAACTTGCCGGAAAGCTGGCTAGCCAAGAAAGATAAGCTGGACCCCAATGTGCCGTTCAACTTTGTCCACACCAATGACATCATCGGCGGCAACTCCGGTAGCCCGGTAGTCAATCGGGCTGGCCAGTTTGTCGGTATTGTCTTTGATGGCAACATCCAGTCATTGGGTTGGAACTATGCCTTCGACATGGAAGAGGCTCGATCAACCTCGGTAGATGCCGCCGCGATTCTGGAGGCATTGCGGAAGGTGTATGAAGCCGAGGCACTGCTCAACGAGTTACTGGGCAAGTCGTAACTCAGACAGTGGTTGTCAGGGAACATCGAGCCGGTTCAGCCCTCGTGGTGGGGAAGGATCGGCTCGAAGGATATGGGGGAGTGTCGCATTGTTAGGCAATCAGTGCCTGAATTCTCGACATTCTTACCTAAAAAAAGATCACCTTCTCCGCAATGAGAAAAATCAGAGGAGATGGGGGATCGCTCTAACTACCGTGCTGAAAGGGGTTTACCCTCGTTTGGTCATCCCGGTTCGCCATCGGCATGCAAAATGCTTTGGGATCTATTGCTCGACCCAGAGCGTTTAATAGTTAGAACCTCGGTCGACCCGCCGATGAGGTCCTTAGCTCCTGCCCTGTTGTCCTGAAGCCTGGCTTCAGGTCTCGCGGTCTGTTTCACCGCAACTGAACGGTATTTCTCCCTTCATCCTCTACGTCAGAAGGATGTTTGGGGTTCTTTTTACCTCGCGGCCCAGCCGCCTGGAGAGGGATGATGACCACTGGTACCTGCCGATTTTTATGGAGTTTAATCGCAGTGGCGGCCTTGCTAGCTCTCGGTACGCTTCACTACCCCGAGTGGTTCACTGGCGTTTCGGCTCAGCAACGATTGGCCTCGGCCCTACCCCTGGTGATAGCTCCGTGCTTGCGTAGCGAGGTGACTCAACAGCGCATCCGTGCCAAGACCCAGATCATTGACCAGTTGCTGCGTGACGAAATCAGCCTGTTTGAGGCCGCCCGCCAGTTCCGCCTGCACAACGCCTTTCCCAAAGAAATGGCCGATACCTCATGGCAGAAGTTGCCTGGTTGTGACGAGGGGGAAAAGCTGTGTCGGCAGGTGCTGATCTGGGCCGAGTCGGAGATGAGTACACGCTACTCCGACAGCCAGCGTTTTCAGACCCTAGAGCGTCTAGAGCAGCAACTAGCCCACCACCTCACCCGGTACGGCGGAGTTCGCCTCGACGAGCTCCAACCGTAACCAGATTTCGCCGAACGGCTCGGCTTGCACCGGGACCAATCGCCGGGCCTTGGCTAGTTCCAGCAACGCTTGAAACAGTCCGATCAGACGCCAACGAGTGTACGGCGGCGTGAACAACGACGAAAACGCCGCTGCTCCTCCAGCCGCTGCCACGGCCTGAATCATTTGGTCCATGTAGACGCTTAAGGGGGTGTGATCGATCACCACAGCTGTCGATTGGACCAGAGCGGTCTCCCGCATCAGCCGGCCAAAGGCACTGACGAGATCCCAAAGCTCGACGGGAGCAAGAGCGGCCGGGGCGCGTTCTTTGCTAGCTGGGGCCGGTTGGCGGGCCAGGCGCAACTGGTGTTCTTCCTCGCGGCGTTCGAGTTGGGCGGCGGCTTCTTTGATTTTGCGGTACAACAGCAGTTGTTTGACCAGTTCACGACGGGGGTCTTCCTCGGAGTGGCTCTTTTCCTGGGCCCGTGGCAAGAGCATGCGGCTCTTGATCTCCATGAGTGTGCTAGCCATCACCAAAAATTCGCCGGCCTGTTCGACATCAATGAAGCTCATGACATCGATATAGCGTTTAAATTGGTCGGCGATACGAGCGATAGGAATGTCAAGTATATCTACCTCTTCTCGCTTAACGAGGTAGAGTAGCAGGTCCAGCGGCCCCTGAAAGGCCTCCAAAACGACTTGGTAATCGGCATTCGCACCGCTTGGCATAACGAGCAAATACCGCCCCGGCGGTAGCAAATCAACCCCGGCTGGAGGTCTTTTCCTCTCTTGGCAGGTTTCTAACTTGTACCTAGGGGGTGAATGACCTAAATTGACGATGGACCGTCCCGATTTTGTGAAGAAGTTTCTCCCTGTCTGGGCGGGATTTTCTCATGGTGTTACCTGCCGATGACTCTCTCGCGGTACGCCCTGAACCGTCTGCCTCTCCATCTTGGACGCGGCCACGCGGTCTGAAGCCATCTACTAGCTTGGCCGAGGCGCGCCGCAACGGTCGGCGACTGGCCATCGCGCTGGCGGTGATCGTTCTCCTAACCCATCCACTTTTGTTCACTGCTCAACCCGTTGCCCTGTGGACGCCGGCTCTGGGGTTTGCTCTGCTGCTGGTTGCCTGGTTTGGATGGTCTTTTGCCTCCACTCTGCTCGGAGCCGTCGGACTCGTTCTTGTGGGGCGACACTTGCTGGCCGGCGAACTGCCGATCGGCTGGATTCTCGCCGAGGCCGCTGGATTAGTAGCCGAACCTCTGGGGGCTTGGTGGTTGTACCATCAGGGGGCCCAGGGGACACGATTGGTGCGCGGGCCACGCTCTGCGACCCTATTCGTCTTCCTTATTCCTGGCGTGCTGGCGTTAATCGCCGCTGGGATTCGCTGGCTTCTGGCGCGTTGGTTGTTGACCGACCTGGTCGACGCCAATCTGCTGCTGCTTTCCCGGTTGTGGCTGGATCGCGCGCTGAGTTGGATTGTGATCGCTCCACCGTTGTTGGTACTGCTGACGCCACTGCTGATGCGTCGCAGCTGGATCACTTACGAATCGGATTCCCTGGAGGAGCGGGAAACCGCTTCGCTGATTACTCGTTCCGAATCCTGGACTAACTCGGATCTCTTAGAAACGGTCTTGCTCGCTCTGGGCACCTCCCTGCTTTGCTTGTTCTTCAGTCGGCTACCGGCCGCACGCGAGACGACGATTTGGCCGTTGTGGGGTATCCAGTTGCTCTTTGTGGTCTGGGCTTGTCTACGCCAAGGATTGCGAGGCGGCCTGATCGTGGCGAGTGCCTCGGGAAGTTTGCCGTTGCTGGTGCGGCAACTCTGGCCTCCTGCCGGCGATTCGGCCTTGGCCAGCGCCTACCTCCAAGCGCATCTCTACGGGCAGGCAACTACCGCCTTGCTGATTGCCTCGGCTGCCTCGTGGGCACGCACCCATGAAACGGCCTATCGGCAGATAGCCGCCCAAGTGCCTGTGGTGATTTACAGCGTGCGTTGGCGTCAGGTCAATCAGGCACCGGAGATCACCTTGGTTAGCGCGGCCAGTGAGTCGATTCTGGGAGTGCCACCGGAGCAATTGCTGGGCGATTACAACCGCTGGCTGGCAGGGGTGCATCCGGAGGACCGCGAGATCCTGCGAGCCGCCGTCGATCAGCTTCGACGACAGGAACAACCAGTGGTTTGCGAATATCGCTTGCAGGGCGACCCCTTGAATAACTGGCGCAACAACGGCGATGTGGTCCCTGCCAAAACGCGGTGGGTACGCGACACACTGGCTCCGGTGCGTGATGTCGAGTGGCAATTGCTCGGTTGGGAAGGCGTTGTCATCGAGATTACCGAGCAACGCCTGATCGCGGACGACCTGCGGCGAACGACCAATATGTTCAACGCCCTGGTGGGGAATCTGCCTACGGGGGTTTTCTTCGTTTGGGGTCCACGCGGCACCCCGCTCGTCGTCAATCCTCGCGCTCGGCAACTGCTGGGGCAACGCGAAGATCCCTCGATTCCTCTGTCGCAGTTCGTTAGCCATTACCGCCTGTTTCGCCCCGATGGTAGTGTCTATCCCACCGAAGAATTGCCCGTCTATCTCGCCCTGCACCACGGCCGAACCACCATGCGCGACGATATCGTGGTTCATCGACCCGATGGACGACGTATACCGCTGGTAGCCTGGGCCGCCCCGGTGAATCTCCAAACTCGCGACCGCGAGGAGGCCGCCGTGTGGGTGTTCGAGGACCTGACTGCCTTGCACCAAGCCGAAGCGGCCCGCAAAGATAGCGAGGGCCGCTTCCGGGCCGTCATCGAAACGATGGCCGAGGGACTACTGGTACTCGACTCTCAGGGCCGCATCTCGGCAAGCAACCCCGCAGCCTCGCTGCTGTTTGGCCAATCGTCCGAGAGCCTGCGGGGCCGACTGCTGTTGGAGTTGGATTGGCAGTTTGTGCGGGAGGATGGGCTAGCGCTGCCGCCGGAGGATCATCCAGCGATGGTAGCGCGGCGCACAGGCCGACCTGTGCGAAATGTGGTGCTGGGCGGGTATCCAGGCGGCGGGACGGTTTCGCCCCATGAGGCCTCGATGCTGCGGTGGCTGCTATGCAACGCCATGCCGTTGGGCACGGCCGGGGTGGTGCTGACGTTTTCCGATATCAGCACCTATATTCAGGCCCGCGAGGCCATTCGTCTATCAGAGGAGCGTTTTCGGGGTTTGGTCGAAGCTCTGCCGGTGATGGTGTTGCTCACGGATCGGCAAATGAATATAACGTATACCAATCCTTCCACGCTTACGCTCTCCGGTTACCAACTCGACGAAGTCCAAGATCCTCACATCTGGACCAGCCTCATCCATCCCGACGACCTGCCGGGCGTACTGGAGTTGTTTCGGGGCGTCTGGGAGGGGCGCTCCGGGCGCACCGAACTTCGCTTCCGTGCCAAATCCGGCGAAGAAAAAACTGCCATCATGCTCATCCAGCCGCGCACCCACAGCGATCAGGTGGTGTTGGGCGCGATGGTGCTGCTGCTGGACGTTACCCGCGAACGCCAACTCGAACGCGAACTGCAACGGATCCAACGCTTGGAAATCGTCGGCCGGATGGCTAGCGGCGTAGCGCATGACTTCAACAACTGGCTGGGCGTTGTGCTAAATCTCACCGATCTGGCTCGTTCGCACCTGCCCAGTGATCACCCAGTCTTGGCCGATCTGCACAAAATCAGCGAAGCAGGCGAACAGGCGGCTGGGCTGGCCGGCCAACTCTTGGCGATGACGCGTCCGCGGACCACACCGACCAGTCCGGTTGATCTCAACCGTGCGATTCGCAACACGCTAGATCTGCTGCGTTCGTCTCTGCCGCCGTCGATCGTGGTCGAGTCGGACTTGTCGCCCGAGCCAGTAGTCATCGAAGGCGACCTGGCCCAGATTCAACAAGTGCTCATTAACTTGTGTCTCAATGCTCGCGATGCCATGCCCCATGGCGGCGTGCTGCGCCTTCGCTCCCTTCGACACCACAACACCATCGAACTACAAGTCTGCGACACCGGTCACGGTATGACCGAGGCTATCCAATCTCGCATCTTCGAGCCGTTCTATTCGACCAAAGAGACTGGTAGCGGCCTGGGACTGGCAATCGTCCAGCAGATTGTCGAGTCTTATGGGGGAACCATCGGTGTTGAAAGTACCCCTGGCGTGGGTACTTGTTTCACCCTTTGCTGGGCTCGGCCGGATGCACCCGAATGAACGCACGCTTTGATCTAACAGGAATGCAGGCTCTTGTCACGGGGGCTACTCGCGGCATCGGGCTGGCTATCGCCCAGGCTCTCTGTGAGGCTGGGGCCAAGGTCGCTCTGACCGGCCGCAAACCCGACACCGCCGAACAGGCCGCCGCCGCTCTGCCTCGAGCGCGTGGCTATGCCTGTCATCAGGGCGACCCGGCCGCGATTGCCGACCTGTTTGCTCAGTTGGCTCGCGATCAGGCTTTACCCCAAGCGGTGGTCATCAATGCTGCGACCAACCCGGTTATGGGGCCTTTACTGGACATCAGTCCTGATGCCTGGAATAAAATTTTCCAAGTCAACCTAACTGGGGCATTCGAGACCGCCCGTCTGGCTGTGCATCACGGCGCTCGCTGCCTGGTCTTCATCGCCTCGGTCGCGGCTCTGGAGCCGATTGCCGGCCTAGGAGCTTACAGCGTCAGCAAAGCCGGTTTGCTTGGCTTGATGCGTGTACTGGCTCGGGAACTGGGACCACAAGGCGTGCGGGTCAACGCTCTGGCTCCGGGTTTGGTCGAAACCCGCTTCGCCGCCGCTCTGTTTGCCGATCCGACTAGCTACAGCGACTGGATTCGTCGCGTCCCCTTGGGCCGGCACGGCCAACCCGACGACATAGCCGGCGTGGCGGCCTTTCTTTGTTCGCCGGCGGCGGCTTATTTGACGGGTCAAACGATTGTCGTCGATGGTGGTGGCCGGGTCTAAGCCAGGGGGGGAACTGGGCTGTCGGGTTGGCAGTCACTTGCCAAGCTGGCAGATTTTTTGCGGACGATTTGGAGGATGAGGCGAGCGCAACTTGTTTTCTTTGAGGATGTTAGGCTGATTCTCTATTTCGGGCACGGTTGTTGCTTGGTTTTCTACCATTCGTGATGTTCACTATGGAGATGACCAT
>JBDNDE010000191.1:0-9219 GCA_046719305.1 Gemmataceae bacterium | reverse complement strand
ATTCTCTCGGCGTTGCAAGAACGGCTGCCCGACGCCCCGCCGGTCAAGCCCGAGCAACTCGGCAGCTTGCATACTCTGGGCGACATCGCCGCCTTCCTCGCCGGGCCTGCGGAGGTGGCCCGCGCACACCCTAACGAGGCGGCACAGCCGGGCATCTCGCCGACGCTGCCGGTTGTGCCGCACTCCTCGTTGGTTCGTGGCGTCGTCCGTGCTGTCCCGCTAACTGCTTCGCGCCCTCGCCGTGCCTTTGCGGGACGAGTCCAGGTCATCGGAGCCACTGGTGACCTGCGTCTGCCCTCGGACGGGCCGCGGAGCGGGCTGGTGATTGTCGCACCGCCGCAGGTCGATACCGCCTTTCTTCGTGAGGCATTGTTTACGGTACAAGCAGCCGGTCCAGAACTACGCGCCAATCGCGGCGTGTTGCTGAGCGTGACCCGTCTGGATGGGGCGTTTGGCTTGGCCGGGGGGCAGGTCTTTACGCCGCTCGCTGGGGCCTTGGCAGGTCTGGTCAAAACCGCCAGCCACGAATGGCCCGAGGTAACTTGTCGGGCTTTGGATCTATCTCCCAACGTGCCTTTAAGCATCCTAGGTGATGAACTTGCTTATGCTGGACCGATAGAAGTTGGATATATGCCTCAAGGATGTGTTACCTTAGAATCGGTTCACGAACCACTTGCTCCTGGACCCTTTGTCCCTTTTCGACCCGGTGATCTGGTCGTCGTCTCCGGCGGAGCACGCGGCGTGACGGCCGAGGCGGCCCTTGCTCTAGCGCGACGATTCCGTCCCACCCTGCTGTTGTTAGGACGCAGCCCCGAGCCAACCCCTGAACCGCAATGGCTGGCGGCTCTGCCCGACGAGTCCGCCCTCAAACGGGAACTCCCCCGTCGGCTAAATTTGCCCCTACGCCAAGTGGGCGAACAGGTGCGGGCCATCCTGGCAGCTCGTGAGATGCGGCATTACCTGGAACGCATACGTCAAACTGGTGCGAGAGCCTTTTATCGCAGCCTGGACATTCGCGATACCGCTGCGGTTGCCGCTTGCCTTGCCAAAGCTCGCGACGAGTTCGGCCCGGTGCGTGGCCTGATTCACGGGGCCGGCGTTCTAGCCGATGCTCTCATTGCCGACAAAACCCCCGAACAATTCCAGGCGGTCTGGTCCACCAAAATCGACGGCATCGAAGCGTTGCTCGCCGCTACTGCCGAGGATGACCTCCGCGCTATGGTGCTGTTCTCGTCTTCCACGGCTCGCTTTGGACGCTCTGGTCAAGTCGATTACGCGATGGCAAATGAGGCTCTGAACAAGATCGCGTCGCGAGTGGCCGCCGAGCGTCCCGGCTGTCGGGTAGTGTCGTTCAATTGGGGACCATGGGCTGGCGGCATGGTGACGCCCAGCCTGGCCAAGCTATTCGCCAGTGAGGGCATCGGCTTAATTCCCTTGGATCAAGGGGCCGAACTGCTGGCCACCGAGTTGACGCATGGCCCGGCCGGTCCACGCGAAATAGTGGTCTTGGCGAATACAAACCCTGGCCCGGCATTCTCCACTGTTGCTAGCCCGCCTCCGGTGGCCTTCGAGCGAGCGCTCACCTTGGCCGATCATCCCTTCTTGGCCGATCATGTGTTGGATGGCAAGGCGGTGCTACCGTTTGCTCTGATGCTGGAATGGCTGGCTCATGCGGCATTGGTGGCGAACCCCGGGTTGAGCTTTCATGGCGCGGACAATCTACGCGTTCTTAAAGGAGTGGTTCTCGGCGGGACCGGTGGGATTGATCGAACGCTTCGTTTCGCGGCCGGCAAAGCGAGCAAACGCGGTGGTTTGTTTGTAGTGCCCGTTGAGATCCGTTCGCAAGACGGCGAAAAAGAGATCGTTCACGTCCGCGGCGAGATCCTGCTCAGCGCCACCCTGCCGCCGCCCCCCGACGCCTTGGTATTGCCGCCCCCGCCAGCCTACACATACGCCCCGTATGAAGGCAAGCGACTGTTCCACGGGCCACGCTTCCATGGCCTCAAGCAAGTGGTTGGCCTCGGCCCGATGGGGCTACTCGCTCACCTTGTCCCGGCTGCCCCTCCGGCCCAGTGGATGCGTCGGCCGTTACGCAACAGTTGGATTACCGAGCCGCTGGCTGTCGATGCCGCCTTTCAGTCCATGATCCTGTGGACCCGGCAGCAGTACGGTCAACCGAGCCTGCCGACGTTTTTACAGAGCTACCGGCAGTATCGCCGGGCCTTCCCGAGTACCGGTTGCCAGCTGGTGGTAGTGTCGCGCGGCGGCCCACGGGCCGACATCGACTGGCTAGACGAAGGGGGCCAAGTGGTTGCTCGGGCCGAAGGATATGAATGCGTCATGGATGCTTCATTGGAACGCGCTTTTGAAAACAATTGCCTTGCGAAATAAGTGAGAAACGCACGTGGGCCATCCTCGCATCGCCATTGTCGGCCTGGGCGGACTGTATCCCGTAGCCGCCTCGCCGGCCGATCTGTTCTCGTTGGTGCTCTCGGCTCGCGATGCCCTACGTGAGCCTCCGCCCGGCCGTTGGACGCTGCCGCCGCAGCAGGCTTACCAGCCCGGTGGCCCGCATCCTGACCGCGTTGCCTCGTTGCGAGCCGGTTTTTTGGAACCGTTCACGCTCGATGTCACTGGCTTGGATCTTGACCCGAGCTTGCTCGACCAACTTGATCCGCTGTTTCGCTTGGCCCTGCGTATTAGCATCGATGCTTGGCGTAGCGCTGTCACCGAGCCACTGGACCCAGCGCGGGTCGGCGTGATTCTGGGCAGCATCGCGCTACCCACCCAAACCACCAACGCTATGACCCGTGCTTTCCTCACCGGCGAACGCCCGCCTCATCCGTTGAATCGTCAAGTGACCGGACTACCGGCAGCGATTGTGGCCCGCGCCCTGGGGTTGAGCGGTGGCACGCTTACGCTCGATGCCGCTTGTGCCAGTTCCCTATACGCCATCAAACTCGCCGCCGACGAACTGATTCACGGTCGCGCGGATGCCATGATTGCCGGGGGGCTATCTCGCCCGGATAGCCTGTACACCCAGATGGGCTTCACCCAATTGCGGGCTCTCTCGCCGCGCGGCATCTGCTCGCCGTTTGATCAAGCGGCCGATGGTCTGGTAGTAGGCGAGGGGGGGGGGGCGTTTGTGCTGAAGCGGCTGGACGATGCGTTACGGCACGGCGACCGTATCTGGGGTGTGATTGCGGGCATCGGCCTGAGCAACGACCGGGAGGGGGGCTTGTTAGCCCCTGCTAGCGAAGGGCAAGTGCGGGCCATGCATGCCGCCTACGTCCAAGCTGGCTGGTTGCCCCAGAGCGTTGGCCTGATCGAGTGCCACGCCACCGGCACCCCAGTGGGCGATGCCGTCGAGTTGGAAAGCCTCAAGCAACTGTGGGCAGCGGCCCCGTCGGGCTACCGGGCTGTGCTGGGTTCGGTCAAGTCCAACATCGGCCATCTGCTCACGGGGGCGGGGGCTGCTGCGTTGACCAAGGTGTTGTATGCGTTCAAGGAGGGTATTTTCCCACCGACTGCTAATCATGAAAAAACGATTGATGCTTTAACAAATTCACCTTTTCGTGTGTTGAAAAAACCTGAACCCTGGATCGGTGAACGTCGCGCGGCCGTGAGTGCGTTTGGATTCGGCGGAATCAATGCACACTTACTCATCGAACCTTATTCAGAGGCAAGCAACCTGACACGCGTCTACGGGGTTTCTCTGCCGCAGTCGCTTGAGGCTTCCTTGCCTTGCGTGGCACCAGCCAAGCCGACGATCGCCGTGGTGGCTTACGCGGTGCAAGAACAAACCACGGACACGCTCGAAGTGCCAGCGGGAGCCTTTCGCATACCGCCACGCGAGATCGAGCAAATGTTGCCGCAACAAGCGCTGATGCTCTTAGCTGCTCGCCAGGCAGCGCGTCAGGCGGATCTGCCCCCTGACGCCGGGGCGTGGATCGGCGTAAGTCTGGACTTGAACACGACTAATTTTCACGCCCGCTGGTCTTTCCCCGATCAGGCCGACCGTCTTGGGCCACCGCTCAACGCCAACCGCACAATCGGGGCACTGGCCAGCATTGCCGCGAGTCGGCTAGCACGCGAATTTCGTCTCGGCGGGCCCTGCTTCACCCTCAGTGCGGGTGATGCCGGTGGACTCCGAGCTGTCGAACTGGGGGTGCGAGCCTTGCAGGCCGGTGAAGTCGAGGCTGCCCTAGTCGGGGCCGTCGAGGTACGAAACGATCCGCGCGAACCCCAGCCAGGCCGGGCCGTGGCCGTCGCCCTGATTTTGCGTCGCCTTGAAGATGCTCGCCTCGAAGGACAACGGATCCTGGCCACTGTTGACGCGATCGAGATTGGCCGACACGAGAGCGATGTAGATTGCACAACAGGCTTGTATCCGCTTACGGGCCAAGCCAGCGGTGCGCGAATCCATTTCCAACCGGTAGAAACCCCTCTGAGCGAAGAGTATCTGTATGTGGTCGAAGGAAGCAGTCCCACAGAACTGCTCAGGCGTCTAGAGTCGTTACGCTTTGATGCACCGACCCGCGGCACGACTAGCACTGCAGGGTTGGCCTTGGTGTTGCTAGCTGGCTCGCCTGAGCAATTCGACCGCTGCCGGGCCGAGGCTCGCCGGCATTTGCTCCAGTTTCCCGAGCAGCCAGCCCGCGAGCGGTTCTTCTATACCCCGCATCCCTTGCGCGGTCGCGTCGCCTTTACCTATCCCGGCTCGGGCAACGATTTCCCCGGCATGGGCCGTGCCATCCTGCGGCGTTGGCCGGAAATTGCTCGCCGTCAACGACGTGAGAGCCGCCGCTATGATGCTCAGTTTCCCATAGTGCCGCAGACGATGGAGCAACGCATCGCGGCCCAGGTGGCCTTGGGGACTGTGGTCAGTGACGCCCTGGTGTCCTTTGGCGTCAGGCCGGACGCGGCGATCGGCTACAGTTTGGGTGAATCGTCCGCGTTGTTCGGGTTGCGTGCCTGGACCGACCGCGATGGACTGTTCGAGGCCCTAGAACGCTCGTCGTTGTTCAAAACCGACCTGTGCGGCCCATGCGACGTGGCCCGAGCCGAATGGAGGGTAGATCAGGTCGATTGGGTGACCGCTGTGGTGGAGCGTTCGGCCGAGGAGATACGGGCGGTCTTGCCGGAACGAGCCTATCTGCAATTCATCCATGGTCCGCGCGAGTGTGTGGTGGGGGGCGACCGCAACGCGGTAAACGCGTTGCTCCAACGCCTGGGTGTAACGCCTCTGTTGGTACCGACTACGACGACGATGCATTGTCCTATCGTTCATCGCGTCGCAAAAGCATATCGGCAACTACACGTTTGGCCGGTGCATGACACTGGAGTAACGTTTTACTCCAGCGCTTGGGGGCGGAGCTACTGTTTGACGAGCGAGAACGCCGCGGAGGCCATCCTGGCACAAGCGGTGGCCACGGTCGATTTTCCGCGAGTGATCGAAGCGGCCTATGCCGATGGGGTGCGTCTTTTCGTCGAGGCCGGGCCTGGTGCATCGGTTTGCCGACTCGTCTCTTTAGCGCTGGGCGACCGCCCGCATCTTGCCCGCTCGGCCTGCGTGGCTGGTGCGGATCCCATGGCTCCTTTAATGCGAGTGCTTGCGATGCTCATCAGCGAACGCGTATCTGTTGATCTAACGGCCGTGCAAGGCGAACAGGGCGCAGAGCCGATTCGCATTGCATTCGGGCCGCCCTTTGCCTCAGGAGCTGTCGCTTGTTCCCATGCGTCGGCTACCGTGCACCCCCAACAAGCCTCGGTTCTGGTGACTATGCTCCGCGAGGCGGTCGAGCAGGTTGTGACGCTACAGCAAGCCCGCATGGCGGCACACGCGACTTACCTGCGCAACACCTTGGCCATGCAAGATAGTTGGACGCGAATCATCCAGGCTCAGACAGCTTTGTTGTCGCATCGAGACAATCCCGTCTTTGCATTAGCCAAGCATGCAAATGTAGTGCTGGATCGCAGCCAGTGCCTTGCCTTTGCCGTTGGACGAATCGCCGACGTCCTGGGTCCCGCTTTCGCCGAAATCGATACCTTCCCTACGCGAGTACGGTTGCCGGATGAACCGCTCATGCTGGTCGATCGCATCCTGGTATTGGAAGGCGAGCCGCTCTCGCTGACACACGGCCGAGTGGTGACCGAACACGATATTCACCCGGATGCCTGGTATTTGGATGGGGGACGGATTCCAACCTGTTTGGCAGTAGAATCCGGCCAGGCAGACTTATTCCTTTCAAGTTACCTGGGGATCGACCTGCGAACCCGAGGGCGAGCCGTGTATCGCTTGCTCGATGCTACTGTCACGTTCCATCGGGGCTTACCCGGCCCTGGTGAGGTCATCCGCTATGACATTCATATTGATTCGTTCTTCCGTCAGGATCAAACGTATCTTTTCCGCTTTCGCTTTGAAGGTACCGTCAACGGTCAGCCGCTCTTGACCATGAGTGATGGCATCGCGGGCTTCTTCACGGCCGAGGAATTAGCTGCCGGCCGAGGCGTGGTTCGAACGGCGATGCAAAACCAGCCGCGACCAGGCCTGGAACCTGAGGATGCTGCGATTCTGCCGCCGCTACAGGCAACCGAGCATTACAGCGAAGCGCAGCTGGACGCCCTGCGTCGCGGTGACTTGGCGGCTTGCTTCGGTCCGCTGTTTGCTCAACTGCCCTTGCGTTCGCCGTGTCGTCTGCCCTCGGGACGGATGCGGCTGGTCCATCGGGTAGTTGCCCTGGAACCGCGCGGCGGACAATATGGCATCGGCCGCATTGTCGCCGAGGCAGACATTCACCCGGACGATTGGTTCTTGACTTGCCATTTCGTCGATGATCAGGTGATGCCAGGGACGCTCATGTTCGAGTGTTGCTTGCATACCTTGCGAATCTTTTTGATGCGGCTTGGCTGGGTGGGTGAACACGATGAGATCGGCTGCGAACCCAAACCGGGTGTGCGTAGCCGCTTGAAATGCCGCGGTCAGGTTACCGCGCAAACCAAAGTGGTAACCTACGAAGTCACGATCAAGGAACGCGGCTACGGGCCGGAGCCGTTTGCCATTGTCGATGCATTGATGTATGCCGATGGAAAACCTGTTGTCGACATTAGTGATATGAGTATTCGATTGGCTGGTCTGACCCGTGAGAAAATCGCGGCTCTGTGGCAGGGACAGAAGCATAGGCAGAACCCAGAACCTAGGCAGATGCTAGGCCAGGGACCAGAGCAGCGAGGTTGCCCGGAGGGCAAGCCAAGGCCGCTGTTTACTCGGGAGCAAATTCAGGCCTACGCGGTGGGCAACCCCTCGGACTGTTTTGGCGAGCGTTACCGGACCTTTGACCACCAATTTTTAGCTCGCTTGCCAGGACCGCCGTTTGCCTTCGTCGATCGTATCGTAGCCAGCGATGTCGAACCGTTTGTGATGAAAGCAGGTGGTACGCTTGTGGGCGAGTATGACGTGCCGCCCGATGCCTGGTATTTTGCGGCCGAACGCAGTGGCGTGATGCCATTCTGTGTACTGCTGGAGACGGCCCTGCAAGTGTGTGGGTTCACTTCCTGTTACATTGGCTCCGCTTTAACGAGTGAGAAGCCGTTGCACTATCGGAATCTGGGGGGGGATGCGGAGATACTGCGTGAGGTGACGCCCAAGACGGGGACGCTACGCACCACGGTTCGGGTGACTCGGGTGGCTGCCTCAGCAGGTATGATCATACAAGACTTTGAGTTTAATCTAGTAGATGTCCATGGTTGCATCTACCGAGGTCAGACAACCTTCGGCTTTTTCTCCCCTGAAGCATTGGCACAACAAGTAGGCTTACGCGATGGAGGGCCGCCGCCGCTATCGCTGACGGAGGGCTGGGCCATGCCACGCGAAGCTCCCTTCCCCGACGACATGCTGCGGATGCTGGACCGCATCGCCTATCTCGATCTCGAGGCAGGAATCATCGAAGGCCACAAAACTGTTCGACCCGACGAGTGGTTCTTCCAGGCACATTTTTATCAAGATCCGGTCTGGCCCGGTTCGCTCGGCCTGGAGGCGCTGTTGCAACTGTTCAAGCTGCTGGCTCATCGACGATGGGGCGGACGGGCCTTCCGTCTCAATCATGGTCGCCACCGCTGGACCTATCGCGGTCAGGTGCTGCCGACCCATCACGCAGTGCAAGTACGCGGCGTAGTTAGTCACTGGGACGACGCCACGCAGACGCTTACCGGCCATGGGTGGTTGACAGTCGATGGCCGAACGATCTATCGGATGGAAGATTTCCGCGTGCAGAGCATCGAGTGAGGCTGGGCCGGATTGGATCGGCTCAAGTCAACCGATAGATCCGTTGGGCGTTCGTGCGGAACAATTTCGTCTGCTCGAGGGGCTTGCGGTCTTTGACGATGGCATCCAGGGCGGCGAGCCATTGCTGGATGGAAGCGGTACGCAGGCACACGGGCCAATCGCTACCGAACATCACGCGATCGGGGCCAAAAGTATCTAGGGTGTGACGGACCACCGGAGCCAGGTCCTCCGCGGACCATTTGGAGGGATCGGCCGAGGCGACAATACCCGATATTTTACAGGCCAGCAGGTTTTTACACTTGGCGAGGGATTCCAGGTCGCGTTTCCACTGCTCGTGCTTCTTGAGGTCCGGGTTGCCGCAGTGATCCAGCACCAAGCCGGTATCAGGGCATGCCCGAGCCAGCTTGATGGCATCAGGCAATTCGGCATGACGCATGCACAACTCAAAATGTAGCCCGTTCTCACCTAGTTGTTGGATGCCGCGAAGAAAAGGTTTGCTCAAGCAATGGCCCGGCTTGGTTGCACCATGCAACACCCGTCGCAGGCCACGAATGAATTGATGATCCTTGAAGCGAGTGATGTATTTGCCGAAGCCCTCGCTCTCGGGTCGACCTCCGATCACCGCGGCCCGGGTGGCCGTCTTGCCGCTGGCGCAAAGATCGGTGATCCAATCGGCCTCGGTGTTGTGATCTTCGGGGACGACATCGACTTCGAGATAGACGGCCTGGGTGATGCCAGTGCCCTTGATGGCCAAGGCGTAATCGTCGGGGGTGAAGTCGCGATCGAGCTTGCTGCCTTTGGCGATCCAGGGCAGGCGTAGCTTGTTGCGAATCCACAAGTGCTGGTGTGTGTCGATGATGATTCGCTCGCTCGCTGGCTCCGCCGCGCTACTACTCAGGGAGGTGGAGGCTCCCAGCGGGATGGTCAGGCTAGCA
>JBDNDE010000190.1:0-9292 GCA_046719305.1 Gemmataceae bacterium | reverse complement strand
CGATCTGGCCGTCTTTTGGCTGATGCTCAGCGTCTCGACGGTGTGCATCCTCTTCTGCCTGACGACGGCCACGGTTGATCTGCCGTTGCGTCCCACCGACGAGGCAGCCGAACGCTTGCCCAACGAACAGGGGGCGGTGCCCGGTGTTGATGTGATCAACGGTGAGTTGCAATTCCTCTTTGGGGCCGTGCGGGTGCCCTGGCAGAAATATCGCGACGATGCGGTCCGTTGGGTGCAACTGATGTTGGCCGGCGGCATTGCCGACACCGCGGGGGTGCTGTTCGCCCTGATCTGGACGGCGGCGTTTTTGCCGACCTTTCTCGAACCTAGCAGCGTGACGGTGCTGTTGGCCAAGCCCGCCCCCCGTTGGAGTTTGATCGTTGGTAAATATCTTGGTGTGCTGATCTTTGTCTTTGTTCAAGCTTCTATCTTTGTTCTCGGCACCTGGCTTGCCTTGGGGATCAAGACTGGCGTTTGGGATACTCGTTATCTGCTCAGCGTGCCGCTGCTGACGCTTCATTTCGCGGTGTTTTACAGCTTCTCGGTTCTCCTGGCTGTCACCACCCGCAGCACGGTGGTATGCATCGTCGGCACCCTTTTGTTTTGGTTGATGTGTTGGGGCATGAACTTCGGCCGCCATGCTCTGTTGGCCTATCTGGCCGAGCATGCCGAGATCGGCCGGGGCTTCAGTGGCGTCTTGGAACTGGGCTACTGGCTGTTGCCCAAGCCGGCCGACCTGGGCTACTTGCTGAGTCTGGGGCTGGGGGCTGAATCGTTGTTTCCGGTTCACCGCGAATTTAAGGCCGTGATCGCCCAGAAGGTGCTCTATCTGGAGCTTTCTGTGATCACTTCGAGCCTCTTTGCCTTGCTGCTGCTGGGGGTGTCGGCCTACGAGTTGGAGCAAGCCGAGTATTGAACCGCGTACAGAAGTCATGCAAGCAGCAGTAAAGAAAAGAAAAAAACGACTCTGGAACGTTGTTTAGGGGACTGGGTACTCGATCGAGGTAGCGCTGGCCGCACAACGGAAGGGTATTCAGACGGAATCTGTGCCGTTTCGGAGTGCAACTCTATGAATCAACGAATGATGGTGGGTGCCCTTATTCTCGTTCTGGGAAGTCTGACCACGACCCAAGGACAAAAAGCATCGCCAGGCCTGTCGGGCGAGAGCGCCGAACTCTTGTTTCTGATGTATGCCCTAGAAGAAAAAACACGCGATGTCTTGAGCCTAACAGACGAACTGCGTGACTCTCTCGAACAGCCCGTACCGCCTTTGCGTCTTACGACCCCGCTACGCAAGCGTACGGCTCGCACGCGGGTCCACGTCGATGCCCTGCGTCGCCATGTTAGCGAGAAGAAATTGCCCAGCGAGCTACGGAACTACTGTGAGCGACTGTTGACCCATTTGGACCACATGGACGGGAAACTATCGCTGGCGACCCGCCTGGAACGCATCGAAAACAAGTACGAAAGCAAAATCCTGAGTTTGTGGAACGGGTTCCTCCAGGACGAAGAGCAGAAAGCTATCCAGCGCGTCGGCGCTTCCCTGCAAGCGGGGCTGTTCAGCTTTGCCGAATCCACCCGTCGACTGGAAACCTCACCCTTGGACAACCTTCTCTCCGGTGCCATCGACGCTTTTGGTCAACAGATGGCTCAGGAGTTGGTCGATCTGCCTCGCCGTCAAGCGGCCTTTGCTAAGGTGAACCGCCAGGCGGAGGAGTTACGCAAGGCAATCCGCCCGATGCTGATGCGTGAACTGACCGAAGAACTCTCCCGTTTCGAGGCCGGGCCCTCACGCTCGAAACTGGAAACGGACTGGGCGCAATTGCTCCGTGCCATCTGCAAACGGCAAGATTGGCCTGCTGCCTGGCTGAGTCCCAATCTGGGGGTCGCCCGCCCACGTTTCGGTCGGCCCCATGATCCGTTTGTACCCTTGGATGAGGCCCGCGAATGGCTGTATCGGCCGATCAAATCCAGCGAACAGGCCAAGGAGTGTTATGGGGTCGCTAAACGATGTTTTGAGACCGCCGAGAAGGAGATTCCTCGGGAGGTGGGCGTCTTTCTGCGCTATAAGGCCGAACTCTTCTCCGCAGCGGGGACGTTGGCCAATCGCGTCTCGGAGTATGAGGTCGGCACCGGTGGTTTCCTGGCAGCCCAGAGGAAGCCCCCCTTCAGTGCCCGCTTGGCCATGGAAGCCTGGGCCAACTACAAGTTGAACACGCCGAAAGAGATGTGGGGGCTACCGGGGTATTTACATCAGCTAGGCATCGCCTACGCCTACGAGAAAGATGTCGCTCGGGCACTGAAATTTCTCGACGCTTACCTGCGTAAGGAACGCTTTCCCTCGCAACGCTTCTGGCTCGATGCGGCACGAATCGTCGCTGTACAGGCCCACAAGATCGCTCTAAGATATCCCACTCAGGCAGAAGCGTTGTCGCTTTTATCGCTGCAATGCCTGTCCAAGGCCCTGCTTCTGGGACCGGCAGAGTCGGAGAACCTGTCGGTGCATCCCGACTTCACTCGGGTGCGAGAAAGCATGAAACAAGCGTTTGACGACCTTCTGAACACTCGCCCCTTCGCTCAACAACTGCTTTCAGCCGAGCCGTCGAAGCCATACACCACGCGACCGCTACCGCCGCCTGCCAAGCTACCCGGGCGATTGCTGGTCAAGGGGTCACAGTGGGTCGGGGACTTGAAGACCAGCAACAAGAACACCTTTGAAGGCTGTGTGATTCGCATCACCGATCGGGAGGGGGCCAAACTCAAGGGCACCCTGCGTCTGCCGATGCCCATGAAGAAAGGCGAACACCTGATCTTCCCGGTTTCAGGTACCTTGCAGAATGGCCAAGTCCAGCTGCACACCGGCAGGCCTGTGCAGGGCCAGAGCAAGCTTAACCTACAGTTCAACGGCCGGGTCGATGGTCCCGACTTGCACCTCAAGGGGAAAGGACAGGGGCACGCCGGCAAAGAGATTACGGTCGACTTCCAACTGAAGCACCGTGGGTCGTGACGCTCCGGGGCCTGCCCCCTGTTCCAGCGGTTGCTTGACTCCTACAACTAGCAGCATCAAGTTACGCTTGAAGGGGTGAGGAATGTCCGTGGAATCGTTATCATTGCTAGGTTTGCTGCTGGTGCCTGGGGTCGGCGCGGTCGGGTGTTGGCTGCTCGGCCCAACCCGGCCTGCTGTCGTCCGCCTCCTGGCCCTGGGGATCAGCCTTGCTTGCCTGGTAATGGCCATCTCACTCACGGTGGCCTATCTGCGGCTCGAGCGACCCGCTGTACCGCTGACCGGGCCGGTGACCTTCGTTCCTGCGTTTGTTCCTGGTGCGACGGCGGAACAACCCGATGTCACCAGTTGGACGCTGTTGCCCCTGGGCGAGAAGGGCGGCCTCCGCTTTTTCCTCGGTGTCGATGGCCTGAATGTCTGGCTCGTGCTGCTCACTGCCGTGCTGGCTGTCCCCAGTGTGCTGGTATCCTTCGAGGCTGTCACGCAACGCGGCAACGAGTATTACGCCTGGTTACTGCTGCTGCTGGCGAGCATCTTTGGGACGTTTCTCGCTTTCGATTTGATGCTCTTTTATGTGTTTTTTGAGACGGGTCTGATACCGCTGTTCTTCCTCATCGGCATCTGGGGCGGCGGGCAACGCGCCGAGGCCGCCAAACGCTACGTCATCACCATGCTGGCCGGCAGCCTGCTAAGTCTGCTGGGGCTGCTGATGATCGTGCTGATTTGCTTCGGCCAGACTCAGACGCTAACGTTTTCCATCCCGGAACTCGTCCGCACTGTCAGCGACCTGTCGCGTCAAGACAGCTACAGCCTCTCGTTGCAAACCTGGGTCTTCCTAGCCTTGAGCGCTGGCTTCGCCGTCAAGGTACCGGTCTTTCCCCTGCACACCTGGCAGCCGTTTGTCTACACCGAGGCCCCAACGGCGGGTAACGCTCTGCTCGCGGGCATCATCCTAAAGCTGGGCTGCTACGGCTTTTTGCGGCTGGCGATTCCCCTGGCCCCAGATGCCGCCTGGACGGTCGGCCTGCCCCTGCTGACGATGCTCGGAGCCGTAAGCGTCGTTTACGGAGCTTTTGCAGCCTATGGCCAAAGCGACATCAAGACGCTGCTGGCCTACTCATCGTTTAGCCATCTTGGTTTGGTGATGCTGGGGATGTTCAGCCTAAACGTGGTTGGGCTACAAGGCTCGCTCGTTCATATGATCAACCACGGCCTGTATACCGCGCTGTTGTTCCTTCTCGTGGGCATGATGATCGACCGCTACCAAATACGCAAAATCGCCGCCTTCAGTGGCATGGCCAGTCGCATGCCCTGCTTCGCTGCCCTGCTTGTCTTTGCTGCCTTGGCGAGCGTTGGTTTGCCTTTGCTTAATGGTTTCGTGGGCGAGTTTTTGTGCCTGGTAGGCATCTACCGTTACGAGGCAAGCCAGGGCCGGACGATCCTGCCGCTGCTGACGGTGCTAGGGGCCAGTGGCATGGTACTGGGGGCGTGGTATCTGATGACAGTGCTACGCCGGGTGCTGTTTGGCCTGGTTCAGGAACCACAGCCGGAGCCTGATGCTGTCTCAGCGGTGGGAGATCTGCGACCGCGTGAGTGGAGTTTGTTGGCCCCATTAGTGCTGCTGTGCGTGGTGATGGGCGTTTACCCCGCCCCGGTGCTGAAATCAACAGAGCCGGAGATCAAACGAATCGGCCTGTTAATGCAACAGGCTCAAGAGCGGGCCAAGATGCCGCGAGTGGCCCAGGTCAACTAGGTGGTTGCAAGTGGGGTGAAAAATCGGCCAAGATTTCTTGGCCCTGGGAGACGATCTGTCTGGCCGCTTGAGACGCAAGGGGGAGTGAGTGGCAGAGAAGAAAGTCTCAGGAGAGCGGAAAATCGACGCGTACGCCTTGACGCTTTGGCCTGATCCTTTATGATGGGTGTTTTCCGAAGGTTCGCACACGGGTTTCAAACAATGTCTACCTTCATGGCCAAGCCGCAAACGATCCAGCGTCGCTGGTATCTCATCGACGCCGCCGATCAGGTTGTGGGACGCCTGGCCGTCCAGATTGCCAACATCCTGCGAGGCAAGCATCGCCCGGAATACACCCCCCATGTGGACACCGGCGATTTTGTGATCGTGGTTAATGTAGAAAAGATCCGCTTTACAGGGAAGAAGCTGCAGACGCAGACTTATCACAGCTACACCCGCTATCCGGGCGGCTACAAAACCTTTTATGCCAAGGACTGGATCACCACGCACCCCGATCGCATCCTCATCGAGGCGGTCAAGCGGATGATCCCTCGCAACCGCCTAGGCCGCGCTCAGTTGAGCAAACTCAAGGTCTACAGCGGTCCCACCCACGAACATCAGGCCCAACAGCCGATTGAGTTCAAACTCAGTCAGTAAGTAACCGGAGACTCCGCACTTGGATACTGTCTTCAGTCCGCCTCTGCAACCGCGTAAGCAGCGTCCGGCCGTCTTCCTCGGCAAGAAACGCGCCTACCAAGCCACTGGTCGCCGCAAGACGGCCGTGGCTCGCGTGTTTCTCACGGAGGGGGAAGGGTCGATTAGCATCAACGGCAAAGATTTGATGGTCTATTTCACCGAAGAGCGTGACCGAAGTGCTGTGCTTGGCCCGTTGCAGGTCTGCGACCTAATGAATCGCGTTGACGTGATTGTCAACGTGCATGGCGGCGGCACCACCGGTCAGGCGGGCGCGGTCAGTCAGGGCATCGCCCGCGCGATCAAGGTGATGTTCGGCCTGGATCAGGTCAAGGCTCCTACTCCTGCGGCTCCAGTGGTCAGCGAGGACGACGAAGAACCGGCCCCTGCTCCCCCAGTGCCCACCGTTCCGGAAGAACCTCTGGTGAGCATGGCTATCCGGCTTCGCAAGTCGGGATATCTCACTCGCGACAGCCGCATGAAGGAGCGTAAGAAGTACGGCCGCAAAGGCGCTCGTAAGTCGTTCCAGTTCTCGAAGCGCTGAGGTTGTTGCAGACTCCTGGCTGCGTGAGGAGGAGAGGGGGTTCTGGCCGGAGGCCTAACCAACCTGAATGCCCCTTGCTCTTATCGAGCGCGATCTGTCTACAATACAGGTGCCCACCTCCTGTGTGAGACTGCGGAATGACCGCTGCTACTGACGGATTTTGCACCATCGAAGAAGCTATCGCCGACCTCAAGGCCGGTCGTATGGTTGTGATGGTGGACGATGAACATCGCGAAAACGAGGGCGACCTCGTGGTCGCTGCCGAATGCGCTACCCCGGAAGTGATCAACTTCATGCTCCTGCATGGTCGGGGTATCCTATGCTTGGCTATGTCCGAAGCCATGTGTGATCGGCTCGGCCTTCCGCCGCAGACCGGCAGCAACAGCAGCCGCATGGGCACTGCCTTCACCGTCAAGTTCGACGCCCGAACTGGCATCCACACCGGTACTAGCGCTTTCGATCGCGCTCGCACGATTTCGGTGGCGGTCGATCCCCGTTCCACTGCTGCCGATCTCGTGCGTCCAGGGCATATGGATGGACTGCGTGCCCAACCCGGCGGCGTCTTGGTGCGTGCCGGCCACACCGAGGGCAGCACCGATCTAGCCCGTCTGGCCGGTTTTCAGGAAGCGGCCGTCATTTGTGAGATCCTGAATCCCGATGGCCGGATGGCTCGGGTGCCGGATCTAAAAATCTTCTGTGCGACGCACGGGTTGAAGATGTGTACCATCGAGGAGCTCATTAAATACCGACGCCAGCGAGAAAAGCTGATCCAAAGAGAGTTGCATCTGAAGCTCCCGACCAAGTATGGTATCTTTGATTTGTATGCTTATACGTCGCTAGTTGATCCGGAACCTCATTTGGCCCTGACGATTGGTGGCATCGGCGAGGGCGAACAATCCGACCCGATACTGGTACGCATCCACAGCCAATGCCTGACCGGCGATTTGCTGGGCAGCCTGTTGTGCGATTGCGGCCCGCAGCTGCACCATGCCCTGGCTCAGATTGCCCAAGCCGGCAAAGGAGTCTTGTTGTACATGCGCCAGGAGGGACGCGGCATCGGCTTGCTCCAAAAGTTGCGAGCCTACAAGCTGCAGAGCGAAGAGGGGCTGGATACCGTTGAAGCCAACCTTCGCCTGGGCTTCGGACCCGATCTGCGGCATTATGGCATTGGGGCGCAGATACTGCGTGATCTGGGGGTCCGTCAAATGCGTTTGTTGACCAACAATCCCCGCAAGGTCGTCGGAGTCGATGGCTACGGCCTGAAGATCGTTGAACGGGTCCCGATCCAAGTCCCGCCCAACGAAAGCAACCGCCGTTATCTGCAAACCAAACGCGACAAGCTCGGCCACCTGCTGGACCCGTTTGAAAGCAAGCCGTCCGAAGAAACCTC
The DNA here is from genome assembly GCA_046719305.1 of Gemmataceae bacterium. Classification (GTDB taxonomy): domain Bacteria; phylum Planctomycetota; class Planctomycetia; order Gemmatales; family Gemmataceae; genus RGDT01. The sequence continues at coordinate 1,929 of JBDNDE010000190.1, read as the reverse complement.
GGCCTAACCTAGGGCTACGGCCGATGGCGGCGCGGTCAGCGTGCGACCGGTTTGGTGTGCTTGCAGGATGGCTACCAGGCCGCGGTAGTGGTCCTCGAAGGTCCAGCGTTGCCCCGCGAGCCGTGCGGCAGTAGCGAACTGATCGCGTTGTCGTGTATCGGTCATGATTGTCAGGGCGGCGGCCAACGCTTCGCTATCGTGCGGATCGTCCAGGACCAGCCCCTCAGCCCGCTGCGTGCCGGTGCCGCCCAACAGTTCGGCGGCTCCATTATAGCGTGTGGTAATGACCGGCAAGCCGCAAGCTAGGGCTTCCAGGACGACATTGCTGCATGGATCATAAAAGGTCGGATGGACCAGAAAATCCGCTGCGAAATAGGCATCTCGCACATCAGGACAAAACCCAACAAAGCGCACACGCTCCTGGATGCCTAGTTGTCGTGCCAAATGCGAAAATGCTCCCGCACATTTGCGTCCCACGGCTAGGAGATCTAATGGCTCCTTCACTCGTGCCAAGGCACGGAGCAATGGCTCTAGTCCCTTCAGGCGGAAATTCATGGCGGCAAACAGCCCAACCGGACGACCGGGAATCAGCCCCCAGCGGTGGCGTGCTTCAAACCGGCGGCGAGGCCGATCCAGCGGATCGAAACGTTGCGGCAAGGCGGCGATGGGCAAGGTATGCAATCGCGTCGGCTCGATACCGTAGGCTAACCGTAAATGTTCGGCCACCATGCGACTGATGGCGATGACCGAGGTACTGTGTCGGCGACAGGCCGAGCGCTCCAGTGCCCAGAACGACCACTCCGCTGGATCGAGCCAGCGCACAGCCCGCACGATGCCGCGTAGCAGCGGGGAACGATATTTCCGTAAACTGGCCTCGATGGCCATTTCATGGACGCCGGCCTGGGGATAAAGAACGTCGACGCCAGCCACCTTATCAAAACCAATCGAGATGTCCTGATTGCTTTGTCGAAGCAGCCGAGCTACGGCACGGCTGAAGCCCCACTGCCGCCAGACACGAACACGCGCCGACACCTCGACAGGATGATAGATCAAACCAGCCGGCAAGGCCGTTGGATCCCAACGCCGGGCATACAGATGCACCTCATGGCCGTCAGCGACGAGACGATGGGCTAAGCTAGCGACATAGGTTTCACAGCCGCCACGCTGGGGCAGAACGCTCTCATGGCATAGAGCAATTTTCATGCGTTGGCCTCCTTCCGCTTGCGAAGGTTGTGACGCCGATAGCGGTGCCAACGAAAGCGGATCAAGCCCAAAAGCCAGCGGGCAGAGCGACTGGAGGTGCCTTGCCCACGATACGCCCGCCAAAAGGCGACCCGGTCGCGGAAGGTCACTCCCGGTATTTCGGAAGAATATAACAGCTGTGCTAAATCTTTGGATTGGTACAGCCGCCACAGTAGCACATGATGCCCCAGTCGATGCAAGTCGATCAACGCTACCCGCCCTTGCCAGGTCGGTGGCACTCGTTCCAAATCGTCCTCGTGAATGTAATAATGGCACAGGTAGAGATCTTTATGAAAATGCCGTCGGTCATGCAGCAGCCTTGCTAGCCGGGCCATCTCGGCCACCAGCCCCTGCTTCCAGCGGGTAAACTCACGCGGACTGAGCCGCTGGCGAGCCAGGGGGATCGCTTCGTGCAGGGCCAGTTGACCGGTGAGTTCCTCCACAGCTAGATAGCTCTGAAAGCAGCCCCCCGGCCCGAGAAATTCGCCAGCGGCCACCACGGCAGGCACGGGAACTCCCTGGGCGTGGGCCCACTGGAGGTGATTGGCCTCTTGCATGGCCGGTGACCAATCCCCACCGGGCCAGAGTCGCGCCAACAAGGCGTTCCACCAGCCTAGTTGGTAGTGCCGTTTCAGGTAGACCACGAGGCGTCTGCCATCGGCACTGTGCAAGACCCAGCGACCGGTA
>JBDNDE010000019.1:0-25542 GCA_046719305.1 Gemmataceae bacterium | reverse complement strand
TCCGATCTGCCCCTGCACCGCCAAGAACCACGGATGGCCGGGCAACTCGATCACCTCCACAAGTTTGCCCTGGGGACTCAAACCGCTGAAGCGCATCCCCGCAGCCTCAAACTGCTGCCGGTAAACATTATTGAACTCATAGCGATGCCGATGCCGTTCATGAACCGTGCGTGCGCCGTAAGTGCGTTCAGCTAGGCTGCCAGGGGCCAATACGGTGGGGTACAGCCCCAGACGCATCGTACCGCCTAGTTGGGTCAAGGCGTATTGATCGTCCAGCAAACAGACCACCGGATGCGGCGTGTCGCGGTCAATCTCGGTGGTGTTGGCTCCCTCCAATCCCAAGACATGGCGGGCAAACTCGATGACCGCTGCCTGCAACCCCAGGCAGATGCCGAAAAAGGGGATACCCTTCTCCCGAGCGTGGCGGATCGCCTCGATCTTGCCATCGACGCCGCGATAGCCGAAGCCCCCTGGGATGAGGATGCCATCGACGCCGCCCAGGGCTTGTTCGGCTCCATCGCGTTCGAGGTCCTCGGATTCCACCCGACGAATCAAGACCCGGCTGTGCAAGGCGATACCGGCATGATCCAGGGCTTCGTAGATACTTTTGTAGGCATCTTGATGCTTAATGTATTTACCCACCACGGCAATATTGACTTCGTGCGCGGGATGGGCAATGCGGTGCAGCATGTTCCGCCAGACGGTCAGATCCAATGGCCCCGCGCGGAGGTGGAGCTTCTCGACGATCAGATCATCCAGTCCGTGGGCCGACAAACTGGGCGGCACCTCGTAGATACTGCGGGTTTTGTCGCGTTCTTCGATGACGGCTCGTTTTTCGACGTTGCAAAACAGGGCGATCTTCTCCGCCATATCCGGCGGCATTTCGCGTTCGGTGCGGCAGATCAGGATATCCGGCTGAATGCCGATCTGCCGCAGTTGCCCCACGGAATGCTGAGTTGGCTTGCTTTTGGCCTCGGCAGCCGCCTTGAGATAGGGAATGAGAGTCAGATGAATATACAAGCAATTTTGTTTGCCGATGTCGAGGGCAAACTGACGGATCGCTTCGAGAAACGGCAACCCCTCGATGTCCCCGACGGTGCCGCCTATTTCGGTGATGACCACGTCCACATCGTCAGTGGCTAATTTGCGGATGGCTGCCTTGATTTCATCGGTGACATGGGGAATGACCTGGACGGTCTTGCCCAGATAGTCACCCTGGCGTTCTTTTGTGATAACTGCTTGATAGATTTTGCCAGAAGTGAAGTTACAATCCCGCGTCAAAGGGGCCGACGTGAACCGCTCATAATGCCCCAGATCCAGGTCCGTCTCCGACCCATCGTCCAAGACATACACCTCGCCATGCTGATACGGAGACATGGTGCCAGGATCGACGTTGAGATAGGGATCGAACTTTTGCAACCGCACCCGCAGGCCACGATTTTCTAGCAGCATGCCGATGGAGGCGCAGGTCAACCCTTTGCCCAGGCTGCTGACGACGCCTCCGGTGACGAAAATATGTTTGGTTTGCTTGCTTGCCGACACGATGGCTCCTCCGCACGCGGGACCGGCCCACGCCAAGTATAACCGGCGAAGTCAAGAGATTGGGCAAACTAGGCAGCACAAGAGCCAGCCTGGCAGCGAACCAGCGCGACAAAGCGGTGATAATCCTCCAAGGTATCCACACCGAGTGTGGCTTGTGCGGTCAGACCAACCCGAATGCGTACCCCCGCTTCCAAAGCACGCAATTGCTCCAACTTTTCAATCTGTTCAAGACGCGAGGGCGGTAGCGCGGCAAAGCGGAACAAAAACGCTCGCCGATAGGCGTACAGCCCTACATGCTGCAACACCACCGGCGGGCAACTCCGCAATTCCGGCTCGGCATCCCGGCCGAAGGGGATCGGTGCCCGGCTGAAATACAAGGCATGGCCGTTCTGGTCGCACACCACCTTGACTACGTTGGGCGATCGGTAGGCCTCGGCTTCACGCAGTGGGGTGGCCAGTGTGGCCATGACGGCCTGGGGGTCGTCTTGCAGCAGGCCGATCACGTGGTCCAGGCTGGCTGGGTCGATAAGCGGCTCGTCGCCTTGCAGATTGACGATCAGTTCGGCGTCGAGATGACGGGCGGCCTCGGCGATCCGATCCGTGCCGCTGACGTGATCCGCCCGAGTCAGCACCCCCCGGCCGCCAAACGCCTCCACGGCCTCCAGGATACGCACGTCATCGGTGGCCACCAACACCTGCTGCGCGCGGGTGGCCTGGCAAGCCCGCTCATACACATGCTGGATCAGCGGCTTGCCCGTCTCGGCTAGCAATGGCTTGGCCGGTAATCGCGTTGAGCCATAGCGAGCGGGGATAACGATAGCGGCAGACATGGCGGCACCTCCGTGTGCGTTGGCCCTGGATGGAGAAATGGTATTTAACCCCGAGCAGGCAAAACGACTCAAGGCCGACTTGTCGCTTGTCGTCGATCGAAAAGCTGTTAGGATGAGTTAATACGTCGGAGGCCGGAGCGAGGCTAGCCTCGACCGCCGCACAACGGCCCGCAGAACGGCATCACTCCAAGGAAGGAAACAACCCCTCCGTCGCATACATGGCTTCCCGAAGGAGTCTATTTCACACTACATCCCACCTTCACCTTACAGAAGGAAGATCTCCCATGCGTCAGATGTTCATAGCTGTGGCGTTGGTTGCCGTCGCCGGGCTGGTCGGCTTCGCCGAAGACAAGAAGGACGACCAAAAGCAAGAGACGCAATCGTTCACCGAGATACGCAACGCGTTTCTCAAGAAGTTCCGTGGCGCGAGCAACGAGGAGGACCGAGACGCTGCCTTAAAAGAGTACGGCCCAAAGTTTGTAGCTTATGCCCAGAAGAATCCCACCGAGAAGGACGCCTTCGGGGCCGTGATGTTTGCCATCCAAATTGGCTCGATCGGCAAAAACGACCAGATCACCAAGCAAGCCGTCGGCCTGCTGAAGAAGGACCATCTGGCCAATCCTGAGATCAAAAATGCTCTGCCGATGTTGGGGCGTTTCCTAGGGAGCGAAACAGGTCCATTCATGAAAGAACTCATGGATAAGGGCGGCACCGAGGAGATTCGCGCCACCGCCTGCTCTAGCCTTATCGAAGCCCTGGAAGACAAACTGGCCGAAGCTGCCGGCGAAGAAGCCGAAAAAATCAAAAAAGAAATGGCCGAGTTGCGCAAGATCGGCGTCGAGAAGTACAAGATGAAGGACTTGTTCGTCGGGGCGACGATGATGGAACTCAAGAGCGAAGATCTCGACGGCAAGGCGGTGAAGCTGAGCGATTACAAAGGCAAAGTGGTGGTGCTGGACATCTGGGCGACCTGGTGCCCGCCGTGTCGTGCCATGATCCCCCACGAACGCGAACTGGTCGAGCGTCTTAAGGAAAAGCCGTTTGCCCTGATTAGTGTTAGCTTCGATGACAAGAAGGAAACGCTCACCAACTTTCTGGAAAAAGAGCCGATGCCTTGGGTCCACTGGTGGAATGGCCGCAAGGGCGAGATCGGCGAGCAACTCAATATCCGGTTCTTCCCAACCATCTTCGTGCTGGATGCCAAAGGCGTGATCCGCTATAAAGGCGTGCGCGGCAAAGCGATGGATAAGGCCGTCGATACCCTGTTGGCCGAGATGGAAGCCGAGAAGCCCAAGTAAAGCGGGGTTGCGTTGGGATTAAGACACGGGAATGACCCGGATCAGGGACGAAGCAACGAAGCATTCCCGAGAGTTCCCCAAGGAATAGATCGAGCAACGGCAGGGAGATCCTCTCTGGCGTGAGCGTTGTAGCTGCCGTGGGGAACTGTTTTCGATTCCTGTGGGGTCGGAGCCTTATCGTTCTCAGATCCGAGGCGACCTGCTTTTTCTTACGGTTGAGCCCTTTGGTGTTATCGGTGCTGCCCTCTTGCTCTGGCCTTCGCTTCTAGCTAGCCTTGTTTGTAGCCCGCCCTGAGAATTGGCTCTCATGCACCGCGAGATCAGCCACGCCGACCGCGCCTTCGGCACCGATACGCGGCTTTCGCTCTACTTTCTCACTTGGTTGATCGGTCTAGTAGTGCTGGCCGATCTGTGGCCCTTTGTCGTGCAGATGCTCGGCTCCTGGGGAGCAGGACTGCCGACGTGGTCCAACGAACTGTTTGGCTACCGCCTCGCCCTGATTGCTGCTCTGGTCGGCGGGGCCCGGGTCGTCTATGGGGCGCTGGATGGGCTACTACAGGGCAAATGGGGGGCCGACATCGCCCTGGCTATTGCCGTCATTGCTGCCATCCTCCTGCGTGAGCCGCTCGTCGCCGCCGAGGTTATCTTCATCGGCCTGCTAGGCGAATGCTTGGAAGACTGGACCTTCAACCGCACCAAGTCGGCCCTGCGCAAATTAGCCGAGCTTACCCCCCTGCGCTGCTGGCGGCTACGCGATGGAGTCGAAGAGCGTGTCTTCGTGGCCGATCTGGCCGTCGAGGATGTGGTGGTGGTCAAGCCGGGAGCTAAGGTGCCGGCTGATGGGGTGGTAGTCGCAGGTTCGTCGGCAGTGGATGTCAGCGCGTTGACCGGAGAGAGCCTGCCAGTGGATAAAACCGTCGGCGATGAATTGCTGGCTGGTTCGCTCAACGGCAATGGGGCGCTGACGTTTCGCGTACAGCGTGTCGGCGAACATACCATCCTCGGCCAGGTGATCCAACTGACGGCCCGGGCTTTACAAGACAAGTCGCCCCTGGAGCGTCAGGTTGATCAGATGGCCCGCTACTTTTTGCCGGCCGTGCTGAGCGTGGCAGCGGTGACATTTCTGGGGGCCCTAGCCGTGGCCTGGTATGGCGGGGTGCGTGGCACGGGCGGCACGAGCAGCCTAGCCGTCGCGGTGCGTTTGGCCGCCTATCCGGCGCTGTCGGTGCTGGTGGTCGCTTGCCCCTGCGCCTTGGTGTTGGCCACACCGGCCGCCGTCATCGCCACCTTGGGCCGCCTGGCTGGTACGGGCGTGTTGATCAAAGGCGGCAGCGCGTTGGAGCGTCTGGCCCAGGTGGAGACATTTGCCTTTGATAAGACTGGCACGCTCACCGAAGGCCAAGTGGAACTGGGCGATGTGCTACCGCTGTCCGGGATTTGCCCACCGGAGTTGTTGCAGTGGGCGGCTTCGGCAGAATCGCAAAGTGAACATCCTTTAGCGCGTGCGGTTCTGGAGGCGGCCAAGCAGTTACCGCCTGAGTGGCCCGTCCAGACGCCGACTAGCTTTCAGGCTGAGCCGGGTGCAGGGGTGTTGGCCAGCGTCGCGGGCCGTCGCGTTCTGGTGGGTAATCGTCGGCTGCTGGAGCAACATGGCTTGGCGATTCCGCCCCAAGCCGAGCAACACCTAGCTCAATTGGACGCAACTGGCCAAACCAGCTTGCTCGTTGCCTTGGATGGTCAGTTGATCGGTGTGTTGGGCGCACGGGACCGCGTTCGCACGGAATCGGCTGCCCTCATCGAAGAACTCCGACGCTTGGGTATTGGCCATATTGCCCTGCTGACCGGTGACCGCGCCGCCGCGGCACGCTCGGTGGCCCAGGCGTTGCACATCAACGACGTGAGGGCCGAACTGCTACCGGCCGATAAAGCGGCGATTCTGCGGACGCTGCCGGGCAAGGTAGCGATGGTGGGCGACGGCATCAACGACGCCCCGGCCCTAGCGCAAGCCCACGTCGGTTTGGCCATCGGCGGCACGGGTATCGATGTCGCTGCTGACGCCGGCGATGTGGTACTGCTGATCGGCCCCGAGGTGGCCTTGGGCCAGCGGCCACGTAATCCCCTACGGCAACTGCCACTGTTGCTGCGGTTGTCGCGTGAGATGGTCCGGATCATCCGGCAAAATATCATCGTGTTCGCTTTTGGTGTCAATGCAGTCGGTGTTGTGCTAACGGCATGGCTGTGGCCGCTGCTGTATCCTGGAGCGTTGGAGCAAAGCCCGATTGCGGCGGTGATATATCATCAACTCGGCTCGTTGCTGGTGCTGCTCAATTCGATGCGGCTGCTGTGGTATGAGCGGAGCGAAGCGTGGAGTTGGTGGCGAGGGCTGGAACGTGCCCTGGACGTGCGTTGGGATGTCGATGAGTGGTTGCACGAAGGCTTACACCGCTGGCGTGAACTGCTGGCCGGTCTAGCTCTGATCGCCTTGCTAGGCTGGGGCTGGAGTGGCTGCTATGCGATTGGTCCCGAGGAAGTGGGGGTAGTGCGACGTTTCGGTCGGGCCTTGCCCGAGACGCTCCAACCGGGGCTGAACCTGCGCTATCCTTGGCCGATCGAACGGGTAGATCGGGTCCAGCCGGGCCGTGTAAGGACTGTCGAGCTAGGTTTCCGTTCGACTCTGGCCAGCGAGTCCGTCGCCGCCGGGGCTTGGTCGAGCATTCACGGCAGCCGGCGCGAAGCAGAAGAGGCAGTCCTGTTGACCGGCGATGGCAGCTTGTTAGAAGTACAAGCAACCGTTCAATATACCATCGCCGACCCGATCGTCTTCACCCTTGATGTGGCCCGTCCGGACAACCTCATCCGGGATGCCGCCGAAGCAGTGCTACGCGAACTGGCCGCCAGCCGGAGCATGTCGGCATTATTGACCAGCGGGCGCAGCCAGTTCGGCAGCGAGGCACGCAGGCAGTTGGAGCAGCGTTTGGCCCAGTCGCATCCGAAGGGGCTGGGGGTGCGGCTAGAGAGTTTTGCCCTGCACGATATTCACCCGCCCACCGAGGTGGTCCAAGCCTACCACGATGTCACCCGCGCTCGCCAACGCCGGGACCAGAGCATCCATCAGGCCAAGCAATACGCCCACACCATCAAACGCCGTGAGGAGGCCGACGGCCTGGAAAAGCTGCGACGAGCTGAGGCGGAGAAGCACGAACGGATCCGCCAAGCCCAGAGCCGTCAAAGCGAGTTCTTGGCACGATTGAGCGCTCGGCAACTGACCTGGAAGGACGAACTGGAGTTACTGGGCCTGTTACTTAGCGGTCAGGTGGACGTCTCCGCGTATTGGGCAGCACGTCAGCTGCGCCAGCAGACCCACGCTCGCCTTACCGACTTCCGCCTCTACTGGGACAGCCTCACTGCCGCCCTGCAAGGGCGGCCCAAGATTCTCATCGATGCCCAAGGGCTGCCCGGCCGCCGACTGCTCTGGTTGGATCCTCCCCCCAACGGCCCCGCCTTGCCTGGACTGCTTTCCCGGCCGCCGAATCGTCCTACCGGCCCCTCCGCGGCTGGCCGTTCCGCATCCCCCCCTGACGAGGAACCGTGATGTTCAAGTGGTTGTTGCTTGCGACCCCGGTTTTGCTGTGGCTGACCTACGCCTCGCTCTACACCGTTGATGCCACCGAGTTTGTTTACCTCACGCAGTTTGGCCGCAAGGTAGCCATCCACGATGGTGGTGAGCCGAGCGAGGCGGGGCTGTGGCTAAAGCTCCCCTGGCCGATCCAGGCAGTACAACGGCTCGACCGGCGTTTACAAACGTTCGACCTGCCGCCCGCCGAGATGCTCACCCGCGATGCTGCCGGCCTGACCACCGACAAGACCCTGACGCTCGACGCCTACATCAGCTGGCGTATCGCCGGCAGCGAAGGGGCCGACCGCTTCGTCCGCACCTTGGGCAGCCTTGAAGCAGCGCAGAAACTGTTGGCCCAACGTGTCAACAGCGAACTGGGAGCCGCCGTGGCCGAGTTGGAGCAGGAGGACCTCATCAGCACCCAACCCGGGCGGGTGGAACGGCAACGCGAAGCGCTACGCAAACGCTTGTTAGAGGGGGGTTCGCCGCCGCTACGCGAGACAATGCTTCGCGAACACGGCATTGAAGTGGTGGACATCCGTCTGCGGCGGTCGGGCTACCCTTCCAGCGTCCGCGATGCGATTTACGCCCGCATTCGCAGTGAGCGTTCACGCAAAGCGGCCGAATACACCAGCGAGGGCGAGCGACTGGGCAAAGACATCCGCAGCGCTGCGGAGGCCGAGGTTACCCGCATGCGTGCCGATGCCGAAGCCAAGGCCAAGCGGCTGATCGCCGAAGCCGAAGCCGAGGCTGATCGCATCCGCAACGAAGCGCAGGCGGCCGACCCGAGTTTCTACGCGTTGGTGCGGAAGCTGGAGGATTATCAACGCATCCTGGGCGATGGCAAATCGACGCTGTTGCTTTCGACCCATCGCGAACTGTTTGATCTGCTGTTTGCTCCGCCGCCCGCCGCTCCCTCGGCTGCTCCAGCTGCCAAAGACAAACCCGCCCCCGTGGCCACCCGCAGCGGAGCAGACAAGATCGGAGGCGACAAAAAATGAGACGCCTAGGGCTGATGCTAGTCGCTGCCTTGCTCGTGCTGTACCTGTTTACCGGCGTCGTGCAAGTGCTGCCTGGTGAACGCGCCGTTGTCCGCCGCTTGGGTCGCGTTTTGGACGAGAAACCGGTTTCCGGGCTGTGGATCGGTCTGCCCTGGGGGATCGATCGCGTCGATCGCGTTGAAGTCGATGCCGTGCGTAGCCTGGAGGTCGGCTTCGACCCCGAGAGCGACGAACGCGAAAACCCCGCTGGCTTGGTCCTGACGGGAGACGACAACTTGCTCGTCCTCCGCTTCACGCTCAATTACAAAGTCCTACCCGACGAGGTGGCCGATTTCGTCCTGCAGGGCGAACGTGTCCCGGCGCTCCTGACACGCTTGGCCGAGAGCGCGGCAGCCCAATGGGCGGCTCAGCAAACGGTAGATGAAGCGCTGCTGCGCGGCAAGCCGTCTCTGCGAGCAGCGGTGATCGCCCAGGTGCGCAGCGAGTTGGTAGGCAAACGGCTGGGAGTGGAAGTACTGGATGCTCCGGTATCGCTGATCGCACCGCCAGAGGAAGTCAAAGACGCCTTCGAGAATGTCTCGCGGGAACAGACCCGCATCGCTACCGAACGCTTCCAGGCTGAGCAAGAGGCCAACGGCCGGCGTGCCCTGATGCAAGCGGAAGTCTATCGCATCGAGCAACAAGCCCGCGCGACGGCCCATGCCCGCAAGGTGGCCGCCCAGCAGGAGGCCGACCGCTTTCTGGCTCGCTTGGCCCAATACCAAAAAGCTCGCGTCCGCAACCCGGAGTATCTGCGGCAATTGTGGCAGGACGAACGAGCTAAGATCTTCGCTCGGCTGCGTGAGAACGGTCAAATAGATTTGTTGGATCGTTGCCTGAGTGAAGGGGGACTTGACCTGTTGAGCACGCCTGGGAGATGAGCCACGGCCCAGCGACAAAGACCGCAGAAGCGGGCACCTTCGAAGCGGGCACCTTCTCGAAGCGGGCACCTTCTCAAGGGAGTCCGAATCTGGTAGCGATCTCCAGCGATCTCCTCCGGGGAGCCAGCCAGCGAAAAGGGTCCAGAAGCGGGCACCTTCTCAGGGGGGCCAGAGAAGCATGCTCCGCCTCCGGACGACACGTGCGACGCTTGCCGAGCCAACGATTTTTTGCCCGGGGCTGCGTCGAGCAAATCGACCTTGTTCTCTTGAGAGTGGGGAGAGTCACTCGCTGATAGGTATGTTCAATCATAGCTGCTCTGCAGGCCGGGTGTCAAGAGCCGCGCCACTGGGGTAGACGCTTCTGTAAGAAGGCACCAATCCCCTCCTGGGCATCGTCGCGGCAGGCGTTGTCGGTCATGACCTTCACCGCTGCCTCATAGGCGCTGGCCTCGTCCAAGCCTATCTGCTCGTAAAACGCCTGCTTGCCGATCCGCACTGTGAGTGGACTAGCTGCTACGATCGGCCGCGTCAATTCTTCGATGGCCACATCGAGTTGCTCAACCGGCACAACCCGATTAACCAAGCCCCACTGCAACGCCTGAGCCGCAGAAATCGGTTCGCCAGTTAGTAGCATTTGCATCGCCAGCTTGGCCGGGATCGTTCGTACCAGCGGCACCATGGGCGTGGTGCAAAACAGGCCGATCTTCACCCCCGGCGTGGCAAACGTCGCCGTCTGGGCAGCTACGGCCAGATCACACGCCGCCACAAGCTGACAACCGGCGGCAAAGGCCGGCCCGTGCACCCGTGCGATCACCGGGATCGGCAACCGTCGCAGACCCAACATCACCCGCGAACACAGGGCAAACAGGTCACGATAGGCCGCTTCGCTTTGACCGACCATCTCACTGAGGTCGTGGCCACTGCTGAACACCGAACCAGCCCCGCCCAGGACAACGACACGAGCCGAGGCATCGCAGGTCAACTCGTTGATCGTCTGCTCTAGAAGTGTCAACAAGCCGTGAGACAGGGCGTTGCGGCGTTGGGGTCGGTTCAGGGTCAAGCGGACGACGCCTTGAGAAGACTCGACCTGTAGTTCAGCAGCAGCGGCGGACATAGTTCAACCTCCCAGCCAAAGGGCGTCGTGTTTTGCTCCCTTATAAGACCTATAAGAGAGGGAACGGGTTGTATCTTAGGCTGCGGCGCGGTAGCGTGAAGAGGAGATCCTACCCCGCCGGAGATGCTCCGAAAGGGGGAGACTCTGCCCTGCCGGAGATGCTCCGATGATGGCTAGCTTGGGGACCATCCGCTACGGTCGCCGCGACGACTCCTTGCTCTTCCACATCCAGGGCCGGGGGGTCATGGCTCACAGTGTGCCCATGCGTCAGCTGGCCGAACAGATGCTTGAAGCGGGAGTGCGGCGGATTCTGTTCGACCTACGCGACTGCACGCACCTAGATAGCACGTTCATCGGCACGCTGTGGACACTACGGCGTCTGACCGAAGCACGCGGGCTGCCGGTGCCTATCCTGATTGCCCCCTCGCTGCCGTGTATCAAGAACCTGCAGGAGATGGCCTCGGAAGACGGGTTCCCCCTGGGTAGCGTCAGCGACCTACCGCCCGAGCCGCTGAACTGGACAGAACTGAGCCTGGAGGGTGTCGATCCCATCGCCTTTCGCCGCAATGCGATCGAAGCCCATGAAAACCTAGCTGCTCTGGAGGGGCCGGAACGCGCTAAGATGGAGGCGGTTGTCCGCTGTCTGCAAGGCGATCCGCCGCCGCCTCCTTCCTCCTAGATTCCCGCTTCTGCCCCAAAGCCTGTCACACGTCGGGTTTCACCGGGAAACCGAAAACAAGCCGACGATCGGCTGCCCCAGGAAGTTGAACATTCCTTTCAGCGGTGTTTCCTTGCGGTTTTCAGGCGTGTCCTGATCGACCCAGCCTTTCAGGTCCATGAACCCCTCCCGAATCACCGATCACCGGGGCAAAACCACCTCCTATGTACACGACCTCATCGCTCCGGCTCGACAGGTCATCCGTTCCCTGGCCGTGGACAACCAAACCACCAGATGATTTGCATCGCCCGCAGGCCGTCGGTATCGTCTCAATCTACCTCTATGGCGGTGTGAGGCAGCCCTGCAAGCGTTACCCGCTGGCTTTGGTGCTCGAAGGCGACCATACCATCGCGGAAGTGGCGCGGCAGTGGCCGAGCTTGAGCAAAGAAGGGAATCTTAAAACAGATGCAGATATAAAAATAAATTATAATAGTTACCTCTGTGGACAGTAGCGATACCGAGGTTCACCGTTCGGGGATTCTTGGGTCAATCTTAGAGTCGGTTTTGGGAACCTCGCCTGTAGGCCCCCACAACGCTAGCATCGCCGCGAAGCCCACAACAGGTGCCCCACCGGCTATCAGCATCGGCACCAGATACGATTGCGTCGCTTCGACATGCTGGCCAATCCACGCTTGCCAGATCGCTAGCGCGACCCAGCACGAACTACTCAGAAAGCCGGTGAGTTTGCCCTGGTGGCGGTGCGTGAGATCCTGTGTGAACGAATAGTAGTTGGGGAAGACTCCTAGCGCTCCGAAGCCGACCACCAGGAACGTGAGCGTCAGGAGTCGGCCTTCCAGCAAGGGCAGAGTTGCTGTCAACAGGGCGAGCAGTGCAAACAGTAGGTAGACGGCCATGCGGCTGGTGTGGACGCCCCAACCGCGAGCAGCGACCCAGAGGGTGAGTGCCCCAGCGGCGAGGGCTCCAAGGTCGGAGAGAACGTAATAGCCGATGAAAAAGTTATTCACCTGATCCTGGGTGTAGGAGTGCTGGGTCTGCAGGAAACGCGGCCCCCAGGCACGCAGAAAATGCCAGGTCATGTTGGTGGTAATCACGAGGACGACAAGGGCAAGAAACCGGGCAACGTAGCGGCCAGGCCCCAGTGAGGGCAGCACCGGGCCAGGCCCCCGCTGAGCGGCATCGCTGGGACGGTCGAGATCCTCGCGGCGTAGCAGAGCAAACCACAACACAACCCAGAAAGCGCCAGCTGCCCCCACGACAAAAAACGGCACACGCCATGCCTCCGGCTCGCCCTCGACGTACAAGACCTTCAGCAACAACGGCAAAGCGATCGAACCTACGGCTGTGCCCGATTGTAGGATACTGTTGCCCATCGAGCGTTCCTCACGCGATAGGACCCGTTGCGTCACCCGCAAAGCGCAGGGCCAATTGGCCGACTCCGCCAAGCCGAGCATTACCCGCGTCACCAACAGGGTTTCAAACGAGTTGGCCAACCCGGAGCAGAAGCCGGCCGCTGACCAAGCCAGCACGGCGGCCGGGTAGACCCAGTAGACGCCAACGCGATCGACCAGGAAGCCGAACCCGATGGCCCCGAAAGCGAAGGCCAGCGCGAAGCCGGATTCGATATACCCGTAGCCTTTATCGGTGAATTGCAGTTCGCGGAGGATCGGCTCGGAAAGCAGATTGAGCGTCAGGCGGTCCATGTAGTTGACCATGGTCGCCAGCAGCAGCAAGGTGCAGACCCACCAGCGCCAGGAGGAAACGATCGGCCGCATGGCAGGCTCGCTCACATCTGGAGGGGAACAAGGCAGCAAACGACATCGAGGGACGAACCGGAGAGAAGTTCGCCCCTCGGAATCGTAGGGAAAGCATGGCCCGTTGTCTCAGAGCAAGCAACTTAGGCCGGAGGCATGGCCTGTCGTTGTGGAACAAGAGGTTCAGGCCGAGGTCACCGTCTGCGATTCGCTCAGTTCGCGATCCTTGCGGTTCATCTCATCCAGAACGACCGAATGCCAATCAGGGGTGCGGCGGTCGGCGGGGACATAGTTTTCCCGCGCCCAGCGGCGTAGACGCAACTCCTCGATGAAGTCCAGTTCCGTCCCTATGCTGCTCTGCATAACTGACCCTTTCGCGAACAAACGATAGAAGGCCGGTCACGCGCCGGCCTTGATTCCCGATTGTGGACCTTTGCCCACTTTGTCACATACCTCAACGCAGTATAGTCTTGCGGTGGACAACGGCAAGTGAATTCCTGAAGAAATCGTCTTTGCCAGCTAGTCGCGCTAGCCGAGAACCCTCCCGAGTCGCTGGTTGCGCCGTCGCTTAGCCTGAATCAACTCGGTCAACCGACGCCACCAGCGTTTCCAATCGCCACGCCCCCGCAGAGCTTCGTTGCGGTAGCTCAACAACACCCGTAACCGATCGGTTTGGCTGAGGGTCGGCTCGTCCACAAAACTGGCCGCCAGCCGGGCCAAGTCGCGTTGGCGGCGTTCGAGCGACACCTGCCGCTGTAGCCTGGCCCCGACCAGATCGACCAGCCAGAGATGATCGCCGCCGTCCCACCGGGGGGCTTCCAGGCCGCGTGGCCCCAAGTGAGCGCGGGCCGGACTAACCAGCAGATTGGGCGCTTTCAAATCGCGATGCCTGATGCCCCATTCGTGTAGTCGGCGTACCAGTCGCCCCACTTGACGCAACAGGTCACGCTTGCGTTGTACCGACTTGGCAGGCAGTTCCGCCAAGAACTCCTTCAAGTAACGCGGCTGAGGCACTTTCTCTTGCAGTAGGTATCCCGTGGCTCCGACATGCCACACTGCTAGACAACGGGGCGAGGGCAGGCCACGAAGCGACATAGCGTGCCCCATACGCCAGGAGCGGGTGACTGCATCGGGGCGAAACCATGTCGCCAGCGAATCCGTCCAGCGGGTTGCATCGACCCGTTTGAGAACGACGGCAGTCGGTTGGCCCTCCAACAGCACTTCGCATTCAATTACGGTCGAAGAAGCCGATCGCTTCAGCACCTTGGCCTCGGGGGCGTCAAGCAGGGCATCGGCTCGTGCTTGCACCTGAGTAACTGCGTCGGCCTCTAGCAGGGTTGTTCGTAGCCCCCCAGGGATGCGGGCATAGTGTCGCCCCTTGCCGCGACAACGCTGATCCAGTTCTCGCACCAATTGCCGCAGAGAAGCAGCCGTTGCCTGTGCAAGATCGCGGGGGTCGAGTGATAGCTCTGGTCGGGCCGCCTGGTAGGCCCGCAAGGCACGCAGGCGTTGCGACCGCGAGGCACGCAGGGCAAACCAGCGGTCCAGCAAGACGAGATTGGCCAGCGCAGCGCGAGCAGCCAAAGGGAGGCCAACGTGAACCAAATGCAAGTCGATCAGGTGGAAGCAGCCATCAGGCGTAAGCAACAGATTGCCCGGATGCAAATCGGCATGGCTAACCCCCGCGGCATGACAGCGAGCCAGGAAGCGGCCCAGGCGTTCAGGCAGATCACGAGGAATCTCGCCAAGGCGTTGCAGTTCGTCCAACAGAGGCGTCGCGTCAGGCAAGGTCCGCGTCACCAAATAACTGTGCAAGCCGTCACGTCCCCAGGCGAGCGGTTCGAGCGTCGGTATCCCGCGTGCCCGGAGCATCTGACCGCGTTCATACTCACTTTGGGCTTTGGGTAAGCGAACCCACCACCGCAGAGCCTCCCGGCCATCAGGCCGATAATGTTTCACATGGACATCCAGGCCAGGCAAGCGGACCCGAAAGACGTCGCGATGCGGTGTACGCTTGATTGGCTCTAATGGCCAGGCGGCCAACTCCAGCGGAATTGCCATCGGCCAGGCGGGAGAACGATGCCAGACAATCACGCCGCCTTCCTTTCCAGCCGCTCCAACAACGCCAGCCAGAACCGACTACCCGCCTGGAGGCTGAAATGCTCTTCAACGCGTTTGCGGCCGTC
Organism: Gemmataceae bacterium; assembly: GCA_046719305.1. Lineage (GTDB taxonomy): Bacteria > Planctomycetota > Planctomycetia > Gemmatales > Gemmataceae > RGDT01. Next base: position 10,605 of record JBDNDE010000019.1, on the reverse strand, counting down.
GGCCCCCATCTCGCAGCGCATCCGCGGATCGCTCATCAGGCGAATGACGGCATAACGCCACTGTTCCGCGTTGTCGGCCAAAAAGCCTGTATCGCCGTGCTGAATCAGTTGCGGATGCACCCCGACGGAGTTAGCGATGGTCGGCAGACCGGCAGCCATATATTGCAAAAGTTTCAAACCGCACTTGCCGCGACTCCAATCGTCGTCAGGAATCCAGGAGATGCCGATATCAGCAGCGGCGATTTCGGCGGCCTCGGTGGATTCACTCCAGGGGATCGGGACAATCGGCAGGTGGCGGAACTGAGGGAAGCGGTCACAGATCACCTTCAGCCGCAAACCAGGCACGGCCTGAGCAAGGTCATCCAGGAGGTCGGCAATGCGTTCGAGACCTTTAAGTGTGCTAGAGGAGCCGACCCAAACCAGGGTGCGACCATCGCGCGACGGGGACTCAGGAGCAGGCTGGTAGGCCTGAACATCGACACAAGTAGGTACGACCACCGGCGAACCTCCAAGCCGTTCCACTTGGGCGGCCAAGAAGGGGTTACCGGCCAAAACGGTGTCGGCTGCTCGGCACAAGGCAGCGAAGCGTTGCAATTTGCGGGGGTGATGCAGGCCGCGCCGGTCGTAGGAATCGCGCAACCAGACTGCATCATCAACATCGGCGAGTAACAAGCGAACCCAGCGACGAAGCAGGGTGAGTTGCCAGATCGGTAGCAGGCAGCGTTGGATGAGGACGGCTTCACCGCGAAGTTTGCGGAACAGGAGTAGGCGGTCCCACCAGGAGGCCGGTAGGCGTAGCAGTTCCAGGGTGTGGCCGGCCGCGGCAAGATGAGGTCGGAAAGCGGCCAGGCGATAGCGGCAGCAGACATGATGAGGCGAAGAAACCAGACAGAACAGACGCATGGACGGTCCTCCTTGACCGTGACCCGCTGAGAAGAGCAGGAGCGTCTTCTCAAACAAAGGCATCACCCACGGCGATGCCGAGCCAGTTCGCGTTTGATTTCGCGGTCGGCGTCGGCCTGTTTGAGTGCTTGTCGTTTATCGTGCAACTGCTTGCCCTTGCACAAGGCCAATTCGACTTTTACCCGACCATTCTTGAAATAGAGTCGCAAGGGGATAAGCGAAAAGCCCCGCTGATCGGCCCGTTGAGCGAATTTAGCGATTTCGCGACGATGCAGAAGAACCTTGCGTGGGCGTTTGCGTTTGTGGTTCATCTGATTGCCCATCGCATACTCGGGGATATCACTACCGATCAGCCAGACTTCCCCCTGATCCATTTTAGCGTAGGCATCCTCCAGACTGACGCCGCCAGCCCGCAGGCTCTTGACCTCAGTGCCGGTCAGGACCAGGCCACACTCCAGACTTTCCAGAACGTCATAGTCGTGAAATGCCCGGCGGTTCCGGCAGATGTCGCGAATCTCGGTAGCGGAGTGTTTGTCGTTGCGGGCCATGGCAAGAAATCCTCGCAGGGTATTCTACGTCCTCGGGCAAGGTGAACGCCAGGGGAATTATTCGGAACGGCAATCAATCGTTCTGAGGTGGCCCCTTGTGTTTAGGAAGTCGAACCCGTATGATGAGGCTTTCGTGAGCAGCGAACCACTACCGACCGATGGAATAAGTAGGATTCGATCCCATGTCGATTGATAAAAGTCTTCGCCGCAAAAACATGCTGGCGCGATCGCGTAATGTTCTCAACCGTGCCGAGCGCATCGCCATCCTCCAGGCCGATGACCGCTTCCCTGAGGGCCGCAGCCCCTACGGCTTGCCCAAGGTGCGAGTGCTGAAGATTGGTGGCAAGAAGCCCAAGAAAGTCAAGGAGGCTCCTGAAGAAGCCAAAGGCGGCAAGAAGAAGTAAGTACCACCGTTCGCCAGAGGAACTCGCTGTTCTTCTTGGAGGAACCAGAAAAGCCCAAAAATCCTGCAGGCCCCGATTTGACCGGCCCTGAAATCGCATTCTATCCTTTCGCAACCGAACTGTGTGTTCGGTGATCCCCATCATCGGGGATGAGTTGGGGGGGATGAATGGCGATGGCCGACGCCGTACCGCGAACAGACGATAGCCGGGCATTGTTGGAACATCTCCAACAGCTCTTACTAGCGCCGGTGGGTGAACAACCGGAACTAGTCGAACTGCTTCAGCGGTTGATTGATTGCACCCATGCCCAGGGGGCTGGCTGGGTTGCCTTCCCGATCCAAGGTCAGGGAATCCGAGTCCCTAATTCCTCCCAGGGCATCGCTGATGTCTCGTGGTTGCATCAAACCGGCTGGCCTCAGCATGTCGTCCAGTCCCCTACTGCCGTCGTCCTCGATCGAACGGATGGCCCTGCCGATCTGGTCACCCACGTCACCGCTAACGGCAAAACCTGGCTGTTATGGCTGGAGCCCGGGACAAACAGGCCCGGTTGGACCGAAGCCGAAGCAGCTGCTCTGAGCGTCTTCGCCCTGGGGATGGGTCGAGTCCTGGAACGCTCTCAGCCCTCTTGGGCTTCTCAGGCTCTGCTCTGTGCCGGCCAGCAACAAATGGAGATGGCTGCGGCCGTCTCACGCCGACTGGCCCATGACTTTGGCAACATTCTCACGGGAATTCTCGGATTTACCGAACTGGCCCTAGCCCAGCAAATCCCGGCCCACACCAGCCTGCATGGCTACCTGAGCGAAGCCTACCGGGCTGCCCAAGCGGGGGCCGTCTTCACTAATCAACTGCGTCTGTTTGCCAGTCGCCAGCCGCTCTCGACTCGCAACGGCGATGTCGAGGCTGTCCTGCGTGAACTGGAAGCAACCCGCTTTGCCGATCGGCCCGCAGAGCTATCGTTCCGCCTGGATATCCCGCCGCATCTGCCACCAGTCAGCATCGAGGCCGAGCCGCTGCGTCACGTCTTGGCCGCTTTGCTGGAAAACGCACGCGAAGCCATTCAGGGGCCGGGGGTCATCAGTGTCTCGGTGCGTTGTGTCCATCTGACCAGTGCCCACGCTGCCCACTATTACGGCGATGTGCGTCCAGGGCCGCACCAGGAAATCACTATCGCCGACACAGGTAGCGGCCTGTCGCCCGAGGCGCTGCAACGGCTGTTTGTCGAGCCGTTTTTCTCAACCAAGGCCCGACGACGCGGCGGCTTCGGGCTGGCAATTGCTTACGGCATCTTGGTTTCCCACAAGGGCGGGCTCCAGTTGCAACCCGGCGAAGAACGCGGTGTGGTCGTCCGTGTGGTGGTACCGGTTGCTGCCCCTCAACCGCTAAACGGCACCGAAACCTCCATCTCGGCTAATGGTCGCCCCTCCGCAGGCGGGGAATCGCTCCTGGTAGTCGAGGACGATCCCGAGGTGCTGCAATTCGTCTTGTCCACCCTGACACGAGCGGGCTTCAAACCAACCGGCTTTTTGAATGCCGAGGAAGCATTGAAAGAATTTTTGACCAACGGGCCTTATCCGCTGGTGCTAACCGACGTACGCATGCAACCCATCAGTGGCGTCGAATTCGCTCAGCGGCTTCTCCGCCGCGACCCGCTGGTTCGCATCGTGTTTATGAGCGGTCAGGTGACGGCCGAGTTCACTCAAGGCGAGTTGAACAACAAATCGTTTGATTTTCTGGCCAAGCCGTTTCGACCGGAGCAGTTAGTGCGGACCGTGCGGGCCAGTTTGGAGCGGACGCCCCGGCGGACCAACCAATTAAGCGGAGCCAAATAAACCGATTCCCCCCTCACCTAAAATGAGACTCGTTGTGGAGGATTACCGTGCCGACGATGCAACTACCCCCTCACTTGAATAGCCTAGACGACTCCCTCATCAACGAGATGCCGCGCGGCTGGAACACAGAGAATCAAGGGCTGTATCGTTCCAGTGAAGTCCGCATTCTGGTGTTGGATGACGATGCGTCGGTCTGTCGGGTCATCCAAGCCGCCCTGGCTCCGCACGATTTCAAAGTGATCGTCCAGGCCGACCCTTCCGAGATGCGTCGCACCCTAGAATCCCAACCGTATCACTTGATCATCCTCGATTATGTGATCCCCGGTTTGGATCCCGAGCAAACCCTGGCCTGGTTGCGTGAATATCAACCCCACGCCAGTATCATTGTCGTCACTGCTTATCCCTCGATTGACTCGGCCTTGAGTTGCTTGCGGGCACGCACCTATGACTACCTCACCAAGCCGTTTGCCATCACGCAACTCCAGCAAACTGTACTGCGTTGCCTGGAAGGGCGTGGCCTGCTGCGGATGAGCGAATCGGCCCTGCGGAAGTCGTTGGGCAACGCCATCCGCGAACGGCGCAAAGCGCTGAACCTCACCCTGGCACAGATGGCTCAACGTACGGGTGTCTCGCTGGGCTATCTGTCGCAGATCGAACTGGGCAAAAACTCGGCCTCCATCGAGACGCTTTATAGTATTTCCCTGGGCCTGGGCATCAAGATCGCTGACCTGTTCCAGACGATCCAAAACGGCAACTAGCCATCTTGCCGATCGCCTCGGTAATATGTTGATTACCCTAGACAGCCTTCGCCCGGCGTTCGGGAGAATCAACAGATGTTGCGATTGGTTTGTGCTTGCGTTTTTCTTTGCGGCTTGCTGCTCTGGGCGGCGGATGCGGATACTACAGTCGCTTTTGGCGAACTGAAGTCCAAGCGTCCCGCTGAGTGGATTCCCGAGAAGACCACTAGCAAGCTACGCTACCTACAATTCAAGCTGCCCAAAAAAGGCGACGACAAAGAGGACGCTGAAATCGTCGTTTTCCAGGGCATCAGTGGATCGGCCAAAGCCAACATTGACCGATGGAAGGCCCAATTCCGCGCGCCGGCAGGCAAGAAACCGGAAGATCTTTTCAAAGAATCCAAGCTCAAAGTCGATGGCTGTGATGTTTATCGCCTCGAAGCCGAAGGAATTTTCACTGCCACGGCGATGGGATTTGGCCCAAAGCCAACTCCCAAGGAAGGCTACAAGGGGGTGTTTTTCCAGTTTGAGACGGGCGACAACGTCTACCATATCCGCTTGGTGGGACCGACCAAGACAGTGGAACACTACCAAAAAGGCTACGAAGAGTGGGTCAAGGGCTTCAAGAAGTAATCCATGCGCCTTGATGCGTTTGATTACGAACTGCCTGAGCACCTGATCGCTCAGTATCCTGTCGAGCCGCGTGACAGCTCGCGGCTGTTGGTCCTGAGCGACCCCCTGCAGCATCGCTTGTTTCGCGATCTGGTCGATTATCTGCAACCCGGTGACCTGCTGGTCCTGAACAATACGCGTGTCGTTGCTGCCCGCCTCTTGGGCACTCGCGCCCTGACCGGCGGCCGTTGGGAAGGGCTGTTTGTCCGCGAAACGGCTCCCGGCGAGTGGGAACTGCTCACCCATATGAAGGGCAAACCCAGCCCCGGCGAAATCCTTTTTGCTCAACCTCCTTCTAATGCCGTCGAACCGCTACCGCTGCAACTGCTCCGCAAAGAAGCAGGCCGCTGGCTGGTTCGACCGCAACGGACCGGCTCCGCAGCCGAATTGTTGGCCCAGTTCGGTCAGGTGCCGATTCCCCCCTACATTCGCCACGGACGGGCCGAGGAACTGGACCGACCGCGGTATCAGACCATTTACGCTCAACGCGACGGGGCCGTCGCTGCTCCCACGGCCGGGCTACATTTCACGCCCGAACTATTTGCCGCTTTGGAGGCCAAAGGGGTGCAGCGAGCCTTTGTGACCCTGCACGTCGGCCCAGGTACTTTTCAGCCGGTCAAAGTGGACGAAGTGAGTCAGCATCGTGTCGAACCTGAGTGGGGCGAAGTCCCCCAGGAGACTGCCCAGGCGATTGCCGCCTGTCGCACCGCCGGTCAACGCATCGTCGCGGTCGGCACCACCAGCACCCGGGTGCTAGAGGTTTCCGGCGGCCAGGCGTGGACCGGCTTTGCCGATCTAACCATCCTTCCCGATTATCGCTTTCAGGTGGTCGATGCACTCATTACAAACTTTCATTTGCCTCGTTCCAGTTTGCTGTTACTTGTGAGCGCCTTTGCCGGTTACGAGCGCATCCGGGCGGCCTATGCCGAGGCGGTGCGACTGGGCTACCGCTTCTATAGCTATGGCGACGCCATGTTTCTCCCGAGTCGGCAAGCGTTATGAACAACTCGATCCTCGCTGTCTGCGCACAAAGTGACGCCCGTGACCCGGCCTGTGTCGTGGTCCGTGTCATCGTAACGCCGGCCCTTACCCATGAAGGGTTGGAAATCCGCGGCCGACTCATGGGACCAACTTGCTTGCACGCCCACACGATTGAGGTAGCCTATGCGTTGCACCCCAGCGAGCCGCTGACTGCACTAGCCCGCATCCCCGAGGCCAACCTCTGGCATCCTGTCTCACCGCACCTTTACGCCGGCCCTGTCGAGTTATGGCACAAGGGCCGCTTGCTCGATCGCCGAACGATTCGTCTGGGGTTTCGGACCCTGTCCCTCACGCCAGATGGCCTGCGGGTCAACGGCCGATTGCTGCCCCTGCACACCAAAAGGGTGACAACCTGGAGCGAAGCCGAGGCCCGCGCCTGGCACGACGCGGGCGTAAATGTCTTAATCGCCCCTGCGGAACCGGCCCTGTTCGACTTGGCCGACCGCATCGGCTTCTTGGTTGCCTGCGAAGCCGAGGCCGAATCGTTAGCGACCGTAGCCCATCATCCCTCGTGCCTGGGTTGGCTCGATGCTGCTGCCAGATGGTCGCCTGACTCGCCGCCGGTCCTTGCCTCATTACCAGTCGAGTTGTCCGGTCTCCGGGTGATGGGCGCGTAGCCACTCGATCAGTCGCATCGGTCCCTGGCCCGGAGGCTGAATCCACCAGTGGAAACCGAGCTTGGTACGCGTTAAACGAGTAGCCATTTCTTTTTTCGAGCGAACCAACAAGGTGAGGAAAAGCGCCTCTTTGCGTGCACTGCTGATCCATTCCTTCACGGGGGCCGTGTTCTTGATGCCGCCGCCCACGTTTTTGCTCACACCGATCACCCCACCGGCGGATTCGATGCAATTCAGCACACTATCAGCATAGGCAATGAGGTTTTTATCGCGTGGGTTTTGGGTCAGGCCGGCCAACTCCTTGAGTTGCCGGATGTCCTCGGCCAGTTCTCCCAGGACTTCAGCGGCGGAGCGGGTGCGTTCGACCACTTCGGGTAAGTGATCGGCAATCAGGTCGGCATTTTGGCGAGTCGTTTCGACAAGAGAGGGCAAGTTGGCTTCCAGCAATTCGCCCACTTGGGCAAGGGGGCGAGCCGAGGCCCGCACTTGCAGGCGCATGTCGTTGAGCATAACGAGGGTGGCGATCACGAACAAACTGGTCAGTCCAAAGTACGCCCATTTGAGCATAAAAAGTTTCCTTGAGAAAATTTACGCGGGAAACTCCAATTCTAAGTCCGCCTGCCAAGCCGCCGAACTGGCATCACTGGGCATCCGCCAATCGCCGCGCGGCGAGAGGCTAATTGAGCCGACCTTAGGACCGTCGGGCAAGCACGAACGCTTGAACTGTTGCGAGAAGAAGCGACGAATAAACATATTTAACCAATGCGTGAGCATTTCTTTAGAATAGTCACGCGAAAATTGGGCCTGCTGGGCCAGAAACAAAAGCTTGCGCGGCGGGGTGCCGAACCGCACCGTGTGATAAAGGAAAAAATCGTGCAGTTCATATGGCCCGATGGTGTCTTCGGTCGATTGCACAATCTGCCCGCTGGCATCGGGGGGCAAAAGCTCCGGCGAAATCACTGTCTGGGCTATGGAAAGAAGCGTTTGCCGGGCCGGGCCGTCAAACTCGTTCTGTGCGGCCCACTGGACCAGGAATTGAACCAAGGTCTTGGGCACGCTCACATTGGGGTTATACATGCTCAGGTGATCAGCATTGTAGGTACACCAACCCAGTGCCAACTCCGAAACATCCCCCGTGCCAATCACAAAGCCACTATTCATCAACAAGCTGGTCCGCATCCGCGCTTGGATGTTCTCAAAAACGAGATCCGTTCGCCGCTCCGGCGGCAGCTGACGCAGCTGGGCATCCAGTTCCTCCACCGTCTGATCCTCCAGAGCAATGCCAAACGGGGCGTGGCCTAACGCTCGCATTTCCGCCAGACACAGCGGGCGAATGTCGATCTCACGTTGACGGATGCCGAGTTGATCCATCAATGCTAAAGCATTTGTCCGGGTGCCACTGGTGGTGCCAAAACCGGGCATAGTGAAGCCCGTGATCCGCTCACGCGGCAGACCGAGCAGGTCGAACGTTTTCACCGTCACTAGCAACGCCAGCGTGCTATCTAAGCCACCGGAGATGCCCAGTACCACGGGCGGCTTGCCCAAATGCTCCAGCCGTTTAGCTAACCCTGCTATCTGGATCTGAAAAATCTCTTCACATCGCTCGTGCAATTGATCCTCTTGGGAGGGAACAAACGGCCGTGGATCAATCCAGCGACGCAGGGGCAGCGGCTGAGGCATGGGGTCCAAGGCGAACGACACCCCTCGCAGCCCAGAGGCCGATTCATAAAGCTGCGACGCGGCAAAACTGCTGGTGCGTAACCGGTCGCCCCGCAGACGGTCCAGATCGACATCCGCCACAAGCAACTGGGCCTCGCGTTGATAACGCGGTGTCTCAGCCAACAAGGTGCCATTTTCGGCAATCAGGCAATGGCCGCCAAACACCAGATCAGTTGTCGATTCCGAGACGCCGCACGATGCATAAATATAAGCAGCAATACACTTTGCCGATTGATTGACAACAAGTTGTCGCCGATAGGCCGCCTTGCCGATGATCTCATTGCTGGCTGACAGATTGACCAAAACGGTGGCTCCCGCCAAGGCAAGACGGGAACTGGGAGCAATCGGCATCCACAAATCTTCGCAGATTTCTACCCCCACAGCCAGTTCTGCGATCCGCTCGTCACGAAACACCAAGTCAGTGCCGAACCCGACGGCAGGCTGACCGGGTAGCGTCACCTCGCGCGAACGGGCCAGAGCGGCCGGCGCAAACCATCGCGATTCGTAAAACTCCTTGTAGGTGGGCAGATAACTTTTGGGCACCAGGCCGAGCAGTCGGCCGCCTTGAATTACCGCTGCCACATTGAACAGTTGATCGTCAACCACCAATGGTAGGCCGACAACAGCCAGCCCGGCAAAAGGGCAGTCGTCGAGCAACTGCAGCAACGCGCGCAATGCTGAACGCTGTAGGGTGGCTTGGCCGAACAGGTCGCCACAGGTGTAGCCGGTCAGCGAGAGTTCGGGAAAGACCACGAGATGTACGCCCGCTTGAGCGGCTTGACGTAGCAACTGACGATGTTGGTCAAGATGAAAGCCCGGGTCGCCCACCCGCACCTGCGGCACGGCAGCGGCCACCCGGAGAAATCCCTGTAACATATCTGCCCCTCATCGGCCTCAATGCTGTCATTCTACCGGTCATCGAGGCCGATGGCTTCGCAAGGGGGGGAGAGCGGCTTACTCCGTGGCCGTGACCGAGGCGCGGAGCAGCTTGGCAATGCGTTCCTGCGATTCTTCTAGATGGGCACGGGTGGTGTCGTCGAGGTTGGCTGCTTTGTTCTCCAGCAGCGTCTTGATTTTGGCGTTGATCCGTTGGAGGTGCTGCCGGGCCAGGCTGCGTGCATCCGGCGGAGCGCCACCGCCGCTAAGCACCAGATCGCCCAACCGTTTCAGATAGTCCCGCTGCAAATTCCGCCGCACAATCGACAACTCGGTCGGCTTGCCCGCTGCGAGAACCGGATCGGCCCAGACGGCCTCGGTAAGGGTGATAAAGACCTCAGCGACGGCAAGCGGTTTGCTTTTGGCATTGGCATCCGTCTTGAGAGTGTTGTTCTGCACGCGTGCCAACACGCGACCATTGAGTAATTGTTGCAGCACCACGCGATGAACCGCCAAGACACGCTCATGGACCGGGAACTCAATCGGTTGCATTACTTCCATACCGACGCCCCAGTGCATCCAACGCTCCGCGGCCAAACGGCGTAAGAGTTTGGGGGAGAACTGGAACGGTTTGTCGGTGAGAATGTGTTCTTGTAAAAATTTGAGAGCGGCCCGTTGTTTCTCCGGATCGACGACCACGAACGGCTCGCGGGCGTTGGGATCGCTAGGATGATCGCGGTGCATCGACACGCCCCCCACATACTTGCTGATCAAAAACGCCGCGTTGCCATACTCTTGCAGCAGCGTTTTGAAAATGGTGCGGGTCTGCTGGTAGCCTTCGCCTTCCTTGACAGGTCGGTCGGCTAGCTTGCTCAGCAGTTCCTCGGCCAAGAGGATCCGATCCTGAGCAAACTTCATGGGATCAGCCCCGAGGTCCCACCGGTTGACAAGCGGGTCGCTCGATGCCATCACATCTTCATCCGTGGCATAGTCATGACCCGGCATCGCCCCCTTGGCAGCGATTTTTTTCAGTTCGGCCAGTTCGCCTTCGGTGCCACCCGGTAGGGGTCGGTAGGCGTACTCGATAGCCCAATAGTCGTAGGGGCCAAGGGTATTGGTGAAATAGTCGCCCTGCTTGACCCCCTTGGGCGCAAGGTTGATCGGGGTGTAATCCATGACGCTGCCCACTAGCCCCTTGACGCGGGTAAGCTCCGGCTTGTGCAGGTCTTCGTTACGCAACATCGTGCTGGCCTTAAAAT
>JBDNDE010000189.1:0-9294 GCA_046719305.1 Gemmataceae bacterium | reverse complement strand
GCCCTGGGGCGGCGATTCTTCCGTCAGCCATTCGCCTGGTCGATGACCATAGACCGTAGTGGTGCTGCACTGGACAAATCGTGGGATGTTGCCCTGTTGCGTTACGGCATCGAGTAGTTGACGGGTGCCATCAACCACCACGCTGCGTGGATCGCCTTTGATGAAGGCTGCCAGCAGATTGACGACGGCATCGAAAGGTCCAAAAGGGCGACCCAGTCCGGGCGTAGGCTTCAGGATCCCGGACTGGGTCGCCTTGGGCAAAGCTCATCCCCTGGGGAAATCGCGACGCTAGGGTCTCGGGACTTTGGCGGGTCGAGATTACGACACGGGCACCCGCAGCCAACAGGCGCGGTGCGAGACGGGCCCCGGAATCTCCGGAGCCACCAGCTAAAAGAATGTTCATGAGATTTCGTCCTGGGCGAACGGTTTTGTGAAATTCTCAGCCGACAGGCTCATCCCCATGCCAGGCGGATAACCACTGCACCGACGACACCAATCAACATGCTTGCCGCTATCCACGGTACCCACTGGGTTGCTGCAGCAGCTACGGGCCGATCTCGTTGATCGTTGAACGGCAACGTTGGATCTAACAGCAGCGGCGGTTCTTCGGGCACTGCGTCTTGCGGTAATTCTTCGGGGCGTTCGCCGCGCGGGAAATTGATTTCAGGAGCTTCGACGGGACGTTTGGCCTCTTTGTTGACCACGGTTCGGGCGGTTAAGCCGCGCACAAACTCCTCAGGCTTGCCGATCAAACCTAAATGGTGGCCAACCTTCAAGTATGCCTGCGACGCTTCGCTCTCGGGCCGGAAATGCACTAGCGGTGTGCCTGCCAACAACGCCTCGCTGGCCGTTACATCGTGGGGAATAGCCACAGGCATGGCATGCTTGCCCAGCCGCTCCATCATCTGCCGCTCGATAGCTGAGTTCGGGGTTTGTCCTGGAGCCAGGGTGAGCAAGATGCCCGAGAGCCGGCACCCCTTGCCACTGGAACGCACCATCTCCAGGAAGCCCGGCAAGGTACGAAACGCCAGCACCTCGGCGCGAAGCACGAGCAACACTTCGGCAGCCGACTCCAAGAGCAGTCGCGACCGCTGCCACAACGACGGCGGGGCATCTAGGACAACCAGATCATAGCGGCGTTTCTTGCCGATGCGGTCTAGCCGCTCCAAGGCTTTGGCGAGTTCTTCCTCGGAAAACTCGCTGGATGAGTAGGGATTGAGAAGATCGATCCCCGGGAAGGCCCCAGCCCACAAGTGGCCGGGCAATGCTAAATCGGCAGCGAGATTCTGGGCTGTGTCGTTGGGAGTCAAGTTGAGGCTAACGCCGGCTGAGCCGATGGGGTCGGCATCAACAACCAAAACGCGTTGACCGGCCAGGGCGGCCATAGCTGCCAAATTGAGGGCGGTAGTGGTTTTGCCCACGCCACCTTTCTGGCTGGCTACCAGTAACTTACGCATGAGTCACCACCTCGCGGGGAGTAGAAGCGGCAAATTTGTCTCGCAGACTAAAAGCTAATTCCAGCACGGCAGCGCGAGCTGGGCCTGAAGGCATCGCCGAGCCAGGGTGCAAAGGCCACTCGCGCAGAGAGGGTTGCACGGGGATAGGAGCACCAAGCAAGGGCGGACGTTTGGCTAATTGCAGCTGTTGATACAAGCGATTCTGTACGGAATGGTTGGCATCGAAAAGGTTCAGCACCAGGCCAAGCAACACAGCTTGACCGCCCTCAGCCCGCGCTTCGCGTAAGGCGGCGGCGGCGGCGGGCAGGGTCCGCAGAGAGAGCGTGTCAGCCAAGCAAGTCAAGATCAGCCAATCTGCACACTTTAGAGCGGCAATAGCGGCCCGTTCATTCAAGGAGGGGCAATCTATCAACACCAGATCGTAGCGATCAAACTGGGTTGGATCCAGCGATGTGGCTACATCGACCCCTTTCCAGCGGCATACACCTGCTGCATCACAAGCGACCAAGGCTGCCGAGCGCGTTGGGTCGGGATCGACCAACAAAATATTGAGTCCCTGTTGGCCCAGTACCCAGGCCAATCCCAAGCTCAAGGTAGTACGGCCTGTGCCGCCCTTGTGACTAGCGATGGCCAGTACACGTGGGGTGTTGCGCGGTTCACCAACCGAATTGGGAGAATACATCGTGAGCATTCCTCTGCAAGTCGGGGGGAGGCGTCGTGGCCTCTGCCGTCCCGAGATGATCGGTCTGTTTGCCTGGGGTCATTCCCAGCGGCAACTCCTCATCCGCCGAGATTTCGTCCTCCGCTGCTTCGCCCCAACTAGCATCTGCAAAAAGGCTTTGAGCGCTTTGTAGGCCGGGCGCTAGCTGCTGTTGGTTTTCTAATACATCCGAATCAACAACAGAAGCTACTGGGGCTGGCCCGCCCTGGTGGGAAGCAGGAGTGGCCTGGGGATAACGCGACTCGCGCGGTTGCCGCGCGGCCTGCACGATTCGGGCGAGTTGCTCCCGCGACCGCTCTAACAGTTCGCTAGGCGAAACAGCCGGCGTCTGTTCCTCTTCGGGTTGCTCGGGTTCCTCCATAGTCGGCTCCCCAAAGTCGGCCAATAGCCGGAGAGTGGAGCGCAACTGTTGCATATCGCGTTGTAGTGCCTTTTCACGTTCAGGATTGCCCATTCGTCGGTTCTCCATCGCGGACAAGCGAATCACACACTCGGTCGCGGTTGGCCGGTATTCCGGCACCTTGACCAACAGCCGCTCCAACAATTCCGGCCAGGGGCGCGGCAACAGGGGCGAGATTCTAGGTCGCTCATACAGATGTTGTCGGGCTAACTCTCCGGGACTGCCCTGGAAGGGGAGCCGACCATGCAGCAACTCATACAAAATTACGCCATATGCGTACATGTCGCTGGCCAGACACCATTTGCCCTGATATTGCTCCGGTGCCATGTAAGCTGGCGAGCCAGTCAATCCCACTAGACGCCCATCATCCAGTCCGCGGCGTGTACGAGCCAAGCCAAAATCAGCTATCTTGATAGGAGAAAGGTGCTGATTCGTTGCAAATAGCAAATTCTCCGGTTTCAAATCGCGATGCGTCAGCCCTAACCGGTGGGCTGCCTCCAGCCCCTGGGCCACCTGATGGCCGATTCGTGCGACCACATCTGGGGTCCACGGTCCTGGTTGTCGCTCGATCGCCCGCCGCAAGGTGCCCCCATCGCAATATTCCAAGATCAGATATTGCCGCCCCTCTTCGGTTTCACGCAGGTCGTACAGTGCAACGATACGCTCATGCTCGAGCAACGCCAACGCGGCCAACTCCTTGTAAAAATCGCTGCGGCGTTGTCCTCGCAAGCTGGCAAATCGCTTGATGGCCACTGGCCTCAAATTCAGACGATCATAAGCTTGCCAAACGGTTGCGAAGGCGCCTTGACCCAAGTATCCCAGCAACCGATACCGCGCAGGCAACTCCCGACTGATCTCGGCGACCAGGCGTGCTTGCGAGCTAGGATCGGGGCTAGGAAACAAGGCAAGCTCCTTTCGGCTGGCTTAAGCTCGGGTTTGGGCAATGGCAGCCACCAGTTCGGCGTGCGAACGGCCCTCGTTGCGCCACTTTTCCACCAGGGCCAGCCGATCTTCCAGTGAGATCACGAAACGGCTATCGGGGGCACCACAGTTCTGACACTGCGTCTGCACGCAATCCAGTTCGCGGCCGGCCAGTTGTGAGAAGATGCCGGCTAGGATACCAGCCATCAACGTGTCGGTTGGTTGGCCATTACCATCAACTATCCCGGCATAGATAGGATTCTCGACAGTGCAAACCAGAACGCCCTTGTCATACAGGCTGACATCGACCATCAGCTTCCCCAGACCGTGGGCATTGAACGATTCCACCAGACAGCCGGTGAACACAGCCAAGGGCATCTCTTCCAAAGGCAGGCCGTAATACGGTCCAAGCTCCTTGGCTAGTCGCGTCGCGAACGACTTACCCCACTTCTTGCCGGCCGATTTCATCACCACATCGGCCGCTTTGCCACATTCAAAGACCAGAGCATTACGCAGGCCAATGAGGAAATCGCTAGTGAGTGTCAGAATACGTGTGCCACCGCGATTGCGGGCCACGCCACGGCGGACATCGGTTTTTACATAATCGCGTCCACCGAAATAGCTAGCCGAGGCTTTGAGTTCGAGCATCGAACCTCTCCCCAAAAGGTGGGTTAGCAGTGAAGGTTAAACCAGCACTTGGGCCGGCTCGGGCATCGACCCGAGAACTTCGATGTTCTTTTCCAAAAACGCCTCCAGCAACGAGTAAGCATCGCTGGGCACGCTAGCCTTCACGGCATCACGCAGGGCAGTGTAGCTATCGCGGTTGAACTGGGGTGAGAAGCCAAATGAGTGGTAGATCGTTCCCAGCCAGTACAACAGCCGGTCGCTCTGGAAATCCAAATCGTCGCAGATCATCGCCTGCACTGTGTAACGCAGGGTCAGTTGCATATCGCGAGCTGCCTTCTCCCAAGCACGTGGATGATACCGCTCAAACGACGTATACCGACGCTTGACCTGCTCGACGGCCGACTGCACGATGGCTTCTTCCTTCTGTTCGATGAGAGAAGCGATTTTGAAGCGTTGGGGCAAGGACTCGGTGTATTGCAGGATCTCGCGCTGCTCCTGACTGTTGAGATAGCGCGACTCGCTGTTACGCATGATTTCGGACAAATGAGGATTCATCGAAGTCTCTCCGTGGTGAAGGTGTGTTTAACCACTGGGAATCACTCAAAACCAAAGTTGCTGAAAAAGGCTTCGACAATAATGCCATTGGCCGCGGCTTTGGGCTCTGCTGGGGCCTCGAAGGTTGGCAACGTCGCTGCCTGCTCGCGGTTCTCCCAGTTGACCAGCTGCAAAAACTGTCGTACCGGTGTCGCTCCCGGAGACAGGGGCATCAACTCCTTGGCCATTGGAGCCGAGATGCTGGTGCTGGGCGTTTCTTGTTCCAGCCAATCTGGGCGTGGCGGATCGTAGTTGTCGTCGTTGATCCAATTGACCTTGCGTAAAAACAGCCCGACGGGAAGGGTAGCTGGCGACCATCGCCGCAAGGTCGGCGGAGCCACCGATACCCCCGCTGGAAAGACTGGGATAGTAGGCAAGCCGACCTGTTCCAGAGGAGCGAGTTGTTCCAGCAGTTCGTCGATTTGCCGGGCTTCGTCCAGGGTATCCAGTGTCGCCGTACTCATCGGCTTACTCCTTTTTACAAGACGTCTTTAACCTTCTTCATGATGTCTGCACTGGTAGCTCCTTCACTTCGCCAGAAGGCAGCTGCGTTCACGCGTTTGCTCGTCGAAATGAGAAATTTGCAAAAGTCTTCGCCCATCGAGTAGCATTGAATCTCGATGCAGGCCAACTCCTTCTTCGACAACAGCGTGAACACGGCAGCAAACAGTCCGGCGTAGAAGTAGCACATCACCTTGCCGACGTTCCCCATCGACTGAGCAACGGCTGACTCAAACAGATCGATGAAGATCAAGCCCTGCTTACCTTGGCGGAAGTCGTAGCGCCATCCGCCCCAGCCTTCGATTTGTAACGGCCACCACCAGGTTTCGAGCATCATGCCCATACCCATCTTGGAGAATTGCACCTCGAATTCTTGTTGGACTCGCGGCACGAACGACTTCATGTCCTCCAGACCCCACTGGTAGCCGGCCTTGTACATGATCTCGCCAGCCGCTTCGCCGACTTCTTCCTCCAGGCCAGCTAACAGGCCCAGGATGAAGTCTTCCGTTACACGCACCACCCGTTGACCATAGACATTTCGCAGAATGCCTGTACTGCGATCTTGTTGAAAGAACCGCTCATCATAGTAATGGTTGTGACGAACCGGCTGCGGGCCATTCACCACCGAAATCGCATCACGCAACTCCGAATGGGCTTTTTGGGTACGCAAGTACTTCAGTGGATCGGCCACGTTGCTATGACCGTTCCCATTGAGGCTATTGAGCGTTGTCATATGTTGAGATTCCTTAGGGGGTACGGGTTAATCGCGAGTCAGAGTCAGTTGTTCCATTTCTATATTGAGGCGTTTGAGTTCTTCGATTCGCGAGCGAATAATGACTTTACCTTTTGCAATCAAAACCGATCCGTTGATGGGATGCAAAATGTCCACTTCGGCCCGGGTTCCCACCAGGTCAAGTAGGTCCTCGACCCGTTCGAGGTACATCCCCTCGGGCAATTTCACCACCACCCCTTCGCCTAAAATTCGGGCTTGGCACGAGAGTCGACTGTTCTCGTTGGCGCTGGTAATGATGGCTAGCGAGCGACATTCCCTTTCGGTCTTGGGACTCAATTTATCGTGTCCCTGTTCCACATGGACATGACAGGTGGCACAAATGCCACGTCCTTTGCACGCCATGGGTACTTCCAGTTCGCTACTCAACAGCGCATCGAGCAAACTAGTGCGTGTCTGCACTGTTACCGTGCGGTTGATCGGCTGCAGCAGCAGCTTTTTCATGGGGAGAACCTTCTCAAGGGTAGGCGAAGCTATTAGTTCGCTTGCTGGTTACTAGTTGTTTGAACAGGCAATCGTTGCGTTCGACTGAGCTTCGTAAATCGCATACAAGCCTTGCATCATCAGCTGAGCACCCTGAAGGGTGTGCTGAATCTGATCATCATCCAACTCCAACGCTGACAATCGCCCCTTGAAGGCAGCCCAATCGCGTGGCCGAGACTCCATACCCTCGAGGTGATAATCCAATCCGCAGCCAGGTCGCAATTCGACCTTCAAGGCGAACGACAGCGGTTTGACTAGCACCATGCTGCCCATGCGTGAGCCTTCCAGCACATACAAGCAACCCAGCACCGCCCAGGGAGAGGCCTGAGCTGCCGCTCGCATAGCATGCAAGGTCCGGGTCGTGGTCGGCTGGATCGGGGCAATGTCCATCTCCAACGCCGTCAGATCGGCGACGATGGCATTAGTGCGGTGCATGGTGCGTTCGACCAGCCCCACTAGATCGCGAGCCGTTAGCAGCAATCGTTCTAAATCAGCATGCACATACCACAACTGCGACAAAAGTTCCCGATACGTCGCTCGGCTAATTCGTCCTTCCAGAATCGCTTTACTCACAGGCAGTGCTTCGATGGCATCATGTGTTTCGGCAATCGCCTGCTTGAGGCGTTGGGGTAAGTCCATGGAAGCACTTTGGGGACGGGGTCTTTCAGTTGTGCTGAACATCACATCGGTCGGGAAAACAGTCAAGTACATGGGGGAGACTCCGTTTCTTCCGATGCTTCCCTAAATCGCATGACCCAGAGAAGGCACCAGTCGGGTACTGGGCGGAGCCTTGCTCGTTGGCGGAGCAGGGGGAGCCGCCTGATGAATTTCGGCTATCAGTTCAGGGTAGCTCTGTGGACGGTCTGCTGGGCTTTTCGCCATCATGTCCTGAATCAACTGCGATAAGCTCGGCCAGATGCCGGGCACTAGGGTTTCAGGTGGATCCAGTGGTTGATTCGCGTGCTTAAACAACACCTCTTGAAGCGTCTTGCCCGGGAAGGGAAGCCGGCCGGTGATGGCATGGTAGAGCGTCGCCCCCAAAGCATAAATATCGCTTCGTAGGTCAATTTCTCCTGAGTTGGCCTGCTCCGGCGGCATGTAGGCAATGGTACCGGCTGTCGATTTGCCGTCTTGTTGTGAGCGTGCTAGGCCTAGGTCGGCGAGTTTGGCCTTCCCCTCGCGGGTAATCAGAATATTGCCCGGTTTCACATCCCGGTGGACCACCCCTAACTGCCAGGCTGCCTGCAAGGCTTCGGCTACTTGAGCAGCGATGGAGAGTGCCCGTTCCGGGGTGATGCGTCCACACTGTTGGATTAATTCGGCCAACGAGGGACCATCAATCAATTCCAACACCACATAGGGAAACTCATGCTCATCATCAAAGTCCCAAACCCGCACAATGTTTGGATGATTGATCTGCGCTAGCAATTGGGCCTCGGCACGCAGACGCACGCGAATCGCTTCTTGCTCGGCCGGGCTGGCCTCTGTAGGAATCTTGATGACCTTGACCGCTACAGGAATCCCCAGTGTACGATGATGCGCCCGAAAAACATTACCGGTGCTGCCGGTACCCAGCCGCGACTGCAACAAACACTTGCCTAGTTGGTCGCCAATCTGGGGGCCCGAACTCCCGGCAACGCTTGAGAGTGGTCCCGGCAGACGTGATGAACCCAGACCATCGAAGCCCGTCGAGGCGGAGGCTGTGGCTGCACTCAAGGTGCTGCGAACCGAGGGCGGGTTCGGGAGGTTTGGTCGGGGCACCTCTCGTGCCATCTGACTGGGCCGATTGACTGGTGGTACCATCCCTGAGGAATGCCCCGATGATAGGCTTCCCCGGGAAGCCGTGGGCGCAAAGGGCGGTGCAGGCGATAGCGGGGGGCGGGGTACCGCAGGCTGACTTTTGGGAGGCTGGTTCGGCGGTGGAACCGGGCGATTGGCCGGCCGGTCGGTCGGTTTCTCTGGAGCCACCCCTGGAGGCGTGCTACCGGTGTTAGCACGAGCAGCGGATACCTCGTTTTGAAGATTTTTCAGTTCTTCAATTTGTGTGCGGGTGATGATCTTACCCTTGGCTATCAAGACAATCCCCTTGATCGGGTGCAGAATATCCTCCGGCGCACGCGTGCCCAACAGATCCAGGAGATCCTCGGCCCGTTCGATATACATTCCCTTGGGAACTTCTACGACCACCCCGTTATCAAAGACGCGGGCTTGACAGGCCAGTCGGCTACACGAATCGGTTCCAGAGATGAACGACAGGGTGCGTTTCTCACGTTCGTTGAGGGGGGAGAGCGATTCCATCCCTTTGCGAACATGTACATGGCAGGTAGCGCACAGCCCTTGGCCACCACATGATTTCAAAACATTGAGCTTCTTAAGCTCCAGAGCCTCGATCAAAACGGTACCTGTTTGCACCGCCTGAGTCTCGGCAATCGGTTGCAGGAGGAGTGTCTTCATCCGGGAAGATCCACAGGGGGCAATCGTGTTGGGAGTTGACGGAACGCTCCCTAACGAAACAACACTAGTTTCTTTGCGAGTGTCGTGTTGTAGGGGATATCCCTGAAAATCGGAAAAAAATTAGTTCTTTGCCAATCGGCTTCGAATCGCTTCGAGCAATTCTTGGGGCGTAAACGGCTTCTGGAGGAAGTTTTCCATCTCGATCGGCAGGCCGTGCTCAAGAGCGGCCTCAGGGGCGAAGCCAGACATAAATAACACGGGTCGTTTGTGAAGTTGCGCGATCGATCCATCGGTGAGTTGCTCAGCTAGTCGCTTGGCCAGTTCTGGGCCTGTCATTCCAGGGAGT
>JBDNDE010000188.1:0-9307 GCA_046719305.1 Gemmataceae bacterium | reverse complement strand
GATAAGCTAAAAAGTTTAAGGGGGGAGAAGTCCATCGGTCTCTGAATTTGTGTTAAACAGTATCTAGTAGCTGGTTGGAATGCTTGCCGCGTGACCTTCTGGCACACGCCAGAAAACGCGGTTGCTTGAAGGTCTACTAGGACAAGTGGTTGCACTCCGATTAGTTGCACTACGATTACAAGCAGGGGCGGAAGTATCCGATCGACAAGGAGTGACTGTCGCAAGGATACCACGACAAAGGTGAGGATTCATGGATCATTTGTGGGCACCGTGGCGACTGTCGTATGTGAGTGTGGCAAAGCCCCCGGCGGATGATTGTTTCCTGTGCCGAGCAGTTGCCTCGGCCGATCCGCGTGCTGATTTGGTAGCCCACCGGACGACTCACAGCGTCGTAGTGCTGAATCGTTTCCCGTACAATAATGGCCATTTGTTGATTGCCCCGCAGGCCCACAAGGCAACGCTAGATGAACTGACAGCCGAGGAATTGGTGGATGGAGTTGAGACGGTCCGCTTTCTTATCCGTTGTATTAACGCCCTTATGAAACCCGATGGCTATAATGTTGGCCTAAACCTCGGCCGTGCCGCCGGGGCAGGTTTACCCGGTCACTTGCACTGGCATCTGGTGCCGCGTTGGAACGGCGATACCAACTTCATGACCACCGTAGCCGAGGATCGCGTGATCGTGCAATCGTTGGACACGTTTTGGCAACTGTTGCGGACTCAGATCGCGCGAGCCGATGCCGAGATAAAGCCGACCGAGCAAATCGACAGGTAAACCGATTAACCCTCTTGCCAACGAACGAAGTCGATAACAAGAGGGCTATCAGGAACGACCTAAAAGACTCAGCGATCAACGGTCGCCAGCATTGGGCAAAGCCGAGCCACCACCACCTGCAAAACGCAATTCTCGTTTGGCGGGGTCGGTTTCAAACAGGAAGAAGTCTCGCGGGCTGCGGACGGCCGGGTGCATCCACAGGCCCGGCACACCGCCTGGATGCTGAGGACCGGCTATCTGTTGGTAGGCATAGGCTCCACCGTAGATGCTCGGTTTTGAGAAGTCTGCCGATGGGGCAGGGAAGCAAGCCGGACCTGGTAGCATACCCTGGAACGGCAGATGAGGCGGTCGCACGACGAAATACGGTCCGTAGAGATACCCCTGGCAATTGTAGAGATAGTAGCCCGGCTGGTTGAGCAAGTCAGGGGCACGCGGGGCCGGAATGTAACAGCATTGGGCTTGAGCCGACCTAATCCCACCAGCAAGAGAAATCATGAGAGCAGCTAGATACAAGGGGAAACGCACGACGAACTCCTTTTCGTAGCGACAGGGGAGTGGACACATCCTACCCCAGTAGCATTGCCCACAATCGCTTGGCCGGTCGGTCCGAACCGACGTTTTTCCGGAGATGCGTCGGCAGAACTGGTAAGTTGTTGCGAAGAGAAGGTTTTCGCGAATTGAGTAAATGATCCGTCTAGGGACCAGGCGACCACTCGGACAAGAAAATAGTGGCAAGGGACAATCTCGTCGAGACATGCACATGCATGTAGACGAAGGACGACCGCAGAGTCGTCCTTCGTGGGGGAGGGGGGAAGCTCCCGTAGGGGTTATTTGCCCATGGGTTCGCTGCCGTTGCCCGTAGACGTGGCTGCACCAGGATTGAAACCAGCCGGTGGCATCATGCCGCCATGAGGAACCGGACCATACGGCATTGGGCCATATGGCATGCCGCCCATGACGGGACCACCAAAGCCGCCCATCACCATTCCGTAGCCCGGACCCACCGGAGGACCACCCGTTGCACCAGCGGGAATGGCCCATTGCATGGTTGGACTGACAAAGACCGGGGCATAGTTGATTCGGCCACAGCCGCCCGTGCCACATGGGCCAGCGTTGATGGCGTAACCGTGATTCTTGTAGTAGGCGACCCAGTCCACGCGATCCAGGGCACAGTAAAAGTCCTTGAGAGCCGAATAATAGTCGTGCCAGAACTTTTGCAGACGCTCTTCTTCGGGCGTCAGACACTTATACCGCTTGGCAAAAATGTTCCACCACGGCTGATAGCCGCTGTAGCTGAGGTGACCCCAGCCGGCTTGCGAAGTGCCGGCGGTGAGGGTGAGAGATAGTACCGTGCAGAAGACCAGAAGAATCCGCTTCATCGCGACTCCTTTCACGCGAAATCCTTGAGAAGCTGCATCAAGCAGCCGTACCGATCCTAGTCCCTAGTCCCCCACCACCCCCGCTCCCCGCGGATCGGTGAGGACAACCCGATGTCACTCCTTGGCGTTTTCTTCAGGAGCGTCGCATCTTGCACAACTAGAATCGGCTGGCTGTCAAACGGATCAGCGAAGGAAAACGGCCAAGATCGTTAGGACGGGCAAGCGGGGCAAGCACGTTCGGTACAATCACACAACTCGCTTTATCTTACCATCGCAGACCGATCGAAAGAGCAGCCCGAGTGGAAAAAACCACCTTGCCGACTGGCTGGACGGCTGATACGATTTACCGAGGTAGGAGGGGTGGCTGAGTGGCCGATAGCACCGCTTTGCTAAAGCGGCGTGGGGGTAAAACCTCACCGCGGGTTCGAATCCCGCCTCCTCCGCTGTTCGATCAGTCGCCTTGGTGTTCTCATCCCTATCCAATTCAGTATCGCCCCTGCCGCCGTATCGTGACTTCTGCTACAATACTGGTCGAACGTTCCATAGGGGAAACGTCCAGGAGTTAAACCATGTCGCGGCTCGACCTCAATTGCGATCTGGGCGAAGGAGGCCCGTATGATCAGGTTTTGATGCCGCTGATTACCTCAGCCAACATTGCCTGCGCGGGTCACGCTGGCGACTTGACCACTGCAGTCACTGCCCTGGCTCGCGCGAAACAAGCAGGCGTGCAGGTCGGTGCCCACCCCGGCTTCTTAGACCGCGAACATTTCGGCCGCCGGGAGATGCAGTTGCCGCCCGATCAACTACGCGAGATCATCCTGTTGCAAGTCAATTTTTTGCGCAGTTTGGCCGATGCCGGAGTGGTGCGTTACCTCAAACCGCATGGTGCCTTATACAACATGGCCTGCCGAGACGAAACCATCGCTCGCGCCGTGGTTGATTGTGCTGCCACGCTTAGTTTGCCGCTGCTTGCGCTGCCTGGCTCGATGATGGAACGGCTGGCCGAGGGTCGGGTACTTTTTCTGCGTGAAGGCTACGCCGATCGCCGCTATACTCCCCAGGGATTGCTGGTGCCACGGGATCGACCCGATGCCTTTATCCAGACCCCGCGCGAGGCCGTTGCCCAGGCACTGCGGTTGCTCAAAGAGCAACGCATCGACTCTTTATGTGTTCATGGCGATAACCCCCAAGCACTTGACTTTATTTATGCCTTGCGGGAAGAGCTTCAGGCGGCCGGCGTGACTCTACGAGCCTTCGATGTCCCATGAAGGTTCGCTTGCTCCGCGCGGGACTACACACGCGCTTGGTGGATGCAGGTCGGTCACGCTGGCGTTCGCTGGGTGTGCCGCTAGGCGGGCCTGCCGATCGCTGGTCGATGGCCCTGGGCAACGCCCTAGTGGGCAACCCTCCCGAAACTCCTGCCTTGGAAATCACCTTGGCCGGCCCAACTCTCGTTGCCGACGAACCGCTCTGGCTGGCGGTTTATGGAGCAGCGTTCGATTTAGGCGGCCAGCCGATGGGCAGCACCTTCACACTTGCAGCCGGTCAACCGCTCGTCATCGGCGGATGCAAGACCGGCATGCGTGCCTATCTTTGCGTTCCCGGTGGGTTTGATGGCCCAATGATTCTTGGAAGCGTCTCTAGTCTGCATCCTTTGACCGATAACGCGATCCTAGATTGTCCGGCCTCCCCGGCGTTGCCCAGCCGGTTACCCAATCGCTCGCTGCGGCTGCCCTCAAGTCCCGAGGTGCTACGTGTACTGCCCGGTGCTCATGCCGCGCTGTTTCCCCCCGAGGGCATAACGGGACAGCCTTTTCGAGTCACAGCGGCCGCCGATCGCATGGGGGTTCGCCTGGAGGCCCCCCCCTTGCCGGTGCCCCCTGAATTACCCTCCGAGCCTGCCTGCCTCGGGGCAGTGCAAGTGACACGCGATGGCCAGTGCATCATCTTGGGGGTCGATGGCCAAACCATCGGCGGCTATGCCAAGATCGCCCAGGTAATCGCGGCCGATGCGGATCTGGTGGGGCAGTTGCGACCAGGACAGATGGTGCGATTTGTGATGGTCGAACAAGCGACCGCCTGGGCGGCCTGGGAGGCGCGGCAAGCGGAATTACGCGGTTGGCAAGCCCGTTTGCGATTGGCGTTCTAGAATGAAGTCAACTTACTTTGCCGTCTTTCCACCCTGAGCGGATTCCTGCCATGCCACGTGTCTTGATCGGTCCGGTCCCCTTAGCTAAGGTTCAAGCCTCCTTCCTCGATGTATTACAAAATGGTGGATTTGAAATCGTTTATCATAATTCGCCTTCTCAACTCACTGAAGAGCAAATTCTTCACCATCTCAAAGGCATAGATGCGTCGCTGGCTGGGTCGGAACCATACACCGAGCGCGTCTTGGCCGCTAACCCCCAACTGCGTGTCATCGCGCGCGTTGGGGTTGGCTACGATGCCGTTGATCTAAAGGCCGCCACGCGGCACAACGTCGTGGTCACTTATGCTCCCAACACCAATCATGGCAGCGTCGCCGAGCATACCTTCGCTCTGATGCTGGCGTTGGCGAAGAATCTCATCTTGCAGCATGCGGGCACGGCGGCAGGACGTTGGCCGCGCGGCTCGACCTTACCGTTGCGCACCCAGACGCTTGGCCTGGTCGGCTTAGGACGCATCGGCAAGGCCGTGACCACTCGGGCCCAGGCGTTTGGCATGACAGTGATCGGCCATGACCCCTATGCCGACACGCAATGGGCGGCCCAGGCCGGCGTGGAACTGTTGCCGTTGGAGACGTTGCTGGAGCGTGCCGATTACGTCTCGCTGCATCTGCCGGCCATCGCCTCAACGCGACATCTGATCAATGCTCAAACACTCGCACGCATGAAGCCGACAGCTTTTCTGATCAACACGGCCCGAGGTTCCATAGTAGATGAGAAAGCATTATATGATGCATTGATTCATCGTCGGATCGCCGGTGCAGGCTTGGATGTCTTTGAAGAGGAACCGCCTGCACCCGACAACCCACTGCTGAAGCTCGACAACGTGGTCCTAACGCCCCATGCGGCCGGGACCGACTATCGCGCTCGCGACGACATGGCTCATTCCGCGGCCGAAGCGATTGTGGCGTTGTATCGCGGGGAATGGCCGGCTGATAAGGTGGTCAACCCCGAGGTGAAGGCGACTTTCCGCTGGCAGCAGTGAGCCACTCACGCCCGCTGAAGTGCAGCCTGGAGCGCCTGCACGACGAGTTGGTCTTGTCCGGCAAGCAAAGTTCGCACGTCCAAGACAACGTGGTTCTGACGGACCCGGCTCAGCACCGCTGGGTTGCCCTGGCGTAGGCGGGCTGCCAATTCGGCTTCGCTCAATGCTGTGGACAGTTCGACCACCCAGGTCGGCATCTGTTGATCCGGTAGCGAGCCACCGCCCACGAAGGTTTGGTCGGCCACGACACGGGCGTTCACGGTGGGCAACGCGTTGAACGCGTAGGCAAGCTGCTCGGCTCGCTGGCGTAAGGAATCGAGTGGCTCGCTAAGCATCTGCAAGATGGGGATTTCCCGGCGGGCCAAGTCACGGTCTAGATACAAGCGCAAGGTTGCCTCCAGAGCGGCCAGGGTCATCTTGTCGAGCCGGAAGGCGCGCATCAACGGATCTTTTTCCACACGAGCAATGAGTTCCTTACGCCCGATAAGGATGCCGGCCTGAGGACCGCCTAACAGTTTATCACCACTAAACCAAACAAGATCGGCACCGGCGTCGATGCTAGCGCGAACCGGAGGCTCATCGGCAAAGCCTAACGATTGCAAGTCGATCAGCGCGCCGGAACCGATGTCGTCCATCACCATCACGCCGCGGGAATGCCCCAAAGTCACCAGATCAGCAATGCCCACGGATTCCGTAAATCCACGGATGCGGTAGTTGCTGGGATGAATACGCAAAAGGGCAGCCGTGTTGGGGCCGATCGCTCGCTCATAATCACTCAATCGCGTGCGGTTGGTGGTGCCTACCTCGCGCAGGATGGCTCCGCTGGCTTCCATGATTTCCGGAATGCGAAAACTACCGCCGATTTCCACCAGTTGCCCGCGTGACACCACGACTTCGCGGCCCGCACACAAAGCCCGTAACGCCAGGACAGTGGCAGCGGCATTGTTGTTTACCGCCGTAGCTGCCTCGGCACCGGTGAGTTGGCACAGCCAATCACGCAGGGCATCTTGACGTGAGGAGCGTTTGCCGGTTTCCAGTGAGACTTCCAGGTTGAGATAGCCCGAGGCCGCCATCCGGGCCGCTTCAGCCGCCAGGGGATGCAACGGCGCGCGGCCGAGATTGGTATGTAAGACGATTCCGGTGGCGTTGATGACGGGTATCAGTTTGGGACGAATCGACTGATGCACCCGTTGCCAGGCCCGCTGGGCTAGTTCGCTGGCCAGCGTTTGACTCGATCCGCTTGGCTGTTCTCCCCGGGTCAGGGCTTCTCGCTGAGCAGCTAACTCGGCGCGTATCGCCGCCAGAAGCGGCTCGCGAGGCGCTTCGCCGGGTATCCGAGCCAGCACTTCATTGACCGAGGGAAGCGACCGAAAAGGGTTATCCGTCATGAGGGATGCGGTTCCGTGTCAGCTAGGAAGCGTAAATCACCTTCGCGTCGGGTGATGCCACACCGATCCAGATATTCACATAAAGGCACTGCGTACTTTCTCGACGTGCCTAACATGTCGCGGATGTCGGCCACTGTAAGTCCTTTACCTTCGCGAAGCCGGGCCATCACCTCACGTTTCATGGCCCTTTCCGCCTCGCAATGCAGATAGAGATCATCAGTCACGCGGGTGAGATGGCCTTCGGCCACGCACACATCAAACAGATCATTCAGATGAGCAGCATTGCCCCCGGCGCGGTTAACGAAGCTGGATGGATCCGGTGGCATGAATTTGCTGACGCGATACGCTTCGATCAACACATCTTTGAGCTTACGTTGGTTGGTGCTAAGCTTAGGTCTGAAGTCGGCCCGGCCGATACGTCTGAGGTCACCCACCAAGCGATTCTGGGCCAGCAGGCGTTCGACCGAGGCATGAACGAGGGCATCATCACCGATGTAGCTCAAGTGCGCTTGCACTTTTTGGCGATCGTGCGTGGACAACAAAGGGTACTCGGCGTGTAACTTGTCCAAGACCCCGAGGATGCGGTTTTCCAACTCTGCGAGCATCTCGTGATGCAACAACACCCGGCGATTGGCCCCCAAGCTCAACTCGATGAGCTTATTCTCGGCAAGGAGCTTTTCCTGAAGGACGCGTGCCTCCTCGGGACCAACTCCCGCTTCGCGTACCAGGTCCGTCAGATGCACCCCGGCAAACAAGCTGAACCAGGCAACTAACAGCACGCGTTCCACTGGATCACCCGTCCACAAGCGTTCGACGCGTTCTAGACTCTCGATGTGTCGCCGACGTAGCTTCCGGGCTACGGCTTGCAGCACCTGCCCGCCGCCAATGGTCTGGGTGGCCGACGATTCGCGTAAGACGAAGGGCTGGCCCCAGGTGCAAACGAGATCCTCTTCGACGAAGAGCTGCGCCAGGCCCCATTTGCCCGGTTGGACCGTATCACAATCCAAAAGGGAGACCTGCCCCATAACCTCGGCCGTACCCAGATGCAGCCGCACCGGTTGACGATGCCGCAGCGGTCGCTTTTGGTCATGCAAGCAATGCAATCGAACCGTGATCACTCGCGACGGTTGCAGATAGCCCGGCGTGGCTAATTCCTGGCCGCGGCGAATTTCTTCTTGACGCACGTTGGCCAAATTCAAGGCCGCGCGTTGGCCGCGATGGGCTTGTTCGGCTGGGGTGTCGTGACACTGAATGCCACGAACCCGCACCCGTTCGCGACGCGGTAACCATTCCACCTCGTCGCCTAGGGTCAACGAACCGGAGACGACGGAGCCGGTGACCACGGTTCCATGACCCTGTACCACGAAGGCTCGGTCAATCGGGAGCCGAAACCACTGCTGGCTGGTCCTTGGCTCCAGCTGGTGGCAGGCTTGTAGCAACGCCGCTTTCAGTTCGGCAATCCCTTGACCGATGTGAGCGGCCGTTGGCACCATAGCAGCGTTGGCCAGGAACGAGCCTTGGACGAGCTCACGGACCTCCAGGGCGACCAGTTCACGCGTCTCTTGATCCACGAGGTCACACATCGTGAGCGCAATCACCCCTTGACGGATGCCCAGCAACTTCAAAATCTCCAGATGCTCGCGGGTTTGCGGCTTGACCGATTCCTTGGCCGAAACGACCAGGACCGCTAGGTCGATGCCTGTCGCACCGGCTAGCATGTTTTTAATAAAGCGTTCGTGGCCGGGTACATCGACAATTCCCAGGCGGAAAGGTGGCAGATCAAGGTAGGCAAAGCCGATGTCAATAGTGATGCCGCGGGCTTTCTCCTCGGGCAGCCGGTCGCAATCGATACCCGTAAGCGCTTTGACGAGCGTTGTTTTGCCGTGGTCAATGTGCCCAGCGGTGCCGAGGATCAAATCGCGACGCATGCCCGGAAGTCTCGCTCAAGAACAGCTCTTATTGTAGCGAACTAGCTGCCGTTTGTCCCATCGAGGAAGAACCGAGCAAACCGAGCCATCCTGTCACACACGCCCCCAAAACCTTTGATCCGCATGCTCTCACCTTCCCAACGCTTGGCGTTTCTCGTGGATGAACGGTAGATGATGCGGAATGTGATAGTTCGCTGTGCGGAGCATCTGCTCCAACGTCACCTCCCCCCGCTCGGCGTGGATGCCGATGCGACTCCAAGCCTCGTTCGGCAGGATACGCAAGATTCGACCCATCTGGGCACGCACCAATTCAATCAGTCGCAACTCGTCTTCTAAATCCCGCTCATGATAGGCTAGTTTGGCTAGAAAGGCGTTCTCATCCCCAGGGGCCAGTTGCGGCCGATCCATCGCGATGATGCGTTTCATGCGATCGGCAAAGACCGGCTCAAAGTCGGCAATGTGGGCGACCACCTCCAGAGTGGACATCTTACCAGGGATGGGCCGTGCTAGTAGCTGATCGCGGCTTAGGCCAGCGACCGCCGCGCGAAGCTGGGCCGGGGCATCAAGATAGAGTTGGATTTGTTCGGCCAACGACATAAAAAAAGCACTCCAATCGAGGATCACTACCGAAAGCTAGTTCCTGAAAAC
>JBDNDE010000187.1:0-9582 GCA_046719305.1 Gemmataceae bacterium | reverse complement strand
GCTCGACGAAACCCTCGTCGTTTGGACGGGCGAGATGGGCCGCACCCCCAGGGTGGGCCAAAGCGTTCCCGGCGGCGCTGGCGCGGGCCGTGATGGCCGAGACCACTGGGCCAAGTGCTTCAGCAGTGTTCTGGCCGGCGGCGGCATCCGGGGCGGCGTGGTCCACGGCAGCAGCGACAAGTATGCTGCCTATCCCAACACCCACCCAACCACACCGGCCGACTTGGCCGCAACCGTCTATCATTGCCTGGGCGTCGATCCTCACCTGCAACTGTACGACCGGCTGGAACGGCCGCACACGCTTTGCGAGGGCAAGGTGATCGACGCGGTGCTACAATGAGCCGCCCGTTCGACACTCGCTAAACGAGTTGATCGAACTGCCGTTGCTGGGCCAAGTGGGCCAGTCCCCCACCCTGGCGAAACAACGCAGTGTGAGCCTCAGGAAACAAGACCGCCTCGTTTTGGGACAATCGCCGGGCCGCATCGCTGGCAGGTGGCAGACGATAGCGTGTTTGGAGTCGCCGTCAGCTGGGCAAGCCCAAGCCGGAGTAACTAGCGCGCTTGGAAACCATCGACGATTAAGCACACCTGGAAACAATCGCTGACCGGAGGCTCAAGGCTTCCACACCTGAGACGAACTCTTGGCCGAGCGAGGGCTTGGCTTGCGTGTGGGAATTCGCCTACCAACCTTGAGGCTCAAGGGATTTTGCATATACTCTCGTTCAGACACTCAAACTACCCTTCCCCTCCATCGAGGAAATTATGGCCGAGATCAAAGACCGCGATCGAGATATTAAGAATGTCATCGCCCAGATAGAAAAAGACATCGCCAAAGGCGCAATCATGCGGATGGGCGAGATGACCGGCGAAGAGGTCAAAGGGATCTCCACGGGGTCGCTTGGCCTAGACCTGGCCCTCGGGGGCAAAGGGTTGCCACGCGGTCGAATCATCGAAATCTTCGGGGCTGAATCTAGCGGTAAAACCACCATTGCCCTGCATGCGGTGGCTAATGCCCAGAAAGCCGGCGGCGTAGCAGCATACATCGACGCGGAACACGCTCTGGATCCTAGCTGGGCCAAGCGAATTGGCGTCGATCTGGAAAATCTGCTAGTCAGCCAGCCCAGCTGCGCCGAAGAAGCCTTGCGCATCGCGGAAATGCTCGTCAAATCCAACGCGGTCGATGTGATCGTCATCGACTCCGTAGCCGCTCTGGTACCCAAGGCCGAGGTCGAAGGGGAGATCGGCGACGCGCACGTTGGCTTGCAAGCCCGGCTGATGAGCCAGGCACTACGCATTCTCAATCCGACGATTGGTCGGACCAACACGTGTTTGATCTTTATCAATCAGGTGCGGCAGAAGGTCGGGGTGTTCTTCGGCAGCCCGGAGACGACCTCAGGCGGACTGGCGCTGAAGTTCTACGCCTCGGTCCGTATGCAGGTGACACGTGTCGGCCAGATCAAAAAGGGGGACGAAACCATCGGATCCGAAGTGCAAGTCAAAGTGGTCAAAAACAAGGTAGCTCCGCCGTTCCGCCAGTGCCGTTTCGAGTTGATGTACGACTCGGGCATCAGCGCTCAGGGCGACGCGATACAACTGGCCCTGGAGGACAAAATCGTCGAGAAAAAGGGCAACTGGCTCTACTACGGCGATCTGGGGCTAGGCAACGGCACCGAAAAAGCCAAAGAATACCTCCGCGACAACCCCGCGTTGTATGATGAAATCGTCGCAAAGGTCTTGGCCAAGCGTGGCGTCGGCAACAAGCTAATCGCCCCAGCAGTGGTCGAGGAAGAAGAACCCGAGGAACTCAAGGAGTTGCTCAAAACGCCGCCAGCTAAGAAGGGACGACCGGCCAAAGCAACTGAAGAGTAAGACACAATCAACCAGGTCCGGCAAAACCAGTTGCTTCGTCGGACCTGGGGAATTTGCTAGCCGATTACACCGGGAAGCGGATGAACTGCAGAGTAGGCAGCAAGGTCGCGCCACTTTGATTAAAGGTGTTTACGCCACCCGAGCCGCGGACAACGCCTGTCAACGTGGTAAAGGCCGAAGACAAATCGAGTGTATTGACTCCCGTGCCAAACAAAAAGTCAACGTTAAATGTGGTCGCGGTCGGCGGGTTGAGCGTCAGGTTGTTGGTGCCGTTACCGCCGCGGTAAGTCAGCTTGCCTTGAATGGCGTCGCTGTTGACATCGACGGTGTTCACGCCGTTGCCCAGGGTGATGAACACATTGCCGGAGAGCGAGCTACCGCTGCCTACGACACCATCCAGGGTAAGCTGGTTGATCCCACCGCCTTGCGCACGGATCGTCAGGTTACCGCCGACGTACCCCGCTTTACCGAAGGTCACATCGTTATCACCGCTACCCATGTCCAGCGTCAGGTTACCGTCGATCACACCTTGAATATCGAATATATCTGTGAGCGGCGTCAGCGCACGATTGATCGAGGTGAAGGTGACGTTGCCGTTGACATTAGCAGTCTCACCACTTGCGGCTCGCAGAATTTCAAACAGGTTGCCTAGCGCGGCAGTGCCAAAGCTGACACTTAGGTTGCCCGCGATGGTCGTATCGACTCCCGCAGCCACGCCGTTGGTTGTGAAAGAGTTTAACCCCGAGGTCGTGCTGGCTGCCGCGTTCACCGTGACCGACTTACCGAAGGCACCGTACAGGGTGACAAGGGTGCCCGGCGTTGCGCCGGTGGTGGTGATCGCAACATTGCCCCCTACCGTGGTCAACGCTCCATTTTGCTCGCCGATCGACACCTGGTCCACTTGGCTGGTGGTCAAGCTGCCTTGAATCTTGGTGCCTGCCCCCACTTGTAGCAGATCGCCGTTGCCTGAAGCGCCCGTCTTAGCCGACACCGTCACATTACCGGCAAATTGCACTGGGAGGGGGGTCAGTGTGCCATTGGAGTCGGTTTGCCCGCCTAGGCCGAAGAACTCTTTGCTGTTTCCACCCAGGATAGTGACGTTGCCGGCGATGGTGCCAATGCCGCCGGTGCTGAAAATGTCAATCGAGGTGCCGGCTTTGGTGCTGCCGGTGCCCAGATTGATCACCACGTTGCCGCCGATCGTTTTGCCCGCCAGGTTGATTTCCAATTCACCGGGCACCGAACGCAGATTCAATTGCAGATTGCGGTTGAGATCAAAATCACCCACAATAGCCGCACCATTTGTAATTCGAAATTTGCCACTAGCTTGACCAACGATAGTGAGGTCGCCATTGGGGGTGCCGCTAATCAGCAAAGCGGTAGGGAGCAGACTGACTGTCAGCGCAGGGCAATCGCGGGCTTCGAGTCGCTCGACGAACAGTCGCTTCGGACGCAGAATCGGCATGGGAGAACTCTCCAAAACGAGGTTGGGCGGAAGTTGTACAAAATGCGTACTCTGGAGAAAGTAAAAGCCTGGATGCCTGGTCGGCAAGAGCGCTTTGTGATTTTTTTAGCGTCGTTTGTACTTGTTTTAATAGGTATGTCGATTCTGTCAATTTTACCAGCTCGATGTATACAATAAATGAGATGAGTTACACTATATAAATCGATTCGGTTGATTTTGCCGATTATGCAGGCCAAGGAGCGAGGATTGCTTCAGATTGCTTTCGGCTCCGGTAGCGAGGCTGAGGTTTTCAGCACGGAGAATCGGAGGGGAGTGGTTTTTGTCGTCATTCTGCCCACTGATAGAAGGCTTCCTGATTACCAAATTCGAGGGACGACATCCAATCGGTAGCCAGGTGGAGTGGTTAGCGTCCAGGAGAGAACAGGCTCCTTTCCGTAATCTCCAACAACCGTGTGCCGCTTTCCACTCTTGGCCTGTCGAGACAAAAGTTGAGCATGCCACCTCGCTAGGTTGGTCGTCCAACGGAGCGATGAAATCATCCCCAGCGATGACCTCGCGATCCTGGATGCCCAGAGGTTCGCAAAGCGTTGCGGTGGCAGGATGCGGTCTGGGACCACAGCCCGTCCATGCTTTCGCTCGTCGGCTAGCCGTTCGCCGTCCTCACCAAACCGGACGAGGGATGATACTCGGCCGATCCCCTTGCGTTAGTTACCGCTGTTGATGGTACTCGACATTTGGAAGACCGGCAGCAGCAGGCCAGCGACGATCAACAGCGTGAACACCGCCATCACAAGCAGCATCACCGGCTCTAGCAGCTTGACAAACAGATCCAGTTGACGGGCGGTTCGCTTGTCGAGGTTCTCGGCCACGTCCACCAGCACTTTTTCCAGGTTGTTCGATTCTTCACCCACCGCGATAATCTCGATGATGTCCCGCGGAATGTACTTGCAGTTGGCCAACGGCTCGGCGAGCTTGTCGCCGCC
Organism: Gemmataceae bacterium; assembly: GCA_046719305.1. Lineage (GTDB taxonomy): Bacteria > Planctomycetota > Planctomycetia > Gemmatales > Gemmataceae > RGDT01. The sequence goes on along the minus strand of JBDNDE010000187.1, from coordinate 5,265 downwards.
CTTGATGTTCTCAGCTGCCTGATTGATGGCCTCGGCGATAACCTTGTTGCCGGTGGAATCCTTGGCAATGCGCAGGGCGTTGAGGATCGGGATGCCGTTGTGAAGCATGGTGCCCAGAATGCGCGCGAACCGAGAAATGGCCAGACTGATGAACAGATTGCCGGCTACTGGAAGGCGAAGCAGGAACGCATCGATGGTGAGGCGTCCGTTGGGGGTGGAGGCCCAGTTGCGGAACAGCCAGATTGCCAAAACAACGAGTCCCAGAACGATCAGGCCGTAACGCTGCAGAATCTGGCTAGTAGCGATCAGCAAAACGGTGAGGGTAGGTAGTTCGCCGGATTCTTCCAGTTTCTCAAAGACCGGCCGGAACATCGGCACAAAGAAGATCACCAGCACGTTGAGGATGATAAAGCCGATCACTGCCAAGAAGACGGGGTAGGCCATGGCTCCGGTGACCTTGGCTTTCAGGTCTTCTTGATGTTCAGTGAAGGTGGCAATGCGACGGAGTACATCTTCAAGGAAGCCACCTTCCTGCCCCGCGCGAACCATACTGACGGCCAACTCGTCAAAGGTGCGCGGATGCTGATTCATGGCGTCGGCCAAGCTAGTGCCGTCGGCCACCTTGGCGCGGACCTCGCGGATGACATCGCGCAAAGCGGAGCTAGCGGCTTGGCGTTCGAGAATGTCAAAGCTCCGCAACAGCGGCACGCCCGAGTGGAGCAGGTCGGCCAACTGAGAGTAGAAGGTAGCCAAGTGTCGGCTGCTGACCCTTTTCCCACCCGAGCCAGGAGCGACGCTGCCTTTTTTTAGGCCGATGCGCAAGGGAAAAAGGCCACGCGCGTCGAGCATGGCCATGACTTCGCGTTCGCTATTGGCGACCAGCGTACCCGATGAGCGAACTCCAGTAGAGGCCATCGCCTCATAATTGAATTCAGGCATCGTTCCCCCGAGCTATTTTCACCACACCAGGGGGATGACCCGCGCCCCCCCACTCAACCATACCAAACGAGTGTAAATCCGAGTGCTGCTGCCAACCCCGCTGTAACCGCCAGCACCATCGGCACCCAGGAGGGAAAACCCCGATCCTCAGCAACGGGTTGCGGCTCGACTCCTGCTCTGGTCGAGGTGGTCTGAGCCTGATGCTCTAGCTGGGCTAGTCTTGTCGAGGGGTACACCACTTCCACAGGTCGCACCTTGGAAGCCAGGGACGGCAAGGCTCGTGGGTCGGCGCTCAACTCCTGAAGCTCCTCGATCACCTCGTCCATACCAGCATAACGATCTTCCGGCCGTTTTGCCAGCATACGAGCGACAATCTGCTCCAGACGCTCGGGCAATTCCGGCACCAGATGGGAAACCGGGACCGGTTGTTCGAACTGGTGGCCCATCATCTTTTTGACGGGGTTCTCATCGGGAAAGGGGAACTGGCCGGTCAGACAGAAATAGAGGATGCAACCGAGGCTGTATTGGTCGCCTAGAGGGGTGCGGTCCAAGGGATCGAGGATCGACTCGGGGCTGGCACAATCCAGGCCTCGGGCCATCGCCTTGCCATTGGTCGTGGTACTCAGCAACGATTTGCCACGCTCACAGGCCAACAAAAAGCCGACGCCAAAATCTAACAAACGGACTCGGCGATCTGTGCCGATGATCACCTCGTTGGGTTTAAGCAGGCCATGAAACAACCCATGCTGATGATAGGCTTGTAACCCCGAAGCGATCTGCAAAGCGACCTGTACCGCCTGCCGCGGGGTCAAGCGGCCCAGGCGTTTGACCAGGACATCAAGCTTCTCGCCGGCCTCGAGATAGGGATAAACCGTGTAAGCCCATTCGCGGATTGTCCCTACATCGATCATAGCACTGACGCGCGGGTGGCGTACCTGTTTCATCGCCTCGACCTTGGCGGCCAAGCTTTTAAGGTTGACGATGTTGCGGCGTGGCACGAGCTTGAGGGCCATCAACGCATCCGAATCGAGGTGGCGGGCTTTGTAGACCGTCCCCGTAGTTCCTTGGCCGATCGGCTCTAGAAGCAGATAGCGATGAACAAACAGCTGCGCCCCTAGACCACGGGCCAACGCCTGCGCCTGGAAGCGGGTCAGGTGACCAGCCTCGACTAAAACACTGAGAATCTCGTCGGCGCGTAGGTTGGGTTCAGCACGGAGTTCGGTCAAGACAGCGACAGGAAGCAGCGCGAATTGTTCGAGCGTCTGGAGGAGCGATTCCGTGGAGACAGGCGGCGCAGAAGTCATACGGCAGTCCCTCGGGGAGCGGGAAGGCATCACCATTCTTCTAGCACGCGAATCGACGGCCAACTGCCATAAGCGGCAACATTTCCCAGAAAGAGGCTGCTCCTTCCGCTGTGGCGCGAAAAACTCCTGCCGACTCTCAACGGAACCGCTCGGTTGCTCTACCTAGCCCAACTGTGCTCGTGTTGCAATTCAACCAAACACCTCTAGCAACGCTTGCCGCATCACCGCGGCATCAGGCCGTTGGCCCGACCAGAGTTCGATGCCGATAATTCCCTGGTTGACGAGCATGCCCAGGCCGTCAAGCACGACACACCCTTTGTCCTGGGCTTCACGGATGAGGCGCGTCCGCGGCGGGTTGGGGATGATGTCACAGACCACTGTGGAACGCTCTAATGTTGTTAGGTCCAACGGTACCCGGGCTTCGGTATCGGGATATAAGCCGATCGAAGTGGCGTTGATGAGATAATCGGTGCCGGGGGGAATGCGGTAATCCCCCTGCCAGCGTTCGAAGGTCGAACGGCCTGGCGCAGCGGCTTCGAGTACTTGCAACAATTCCTGCCCGCGTGCCTCAGAGCGGTTGACCACCCGGATCGAGGCGACGCCGGCCAACAACAATTCCACGCCGATAGCCCGAGCCGCTCCACCGGCGCCCAGCAGCACCGCTTTTTTGCCTGTCACCGGACCGAGTGTCTGCACCGATTGCAGGAAACCTTTGCCATCGGTGTTCTCGCCTAGCATGCGGCCGGTACGAATCGCTACACAGTTGACAGCCCCGATAGCGCGAGCGGCCGGCGTCAGTTCATCTAGCAGCGGCACAACAGCCACCTTGTGCGGGATGGTACAGTTAAAGCCGCGAAAGCCCATGGCAACGGCTCCACGGACGGCTGCGTGCAGATCCTCGGGGCGAACCTCGATCGTTAGGTAACGCCAATCCAACCCCAGGGAGCGGTAGGCGGCCTCGGCCATCACTTGCGTGGGATTTTCAGCGACCGGTTGACCAAAGACGGCAGTGAGTTCTTGTTTAAACGAGCGGGTCATGACGGAGAGATCCAACGGGAAAGATAGGCGACCGCCCCGGGAACTAAGTTTCGAGTTTCGAGGCGGCAGCGTCTAGACAAAAATTACTCAGATAGAAATTACTTGGATAGAAATTACTTGTTGGCGGCCTGGAAGTATTCTTTGGAGCCGACCGTGTCGGGCTTCATTGCCTTCTGGCCCTTGTGCCAGTCGGCGGGGCAAACCTCGCCATGCTGCTCGAAGTGTTGCAGGGCATCGAGAGTACGCAGCACCTCTGCGACGCTACGCCCCAGAGGTAAGTCGTTGATCAGGGCGTGCCGCAGAATCCCTTGCTTGTCGATCAAAAACAGACCGCGTAAGGCGACTCCCGCGTCTTCTAACAGTACGCCATAGTCGCGCGAGATACTCTTGTTGAGGTCGCTAATGATCGGATAAGTCACCTGTCCTATGCCGCCTTCCTTGCGCGGCGTATTCATCCAGGCCAAATGACTAAATTTGCTATCGACGCTGACGGCCAAGACTTCGCAGCCGCGTTTCTTGAATTCGTCGATCTGATCGCTGAAGGCCACCAGTTCAGTGGGGCAGACGAAGGTGAAGTCCAAAGGGTAGAAAAACAGTACCACATACTTGCCGCGGTAGTCGGACAACTTGATGGTTTTGAACTCGCCGTTGACAACCGCTTCGGCGGTGAAATCAGGAGCGGGTTTGGTCACTTGAGCACTCATGAAAACCTCTCGGTGAAGAGAAAAGGAACACCCTGTGGTTCTATCCCCTTGTGCCGGGGGCGACAATCGGCGGGGCAGTCCGCTATAATCGTAGCGAGATGAGCGGGCGCATCTTTACTTTTTTGGGAACCGGAACCAGCGTCGGCGTGCCGATGCTCGGGTGCGATTGCGCCGTGTGTACCTCGAGCAATCCGCGCAACCATCGTTACCGTTGCTCGGTGCTTCTGCAGCTGCCCGAGGGTAACCTGCTCATCGACACCGGACCTGAACTGCGACTGCAACTGCTGCGGGTCGGCGTTCATGCCATCCACGCTGTACTGTACACCCATTATCACGCCGATCACCTCATGGGGTTGGATGATCTGCGGCCAGTGGGCAAAATTATCGGCGGGCCGGTGCCGCTGTACTGTACGGGAGAAGTCGAGGGCAAAATCCGCAAAACCTTCAGCTATGCCTTCGATCACGAAGTCGAAGGGATGGCTCGTGGCTGGGTGCCCAACCTCTGCTTTCGCCGCATCGACGAGACCCCCTTTGAGGTGCTGGGGGAAACCGTAACGCCGATCGCCTTGCAACATGCCCAATTCGATGTCTTGGGCTTTCGCATCCGGGATATCGCTTACTGCACCGATGTCAGCGAGATCCCGCGTCGAAGCTGGCCCCGACTCGAAGGGCTGAAGGTGTTGGTCCTGGACGCCCTGCGCTACCGCATGCATCCGGCCCATTTCGGACTGAACGAAGCACTAGATGTGATTGCCAAATTCCGCCCTGAGAAAGCCTATCTGACTCACATGAGCCATGAACTCGAGTATGAAGAGGTCAGCCGACAACTGCCCCCAGGGGTCGAGTTGGCCTATGACGGGCTGAGTTTCCCCTTTTAGCTGCTGTTCACCTCAGTCAGACAGGGGACCGATCAATCAGGAGGAGGCCACCGCCATGAACCGCGATGCCCTGCAACGCCACTTGGACGCTTACGGTCAGGGCCACACGCTGGCCCATTGGGATCGCCTCGACGACCACGCCCGCTCGCAGTTGGCCGCCCAACTGTTAGCCCTGGACCTGGCCCAGTTGCAGCGGCTGCATCGCCACGGTGACGGACTAGCCAAGCTGGAACTGGGGACGCTACAACCCATCGAGCCACTCGCTTTGGACCCTACAGCTCGGCCACTCGGCGAAGAGATGCTCCGCGGCGGCCAAGTCGCTGTTCTGCTGGTTGCGGGCGGTCAAGGCAGCCGCTTAGGCTTCGAGCAACCCAAGGGGTTGTACCCGGTTGGTCCGCTTTC
>JBDNDE010000186.1:0-9605 GCA_046719305.1 Gemmataceae bacterium | reverse complement strand
TTCCCTCTTCGACCGAGGGATCTGTACAGCTTCACTCCCGCATCCCCCTCTCTGCTCCCTGCCTCCCACTCCGTCTTCCTTGCCCCGTTGGCTCATCCCGACGGGGTTGTTCGTTTTCCCTACTTCCTCTGCTGCCCTGGTCCCTGCTGCTATGAGCCACCCTCGTCTCCGCGAACTAATCCTCTCCCGCGCCTTCTCTTTCGGTTCCTTCACCCTGGCCTCCGGCAAACAAAGCTCCTTCTACATCAACAGCAAAAAAATTCTCTTCCACTCCGAGGCGGTTGCTCTACTCGGCGAAGCCTTCTTCGAGCGACTACAAGACCTTGACATCCAGACAGTTGGCGGTCTGGAGGTCGGTGCTATCCCCCTGACCACTGCTATCGTTGCCGAAGCTCATCGCCACGGACAGTCTTTGGAAGGCTTCTTCGTCCGCAAGGCGGTCAAAGATCACGGCAGCAAGGAACGCATTGAAGGCGTACTCCCCCCTGCTGCACGAGTCGCCATTGTCGATGATGTCCTTACGACCGGTGGTTCGGCCATGCAAGCAGTGCAGGAGGTAGAGAAGGCCGGCGCGACCGTGGTTGCTGTGCTTTGCATCGTCGATCGCGAAGAAGGGGCACGCGATTTGTTTGCAAAGTATGTTTATCGGCCTTTATTCACGCTCACTGAACTGGGGATCAAGAAAGATCCTGAAACAACTCTGTCGTGAAATAACACTCCATGCGGTCCGGGAAAACGGTAACCACGCTCGGGCTTTCGTTGCCCTTACGCTGTAAGCAGCGATAGATCCTTTCGGCTGCCGTGAAATTGAAGCCACTGGAAGGACCAACAGGAAAGCCTCGACGCATCAGTCTACGAGTCGTCTGTAACGCTAACCCACAAGAGTGCCTCCGGTGCCGACCCCGCTCACAACGGCATGAACCAAACCGCGAGGAAGTTGGTCGACTATCTCCCGGGCGGTATCCACTCGGTGCACCTCGCACATCATCGGGGTTAGCAAATTGCCGAGGTAAAAATGCGTTACATTCCAATGCATACCGTTCGGTTTGCGAGCGATTCGGAAGGAACGTCTGGGATTGGTTCGGGCAGGGCTTCAGCAAAGCGGTCCCCACGATCGCACGTTATCCTAATGGATCGCTGACTCCGACGCCCCGGTGGCTACGATTCGCGGCGGGATCAGATAGTACAAAACCGGTAGGACAAAGAGCGTCAGCACCATCGCACTGAACAACCCCCACACAATCACCGTGGCTAGCGGGCGTTGCACGTCGGAACCAAGTCCCGTCGCCAGCGAGGCGGGTAGAAGGCCGAAGATAGCCACAATAGCAGTCATGAGAATGGGCCGCAATCGTTGTTGGGCACCCAAGAGGATGGCCTCCTTCAAGCCGGTGCCCGATTCGCGAAGGAGATTGATGCCACGAACCATCAACACGCCATCCATAATTGCAATGCCGAAGAGGGCACAGAACCCAACGCCTGTGGAAACGTTGATGTGCATCTCCCGGACATACAGCGCGATCAACGCCCCGATGCACGCGAAGGGAATGCCGGCCACGACCAACATGGCCGAGGTGAGCGAACGGAAGGTAACGACCAAGAGGGTGAGGATCAGCACGGCGGTGATGGGAATGAGGTAGAGAAAATGGACACGAGCGCGGGCGAGGTTTTCAAACATGCCCAACCAACCCACCCGATAGCCCGAGGGCATCTGGGGACGAATCACCTCTTCAAAGCGCTGTTGAGCTTCGCGTACAAAACCACCCTGATCGCGGCCCACGATATCACAACGAACTGTGATCCGCCGGCGACTGTTTTCTCGGGCGATGATGGTCTGGCCGTCAACGAGTTCGATATGGGCGACCTGACTAAGAGGGACCGGTTGTCCGTCGGGGGTATGCACCGGCAGTCGTCCGACAGCCAGGGGGGAGTTCGTGGTGTAGCGATCGACTTTCACCGCAATCTCGAAGCGGCGTTCGCCTTCGTAGAGGATACCGACGGCCTGTCCACCCAAAGCTATGTTGATAAGCTCGTTTACATCTTCAATTTTTACATTATGTCGGGCACATAATTTTCGATCGGGAGTGATGATCAACTGAGGCTGTGGTCCTTCTTGTTCGATATTCACATCTTGGGCACCGGGTATATCGCGAATCAGGTCGACTGTCTGACGTGCCAAGAAAAGTAACACATCAGAATCTATGCCAGAGAATTCGATGGCCAGGTTGGCCGAAGTCCCGTTGGTGTCCTCGGTGACGCTGTCGATGATCGGCTGAGTGAAGTTGAACCGCGTGGTCGGAAACTCCTCACGCAGCCGTTTGCCCAGGGCTGCCACCAACTCTTGCTTGGTCGCGTATTCGGTCCATTGGTCACGCGGCTTGGGGCCGATCATGATCTCCAATCGGCTGGGCGGAAAGGGATCGGTGCCCGAATCGTTGCGGCCGGTCTGCACCGAGATGAATTTAATGTCGGCAAACTCCAGTGCCACTTCGCGGATGCGTCGGCCATACTCGGCGGATTGTCGCAGGGCGGTGCCCTCGGGGAAGTTGGCTCGCACCCAGATGACTCCCTCATCCATGTAGGGCAGAAACTCGATGCCCAGACGCGGCACGATCTGAACCATCACCGCAGCCACCACACACACCACAGCCGCTACCACTAGCCAACGAAACAGCAACAGGCCGCGCAGCAACCAGCCATACAGCGGCCGGGCCAAGGTCAAAAGCGGATTTTCCCACTCGGTGTAGCCTCGCCAGAAGATGAGGCTGGCCAGCACTGGCACCACAAACAGAGCAAAAATCAGCGAGCCGAGCAACGCGAATACCATGGTCAAGGCCATGGGACGAAACAACAACCCTTCGATACTAGAGAGCGAAAGCAACGGGAGATAGGCCACCATGATGATCAATACGGAGAAAAAGACCGGCCGTTCGATCTCTATTGCAGCGGTGAGAACCAGTTGAGCGATGGGACGCCGATCGCCGCGTTGTTTGGCTTCGCCCAGTCTTCGGGCGATATGTTCGGCCATGATAACGGCTCCATCGACGATGATGCCAAAGTCAATCGCGCCGACGGAGAGCAGGCCAATCGGAATGTCCGTGAGAAACATGAGGATGAGAGCGAACAATAACGAAAATGGAATCGTGAGCGCGACCAGGGCAGCCATCGCGGGGCGGCCAAGAAACAGTAGGAGCACTAGCACCACCAGCGTGATGCCTAGCAACACGCTGTGAGTGACGGTATGCAGGGTGGCATCGACCAGATGTTGCCGATCATAGAACGGCACCACCTGCACACCCGAGGGAAGTTCGGTGGCGTTGAGTTCCTGCACAGCCGCGTTGACCGCGGCCAAAACGCGCGAGGGGTTTTGGCCGCGTCGCATCAAGACAATCCCTTCGACCCCTTCATCGCGGAAATCTTTGCTAAAAATGCCAAAAGGGGTGAGGTGATCGAGATCAACACTTGCAACATCACGCAGATAAACAGGTGTGCCGCCCACGGATTTGACATAGGTGTTTTCGATGTCACGTAACGATTGAATCGCCCCACTGCCGCGGATCACAAACGACATGCTACCACGCGGCAAGACACTACCACCGGCCGAGGCGTTGTTCGACTGGATCGCTTCGATGACATCTTTGAGTGTCAGGCCGAAACGGTCGAGATCAACCGGGCGAAAGGTGATGGCAAACTGCTTCTCCAGCCCGCCGAAATTGGAAACCTCGGCAACGCCCGAGGCCCGCAACAGCCGCGGGATCACCACCCAATCGTTGAGCTCTCGTAGCTCCATCAAGTTGTAGGTGCCGTCGGAAACCAGCTCGTAGCGGTACACTTCACCATAGGCGGTGGCCAGAGGTCCTAGTTCGGCTTCGGCCCCTTCGGGCAACTGTACGGTGGCGAGGTTTTCCTGGACGCGTGCGCGAGCCCAGTAGCTTTCGGTACCCTCTTGGAAAATCAGTTGTACAACCGACAGGCCGAAGATTGTCCGTGAGCGGATCGTCTCGACCTTGGGCACGGTGCGCATTGCTATTTCGACGGGAATCGTGACTTGCCGTTCAACTTCTTCTGGGGCGCGTCCGGGATAAACAGTGATGACTTGCACCATTTGAGCGGAGATGTCCGGATACGCATCAATCGGTTGCTTTTGAAATGAATAGATGCCAATCCCACAGACGATCACCACCAGCAGAAGCACCACCCAGCGTACACGCATGGCGGTATCAATCAAGGCCGCGATCATCGCTCGTCCTCCGTCTGCTGCAGGGCCCGAATCACCAGCGGCTTGAAGAGGATGGCTCCCTTGCCGATGATCCGATCGCCTTGTGCGACTCCGGAGAGAATTTCGATTTCCTCTCGCAGCGGCTCACCAACTTCTACCTCGGCCACACGCCAGCTGTCAGAGCCTTCAGCCACCAGGAGATAGTCGGCGCGGCCGATATGCAGCACCGCATCAGCGGGGACCAGGAGGCTTTCGCGGCGATCGGTTCCCAGGCCAATCTCGGCGAACATACCGGGGCGTAGTTTGTCGTCAGGGTCGTCAATTGTGAACAATACCCGAAGTGATCGTCGTTCCGCAGATAAAACAGGTGCAATACTCTTGACCCGTCCCCGGAACGGTTCTTTGGGCAGGCCAAAGAAGCGAGCCACACAGCCTTGGCCCACCCGCACTTGATTAATGCGGCTTTCGGGAACGTCGGCCATGACGATATCGACATCGGCCGGGACAGTTTGAAGCATCTGGACATTGAGGCCGGCCTGTTGCAGGCGGCGGGCTTGGGCAGCTTCTTCGCGACGCGCCAGCCGCAAGGCCGTTTCTGCTTGGTGAACTTCCTGCCGGCCGGCAATTTCCACCTGGAGGAGATTGGCACGCTCGGCTGTCAGGTCGCGAAGGGTGTCGGTGCCCGCTTCGACAAGTCGCTCCAAACGTTTGACTAGTTCCCGTTGTGCTTCCAGGCGTGTCTTGGCTAGTTGCCGTACCTGTTGCACTTGGGTTTCGTGGAAGGTAATGTCAGCCTGGGCCTTTTGCCAGTCGGTGTAGGCAGCGAGATTGTCGGCGGAGTCAAACTGCCAGAAATCTTCGCCTTTGCCCTCGACAGGTCGCAGGCTGGCGACGACGCGACCCGTCACGCTAAGGAGCGGTTCTTCGTGGATCGTTTTACGAACGGTGACGACCTGAATTTTTTTGTCCAAAGGACTGCCGGGCACAACAGTGATGCGTCCTGGCCTGAGGATGCGGACCACCTCGGTGGGGGGAGTAACGCGTTCGCTGGGTGGAGGTGGCGGTTCCAAAGGATTGAGCAGCAAGTAAGTTAAGAAGGCGGTCGTAGCTGCCAGGGCTACCAGGAATTGCAATCCCGACCAGAGCCAGCCCCACGGCGAAGGGGGCCTTGGTGTCGCTGATCCAGTCGTCACAGTTTCAGAAGGGGGCATCATCGGGTGACCTTTTTCCCAACAACAGCGTTGAAGCGTACCGCTGCCCGACCGAGATTAGCTCGGCTTTCGATAAACAACCGATACGTTTCTCGATAGTTTCGTTGTGCATCCAATACATCAATAAGTGGTCGGCCTCCTGCTTCATACGCCTTATTTAAGCTATCGCGTACCTCAGCGGCTAGTTTGAGTTGCTCTTCGGCGACGGCTTTGGCGTTGGCCTGAACGGTCCGCAGTTCCTTGTCGGCCTGAATAACCTCCGAACGCAGTTCCACCAAGCCAGCCTGCAACTCGTAGTGTTGTTGCACGGCCACAGAGGCCGCCCGGAGGCGGTTACCCTGATTACGATCAAATAGCGGCACGCTCATTTCTAGGCCGACTCCCCAGGAACTGGCATCGGGGAAACCGATCGCCTTGCGTTGGAATTGCCGGGTCAAGCCGGCCTGGGGAGTGATCGAGGGTAAGCCCTGACGACGTTCGGAGACAAGGCTCGCGTTGGCCTGATCGATTCGACGACGCAGGGCTTCGATATCGGGGCGGTTCTGTGTCGCTACGAGGAACGCTTCCTCTAGTGCGGGAATCTCCGAGATGCTGACCTCTTCCAGCGATCCTGCTACATCGAACAGCGGGTCGGTGTCTGTCTTGCCCATCAGAGCGCGCAGCCGAGCTTTCGCCGCCACCAAGTTGTTCTCGGCATCTCGAACGCTTTGTTCAGCTCGTAGCCGATCCAGCCGGATTCGTCCTAACTCGACTTGAGGTCGGCCCCCCCCTTCGACTGCTCGCCTGGTGATTTCTTCCACTCGTTTGAAGTTGGCGGCATCTTGTTGTGCCAACTCCAACAGTGCTTTGGCCTCTAACACATCATAATATGTAGTAGAAGCCTCTAATACACGCTGACGAACTAAATCGGCATATTCGGCTTCGCTGACACGCACGCCCAGGCTGGCCGCTTGCATGGCCGCAGCGCGTTTGCCGAACACAAACCAGTCGATGGGGTAGGAAACGCCGATATCCAACTGCGGCGGGCCTCCCTGGGCTTCCTCGGTGAAGGGCCGGGTCAGCGGTAGCAGCGACTGGACAACGGAAACGTTCGGATTGGGCTTCAACGACGCCTGCAACGCCTCGCCGGTCGCCTGATTGATCGCCTCCATCCCTGCACGCAATCGCGGATCGGCCAGTATAACCGTGTTAATGATTTGATCCAGATTAGGTGACTCGGCCAACACTAACGCCTTCGGAGATTCGGCCGTTTGGGTCGCTGTGCGGCTGGGGGTTTGCTCGGGTGGGGGGGGAGCCTCGGGCGAACGGTGGACCACCACAATAGTGGGTCCCGAGTTAGTGTCCCCAACAGTTGATGGACTGGCCACGATTCGGGTGCGGAGGCTTCCCAGCGGATCGGGTCGGTCAGCATCCACATGGAGCCAAGCGGAGGAAACCGTACAACCGGAGAGAACAACCGCTGCTGCCGGAAGACATCGCCGAGTAACCAGGAGAGCCCAGTTCATGTTCTTTTCCCTACGCCGGATACCGAGGTGCCCCCAACGCACCTATTCTCGATTTATCGGGTGTGCCGGGCAGGCTTGAGCAGTTTAGTTGTGATTCAGAGCGAATTATTAACGGATCTGACGGGACTTCCAGCGACGCAAGAACCCCCAGGCTGCAACAGCAAGGGCCGCCGATCAAGCGACGATTCGTTGCCAAGTTCCGAATAGATCCTCTGACCAGAGCGGCGATGCGAGTGGGGCTCGCCTCACAGTCAATGCGGGCGGACAGCCCAACAAACAACGCCGACCTTCGAGTCCCCTCCAAGGCAGTGGGGTGTCGTCCGGCGGTCTGTTGTCGCCCTAGCCTGTGCAAGCCAATCAAGCCGCCTAGTGGCAAAGCCACCACGGCATTAACGACACAGAGTCAGAACGTCGCTGAGTTATTCTCGCGGCCTAGATCGAAGAGTTAGCTCGAGGGGCAACTCCTGCTTAAGCGATGTCTATATACCGATTAAAGATATTCTCTAGCATTTCTTGTCGGCCGGAGGAATTTTTGTCGGGGTTGCCTTTTTCTAACATATAAGCTTCCAACTCCTCGAAGCCGACCTGGCCAGCTTCGATCTTTGCCCCGATGCCTGTATCCCACGAGGCGTACCGCTTCTGCACAAACTCTTTCAGCACCCCGTCTTCTTGCAGTTTGGCGGCGATCTTCAGGCCACGGGCAAAGGCGTCCATGCCGCCGATGTGCGCGTGGAATAGATCGACCGGCTCGAAGCTCTCGCGACGGACCTTAGCATCGAAATTCAGTCCTCCGGAGCCAAGCCCGCCTTGGTTGAGAATTACCATCATGATTTGCGTCGTCAGGTAGAGATCCGTCGGGAACTGGTCGGTGTCCCAGCCTAAGAGCAGATTGCCTGTGTTGGCATCCACGCTGCCCAGCACCCCAGCATTGCTCGCCGTAATCATGTCGTGCATCATGGTGTGACCGGCCAGGGTGGCGTGATTGGTCTCCAGGTTTAGCTTCATCTTGTCCAACAGGTCATATTGACGCAAGAAATTGATGCATGCCGCCGCGTCAAAATCATATTGATGCGTAGTCGGTTCCTTGGGCTTAGGTTCGATGAGGAATTGGCCGGTGAAGCCGATTTTTTGCTTATACTCATAAGCCAGATGGAAGAACTTGGCCAGATGGTCCAACTCACGCTTCATATCGGTGTTCAACAGGGTGCTGTAGCCCTCCCGGCCACCCCAGAACACATAGTTAGCCCCGCCGAGTTCCTTGGTCACTTCCAGACACTTTTTCACCTGAGCCGCCGCATAGGCAAACACGTCAGCGTTGCAACTGGTGGCGGCACCATGAACGTAGCGCGGGTTGCTGAAGAGGTTGGCGGTACCCCAGAGCAGTTTGATACCAGTGCGTTGCTGGTGTTCTTTGAGCGCGGCGACTACGCGATCGAGGTTGGCGTTGCTCTCCCGCAGCGTAGCCCCTTCGGGGGCCACATCGCGATCATGGAAGCAATAAAACTCCACGCCGAGTTTTTCCAAAAACTCAAACATCACCTCGACCCGCTTTAACGCCATCGTCAGCGAGTCGCTCCCATCTTCCCACGGCCGTACCGCGCAACCTGGACCGAAAGGGTCGCCACCCATGCCACGCATCGTGTGCCAGTAGGCGACGGCAAAGCGGAAGTGCTCCTTCATCGGCTTGCCGGCGACGAGGGCGTTGGCGTCATAGTGGCGAAAAGCCAGGGGATTGGTCGAGTGCGGGCCTTCGTAGGCAATTTTGGGCACGTCGGGGAAGTAGCTCATAGCACCACTGCGGGGTTGGTGGGTTGGCGGATACTGTGGATCAAGATAGCGAGCCGCTATCCCAAGGGCTAGCCCCTCCCCCCGTGCCTAGGGGGACAAGGGGGACAAGGCAAAATCCGCTCTGTTGTGTTGGCCCGCTGCCTCACGGCAGTGAACTAACCCCAAAACCCCTCCCCTGACAGCAGATCCAGTTCGACAGCTTAAAGTATCCACATCCCCCGACGAAGCAAACCGTCCAGGTAATTCACCCCCGGTCCTCCATCCATTACGTCGAGGCCGGCTTCCCCCCAGAGTTGGTCGTTGCCTGCCCCGCCAAACAGTCGATCGTTGCCAGCTCCGCCCATCAAAAAATCGTTGCCGTTGCCACCGCGTAATATGTCGTTACCCAGGCCCCCCCAGAGCAGATCGTTGCCATCGTCCCCGAGAAGTTCATCGTCGCCGGCTCCGCCAATCAAGCGGTCGTTGCCCATACCGCCACGCAACAGATCGTTGCCGATGCCGCCCCACAGGGTGTCGTTGCCGGCTCCGCCTTCGAGAACATCGTTGTCACTGGCTGTCTCGTCGGGTTCGAGCGTCTCCGGCCCCCCCACGAGAAGATCGTTACCGGCGTTGCCTCGCAGGATGTCGTTACCCAAGCCGCCAAAGAGGATATCGTTGCCCACACCGCCGATGAGCAGGTCGTCGCCCTCTTCGCCCATCAGACGATGGCCGGCTTGACCCGCGATCAGGGTGTCGTTGCCCGTCCCCCCCCAGGCAGTGGCCGGAGGTGTCAAGGCCACGTAGCCCGGCACGTTTTCACTGTCTAGGCGGATGGTGTCATCACCACCTAAAGCCTGCACCTCGATAGCGGTGACACGAGCAATCGCCACGGAATCGACCAGGCGA
>JBDNDE010000185.1:0-9606 GCA_046719305.1 Gemmataceae bacterium | reverse complement strand
GATCTGGGTCACCGCTGAAGCTCTAAAACGCAAGGCGGCCTCGATGGGGCAGATCAAGGAAATGACCGAAGACCCCCAGAGCGGCTCGTTGACGATTGTTGTCGAAGTGTAACCTCGCCTTGTCCGTGGTCCGTTCTCGGTCGGCCGTCAACGATCGATGGCTTGAAGTGGCGTAGGGGCGGGCGTGTGTTGTCCGCATCGCCCCAACTCCCCGGCCACAATTTCTGAGGAGTCGGCTCTGCAGGACGGCGAACAGATGACGAACACGGGCGAAACATAACACGAAGAAACGAACACGGATAACGGAAATCTTCTATGTCTGTCCTGATCCCCGAAAATGAATTGCCTCAGGAACTCAGCAATGAGGACGCCGTCGAGGCCGCCTATTGCACCGAGTTGGCCGAAGTGGCCTCGAAACTGAATCGGGGCTTGCCGACCTTGATCGAATGCGACAAGGACCTCACGCCGTTTTTGTACCTGAATATCCGCAATCGGCTGCGAGCCAACAATCTCCGCTGCATTTATCTCGATGGCCGACCGCGTCAGGAGGACCAACAAGGCCCGGTGCCGATGGGGTTGATGGGGACGATGATTGCCCATCTGCGTGAAGCAGTACGAGGTGCGGTGGAACGCCGCGTGGTGGTGTTGCCGCACCTGGATTTGTTGACCACAAGCCAAGGAGGTCTGACCGGAGAAGCCCGCGAGGTCATCACGCTGTTGTACGAAAACCCCGATTTGGTCTGGCTGGGCTTCAAGGACCCCAGCTTCCCCTTGCCACGCGTCATCGAAAACTTGTTCCCCTATCGCACCAGCTTGCTGGGGATCAATCGGGCGAGGCTACGCTACCTGATCACCCGCAAGGAAGCACGCAAGTTCGGCCAGGGCTTCAACCCCTGGGGGCTATACAAGTACGTCTCGGGGGTTAATGCCGTCCGCCTGCGCAAACTGCTGTCCACTATCGAGGGCGAAGATTATCCGGCTGACCCAGCCCGCGCTTATCGCCAAATCCGCCAGGCCACTCTCGACGGCACCCTAGAAGTGCCGAACATCTCCATCGACAAAGACATCGGCGGCTATGCCAAGGTCAAAGAACAACTGCGCAACGAAGTGTTAAATCTGCTAGCTCGAAAAGAATCGCTTACCAGCGAGGCAGAGATCAAAACTATCGAGGAACTCATCCCCAAAGGAATGATCTTCTGGGGGCCGCCCGGCACCGGTAAAACCCTGTTTGCCAAGGCCATGGCCAGTGAAATCGGCGCGGCAGTGACGGTGGTGAGCGGCCCGGAACTCAAAAGCAAGTGGGTCGGCGAGTCGGAAGACAACATCCGGCAAATCTTCCACAAGGCCCGCCAGTCAGCACCGGCTATTATCGTTTTTGACGAGTTGGATAGTTTTGCCACGGCCCGTGGCACCTACACGGGCAGCGGGGTGGAACACTCGATGGTCAACCAACTGCTGACCGAGATGGACGGCTTCCACAAAGAAGAGATGGTTTTCGTGGTTGGTACCACGAACTTTGTCGAGAGCCTGGATCCGGCGTTATTGCGGCCGGGGCGTTTCGAGTTTCACCTACACATTCCCTACCCAGATAGCGAGGCTCGCCGAGAGATCATCAAGATCTACGACCGCAAGATGAACCTGAAGATGTCGGAGGAAGCGATCGACTATGCCGTACGTCGCACCGGACAGGCGTATCAGACCTCCACAGGCACGGCGTTCAGCGGCGACCATCTCAACGCGATGGCCCGGAGCATGGCACGTATACGGATGCGAGAGAATCGCGTCGATCAGCCTTCGACACCTGAGGATGTCGAACGCGCTTTGACCGAATACGACGAGAAAACCAACTACACCCCGCGAGAAGAACGGCTCCTGGCCACACACGAGGCCGGCCATGCCGTCACCTCGCTGTTTTCGCCGCATGGTCGGCCGATCGAGCGGATTACGATCAAGAGCGAAATGCCCTGGGCACCGGCTTATGTGTTGCATCGTCAAGATGATTCAAGACGGCTAGGGCTGACGTATAATCAAATGGTCACGGATCTGGTGGTCCTCTATGGCGGCATCGAGGCCGAACGCCTGCTGTTAGAGGACATCTCGACGGGAGCCGCCGGAAGCGATTTGGTGCGGGCGACACAGCTGGCCCACTTCATCGTCGAATTGTGCGGCATGGGCGGCGACACCCTGGGACTGCGTCAATATCGTGACCCAGAGAAAGGAGGCCGCTTGCCGGAACTCTCCGAACAGCAGAAACAAGCCCTGGACGAGCAAGTAAACAGCTTGATTCGTCAGGCTCAGGCCGAGGCGGCCCGCATCTTGCGTGAAAATCGCTCCGTGCTAGAGATGCTCCGCGACCTGCTTCTGGAGAAGAAAACCATCGACGCCAAAACCCTGCGGGAGGCTTTCCCCGATGCCCCTCACAAGGACGACGAATCCACAACCGATACGACCCCCTCCGCTGCCTCGGCTGACAAGCCTGCGGAAAAGAAGAGTCGTAAGAAAGCCGAGAAAGTCCCTGCCGAGACCAGCAACGGAGAAGTTCACGATGGCTGAAATGACCATTCGGATGATCCCGGATCCGCAAACCGGCAAAAAGCAGATCATCATCTCGATGAAATCTGATGAGGATGCCTTGCCGCACGAGCACGAACAAGCTCACCGCGCTCTTGTCGATAAACTCATCCAGGGCGGCTTAGTCAAAGCCCAAGATGTCGGCCAAATCGTCGTGACCCGTGACGAACCCGAAGGCCAGCAAACGCCTCCAGTAAGTGACTCAGTGCCGCAACGCGAGGCCAACAAACAAGGCCATTGAGCTCAAGTCACCAGGCCCTGGCCGGGGGTGTGGTAGCGAACAACGCCCAGCGACTTTTTGACTCCTCCCTTGCCCGCGTGAGAAACCATGATCCTGAAGTTCCCTGATCTTGCCAGCCTCCGTTTGAGTCTCATCACCGGCGCTATCCCTGACGCCATGAGCCAGAGCCAGGCTGTGGTTTCCCTCGATGACGAAACGCAAGAATGCTGGGTAGATACTGCAGCGGCTCTCGGCCGCAATCACCAAAACGAACTGAAGAAACTCGGCGTGCAGATGCCCAAGACGATGGGGGGAAGCAGCAGTTTTCAGGTTTCGTGCTGGGCGGAAATCCTGCCACTGGAAAAAAGTTCTTGGCATGCGGAGGAACTCACCAGCACCCCGGTGCTGTTTGACTTGGTTGATGGGACAGAATTGTCGCGTCTGGTGATCGAGATTCTCCGCCTGGGCAACGACCGGCAGGGCTACCGCTGGCTGGAGGTGAACGAGAGCCTCCCCCCCCGTGCCTTGTTGCGTGTTGTTGGCCCACCATATTACACGCTGCTACGTGCCATCGACCGGATCGGAGGAGAGCGAGCGCCGGTGGCGTACGTCGAGAAAGCGCCGCGGGTCTGGGTCGAGTTGGGCTACACCCACCCGTTTGTGGAGCAGTTCCTGGTGCCCGCAGGCCGGTTGCTCCTGCTGCAACCCCCGCGACGCTGGACTCTGTTGGACGAGGCCCCGTTCAAGGATGTCTACGAAATCACCGAGTTCCCTCTGCCTCAAGCCATCGTCCACCTCAAAGACACTTCACGCGATCTGCCGCAGATCCGGGTGACCCTTTCGCTGCGTGCCGGCGGCACCCCTGAAGGGGCGGAACTCTGGGTGCTACGCGATGACCCGATTAATGAACTCAACAGCTTCGTCCAAAATGCCAACGACGAAATCCTCCAACGCCTCGCCTTCGCGGTCGGCCAACGCGGCAATGAGACGCTCATTCTCCTGCGCACTCGGCAATCGAAGCTGCCCCCCCCTGTTCTCGTACTCAATGGCGCGATTGGCTACAAGCCATTTCTGAAGTTGCCAAACCTGTTTCTGCCGGTGGGGATGAAGTTGCATCCGCCGCTGCGTCGCGATCAAGTACGCAAGTTGTTTGCCGAGGACACCAACCAGATCGTCTGGCTGCATCCTGATGGCAAAGGGAGCTTCACGCCGCACAGCTTGCCCGAGGACAGCTTTCGGCCGTTGTGGGACTGGGTGGACTATGTGTTGGATCACGACCAAGAGGCGCTGAAGGCCTGGGTGCAGGCGGCTCAATTCGACTTCGAGCCGTTCTTCAGTGAGGAGGAGCCAACCCCCAAGCCGAAGCGTCCCCCAGGCGGGGCGGAGAAGAGCAGTTCGCGGCGTGGCCGACCCGAAACCCCCACGAGTGAGGAACTGAGCTTCGCGACTATTACAGAAGAGCAGGCGACCCAACCAACGGATGCGGTGTTGCTGGAAGAGATGCCCAGCATCACCACGGTGGAGCCATCAGTCGCTCAGAAACAACTCAAGGAGTTGGAAGAGGCCTTTTTGGCGTTCGAGGGCGGCTTGGACATCAAGGAACGCCAGGAACTCTGGCCGCGTCTGGCGACGTTGAACTCGCAGTTAAACAACACCGACGACGCGGGCATCTGCTGGATGAACGCCCTGTGGGAACGCGACGAGAACACCGCTCGGCAGTGGGCCTGGAACTGGTTTCAGGCCGAATCGCCTAGCGTGCCTGAACGATTCGAGGGACGTAACCAGCGAACCTGGGTAACGCGCGGCTTAGCGAGCAAAAATAGCGAGGTGCCCGGCGAGGATCTCGACCGCCTGCTGCAATTGGAGGAACCTTCCACCGCCGATCTGCGTGCCCTGGCCGCCTATTTGGTTCATGCCTGTTTGCAGTCGCCAGCCAGTGTCGCACTGATGCAACGGCTCGGACCGATCACACTTTTTTTGGAAACCCATGAACGCTTGTTGCCGATCCGGGCGGCTTGGCTAGCCTGGGCACACCTAGCCTTACTGTCTCAGGGCGATGTGCTTGCTCTGGCTCGTGCCCGCGACCGCCTGTTGGAACGGCTGTATCACACGGGCTTGCGTCCCGAGCAGGATCTGCCCAGCTTCCTCCGCTTTGCGGGCCAGCCCACCAGCCAACGCTTCCGAGCGGTGCGGCAATGGATGGTTGGTTTGGCCGAGCAGGCCCAAGAGTGGATCAGCAATCAGGGCACGCAGGGGCATACGGCAGCCTACGTCGATCTGATCTTTGCGTATGGCTTGGCGCGTCTCGGGGAGAGTGACGAGGCGCGGCGTCTGCTCACCCGGGGACAACAAGCGCTAAGCCCGCTAAAGGACGATGCCCATACCGCCCTACTGACGGCGTTCGACTATCGGATTCGCCTGGCCTTGGACGGCAAGCCGACAGGTGGGCCGCTGCCTAACGATCTGATGCAGTTCCTGGAGCACATGGAACGCCTGGGGCGTTATGTCGTCGATCGCTTGCGCAAGCATTCCAAAATCATTGAACCCGAGGCGACCGTTAATCCCTACCGCCACTGGGGCGCTCGCATCAACGAATTTGAAAAAGCCCTGGCCGAGATTGCCGACCTCACCGACAAAACCGAGGTGGTCAACCGCATCGAAAAACTCCTGCGAGAGCGGCCACGCGGTTCCAAGGGGATCGAAGAACGCAGCCGGGTTCTGCGTACCGCCCTGGAAGTCTCGCCCCGGATCGGCGAAGAGTTCGCCCGCAAGATTCTGGAACAAACCTTACAAACCTACGACGACATGCCCGAGGCCAAAGAAGTCGAGGCCATCCTCGGCCAGGCCGCGTTCTTGGAAAAGGCTCTGTTCGTGGCGGGACACTTTGGCCGCACCGAAGTAGTGCATCCGCTGGTGGCTCGGTTCCAAAAGATGTTGCAAAGCCAACGCGGTAGCAGCCAGGGCTTCAAAGCGCTGGAGACCCTGGCCCGCGAAGGCCTCCGCTCGCTACGCAAACTGGGCATGCGCGACGAAATCGACCTGATTCTGCGGCAAATGGCCGAATTAGTGCTAGAAGGCAACGACGTGCGGCAGATCGATTTCAAGAAACGCGAGAGCGGCCCTGATGCCCTGCGTGCCCTGTTGCAGGTAGCGGCAGGCTGGTACTTCTTCGGGCGGGACACCCAGGCCGACCAGATCATCAGCGTAGCCCGCACAGCGATGTTGGCGGGTGACCTACCGCCGCGTGAGCAGACGCAGTTGGCCAAGTCGTATGCCTATGCAGTGGGCCAGGCTCCGGTTGAAGTGGCGCAGAAGCGACTAGAGGAAATCTTCAAAGTACTCAAGAACGTCAAAGATACCTATACGACCAGCACCCACTTCAGCGTCTCCCAGCTCGACGTGGTCGAAGCGGTAGTCCTCGCGGTGGTCAGCGACGACTTCACCATGGGAACGCAAGCCCGCCGCTGGCTGGATGACGACGAATTCCTCGTTCGCCGACGCATCCACCGGGACGTCCACTTGGCCATGGAACGCAGCTAAACGACGCTTTGGCCTGATACAATACTCACCAGAAACCACGCGATCATCCCTGCACGAGGTTCATGCTGATGGCAAAGTCGGATCCGCTCGCCCCCCCGCGCGAAGACTGGACGTTTGAAGAATTGCAGGCTGAAGCCGAGGACTTACGCACCCGGCTCAACCGCTTCCGCGTCTCGCTGGGCCGCTTCTTTGTCCAAAAGCAAGAACTCATCGACCTAATGGTCGTTGCCGCCATCGCTCAAGAGCCGCTCCTGATCGTCGGCCCACCCGGCACGGCGAAATCGGACCTGGTGCTGAAGTTCAAAGATGCTCTAGGGCTGGGGGAAGGTGATTACTTTGAATACATGCTCACCCGCTTCACTGAACCAAGTGAAATCGTCGGCCCCATCGACATCAGCAAACTCCGTGAAGGTCGCTACATCCGTCGTGAGCAAGGCAAGTTGCCCACAGCCCGACTGGCCTTCCTCGACGAAATCTTTAAGTCGAACTCAGCCATCTTGAACATCCTGCTGACGATCATCAACGAACGGAAATTTTATCAAGATGGCGTGCCGATGCCGGTGCGTCTGCGCGTGCTTTTCGCCGCTACCAACGAAATCCCCGAACAAGCCGAACTGGCCGCCTTGAAAGACCGTTTCTGCCTGAAGGCCGAGAGCCGCAGCGTGCAGGAAAATTACTTCACCAACCTGATCGACGCGGGGATCCAGGGCGAAGTCTACAAGGGGCTGACGCAAAAACCCTGGGTCGAGGGCCACGCCAGCCTCGACGACATCCTCAAGGCCAACCGTTATCTGACGTATCAGTTCGGCCGCAAACACCGCAGTGGGCGTAGCGAGGAGCAGAACGACCGGCAAATGTACTTTCCTAGCGAGGTGTTCGACGAATTCCAACGGCTGGTCAAGACGCTGGTGCGCGAAGATCACGTCTTCATCAGCGATCGTAAACTGGTGAAACTGTATAAATTGTTCCGTGTCCGCGCCTGGCTGTTTACCGGTGGCACCGTTAGCCGCGATGACTTGCGCTTGCTTGCTTACCTGGGCGAATCGCACCAGGAAATCGAGTTGCTGCGAGAAAAGGTCCCGTTGTTGCTGGGCGATGCCTGAGCTTTGCACGCTGGGACGCTCTGTCCCCGATGGCATCGGCTCACGATTCGGCTTAAGGATCTTGAGGGATCGGCCGGTGGGGAAATCTGGCCCGGGATTGGCCTGCATCACTGATTCCCTTGCTTCGGGCAGAGTTGTCCCTGGTGGAAAGAACTGCTGAGAAGATTTCGCAGGGCAAACACGGTCGCGAACCGATACCTGGCATAGCATACATGGCACGCACACGCTTTTCTCGTACGCCGCGCGTCACCTTTCATGGGGCGGCTGGCGAAGTGACCGGCTCGATGCACCGCCTGGAGGTGCTAGGCAAGTCGTTGCTGTTGGATTGTGGCTTTGTTCAGGGCAACCGTGCCGACAGCTATCGACGCAATAGCACCTTTCCCTTTCGGCCCAAAGACATCGACGCCGTCGTTCTTAGTCATGCCCACATCGACCATAGCGGCAACTTGCCCAATCTGCTCAAACAGGGGTTTAGCGGGCCGATCTTTTGCACCCCGGCCACGCGGGCGTTGGTTGCTGTCATGTTAGGTGACGCTGCCAAGATTCAGGCAGAGGATTGCCGCTATCTTAACAAAAGGCGTGAACCCGGGGAGCCTGCGCTGGAACCGCTCTACGGCGAAGGCGGCGTCTATAAAACGCTATTGCGTCTTCAGGCGGTGCCCTATGGCCAGACGATCGAACTGTTTGCGGGCGTGCGGCTGACCTTCCATGACGCTGGCCACCTACTCGGCTCGGCGATGGCGTTGCTCGACATCGAAGGTAACCGACTGTTGTACACTGGCGATCGCGGCCGACCAGGCATCCCGCTCCTCAAGCCGCCCGAGCCGCTGCCACAGGCCGACTACGTGATTTGCGAATCGACTTATGGCGGGCGGACCCATCTTCCGGTCGAGGAAACGGCCGAGCAACTGGGGGCGATCGTGCGGCGGGTAGTAGCGCGGGGGGGCAAACTGATCGTGCCAGCGTTCAGTGTCGGGCGGACACAAACGGTGCTGTATTATCTGCATGTGTTGCGAGCCTCAGGAGCCATTCCCGCCGTGCCCATCTATGTGGATAGCCCGATGGCGGTGCGGGCAACAGAGGTATTTCGCAGTCATCCCGAGTGCTTCGATGCTTCGGCCTTGGAATTGATCTGCCGCTACCCCGATCTGTTTGGCGATGCCCACGTCACCTATACCGAAAAACAACACCAGAGCGTGGCCCTGAATCACTTATCCGGGCCGGCTATCCTGATTTCGGCCAGCGGTATGTGTGAAGCCGGCCGGGTCGTCCACCATCTGCGACACCATCTAGAAGATAGCCGTGCTGCGGTAGCCCTGGCGGGTTTCCAGGCTGAGGGGACACTGGGGCGGCGGCTGATCGATGGCCAGCAGACGGTGCGAGTGCTGGGGCGTGAAGTGCGAGTGCGAGCCGAGATTCTTAGCCTGAGCGGCTTGTCCAGTCACGCCGACCACCAACAGCTTCTGAACGATTTGGCCCCCCTGCGCGAGAGCGTCCAAGCGGTGCGCTTGGTTCACGGTGAACCCGAACCGGCGTCGCAACTCGCCGAGGCTCTGAGGGCAGGCGGCTTTCGCGAGGTTGCCGTTCCCCACGCTGGGCAAGAGTGGGAACTGGCGACGCGGCTAGCAACCGAGAAATGCCTGAAGCCACAATGAGGTTTCTGTGAGGCTCTGCCTGTCTGTTGTTCAAAAGGCATGGTCCGAGATCACCAGCGGTATCTTCAAGCGGGTCTTTGAGCGGGGTCGTGTCCTTCGGATCATCAGGGGCAGGGGTTGTTTCGCTTGGCGGGGGGATGGTATCGTTGCCTTCTGCATCGTGGTCGGCCCACTGCGAGTTTCTTTAACCGCCCTAAAGGAATCCGAGTCGCATGAGGCGAAAAACTCTTACGCTCGAAAGCCTTGAATCCCGTACCACACCTGCGGCCTGTCTGCTCTCCGACGGCACCCTGCTTGTTCAGGGGACCGAGGGAAATGATACGATTTCGGTTCTACAAAGCTCCGTCGGCACGGTTTCGGTGCCTGGTATGCAGATTCTGGTCGATAACGTCCTGGTCGATTCCGTGGCGATTGCTCGTGTCACCGCTATCGAGGTGCAGGCTTTAGGTGGTGATGACACCATCCGCCTAGACAGTGAAAACGTGCCGGGCTACGTGGCCTTGACACCTCCGGCCAC
>JBDNDE010000184.1:0-9607 GCA_046719305.1 Gemmataceae bacterium | reverse complement strand
CCAAAGCAGCCCGCAGTTTCCCCAAGGCGCTCGCCTGCACCTGTCGTACCCGTTCTTTGGAAAGACCCAACTCGCGGCCCACTTGCTCCAGGGTACCGCCTTTGCTGGTTTCGTCCAGGCTGAAGCGGCGGGCCAAGACCTTCTTCTCACGGGTACTCAACAGGTCGTTGCCTTCGCGAAGAAACTCGTCCACGCGGTTGAGCCGACTGTTTGGCGATTCCTCGATGCCATCGTCTCGCGGTTCGCCATCAGGCAACGACTCCAGAGGCATCGAACGAGCTAGTCGATCACCCGCTTGTTTCTGAGAGAGGCGAGAGAGTGCCCGCATCAGGCAAGTAAATGCGTAAGTGCTGAAGCGGATCCCCATCCATGGATTGTAAGCCGCTACCGCTTGGATCAAAACGATCTGGCAATCGCCGATCATGTCGTCAGCCAAGGAAGTAGGTGGCATCCAGCGACGTACCGCCCGGAAGATCAGTTTCCGATTGCCCATGACAATCTGGTCACGGAAGCTCAGATAAGCTTGATGCCAGCGAGTCCGGCTGCGTTCGTCTTTGGCGGTCGCAGCACGCCAAGCAGCGTAATGCATCCGCTTTGCGACATCACGGGTTATATCGTCGGGCATGTGGGAGTTATTGTAATCAGGTGCATGACCAGCCGTAGGGGCGTAGGTATGTTCCGCGCCAGGTTCATTAAAAGTGGGATGCACCACGAAGTAAGGGCTGGTTTTGGACTTGGAAGGAGACTTGGCGGTCGAGGTCGTCACGGCAGGATCTCCTGATAGAGGGACAGACTGGTCGTTCAAATCGGCTAAATCGACCAAATCGTCCGCTGATCACAGTCTAGTCAATAGAAAACGGGCGTCAAGACTAATTCCGCAAAACATTCGGTCAAACAACCAATTTCGCGCGACTCTAGTCTGGATAGCTTCCGTCTCGCCTGCTATAGTAACTAGGACGGTATGAACGATTTGGACGGTTAACAGCCTTATGGCCGACGAAATCCACTATCTCGGAACACGCGAAGCCGCCGACCTCTTGGGCGTCGGGGAGTCCACGGTCAAACGCTGGGTAGACAATGGGAATCTACCGGCCGAACGCACCTTGGGCGGGCATCGCAAGATTCGCGTGTCCGAACTAGTCCGCTTCGTCGAGGCACGGAACTTACCGCGTGCTAAACTTGAACGCTACCTACAGCCGTCGCGTCTAGCCCCCACAGTTGGCGATCCAAAAAACCTCGTCGATTCGTTCTACACCGCTTTGACCGGCACTGATCCCAATCAAGCGACCGAGATTTTGCTCGCGGCTCGTTCCATGGGTTTAACCATAGCCCAGATCGGCGACCAGATCGTTATGCCCGTGATGGGACGCATCGGTCACGGTTGGGAGACGGGGCATCTGGACATTTACCAAGAGCATCGCGGCACTCAACTCTGTCTGACCGCGTTGCAATGTTTACGACCCACCTTGCCCGCTATTGCTGCGGATGCTCCCCTGGCGATCGGCGGCGGGCCGGAACGTGACCATTATTTCCTGGCTAATCTGCTCATTGAACTAACTCTGCGTGAACTAGGCTGGAAGGTCGAGAATGTCGGCCCCAATACGCCCTTGGCCTCGCTGGCACAGGCCGTGCGTGACCGCAAGCCCCAGTTCGTCTGGCTCTCGTGCAGTCATTTGTACGATGTGGAGAAATTTGTCGCCGAGTATACCCTGTTGTACCAGGCTGGACGCGAAACCGGGGCCACCTTGATGCTCGGTGGCCGAGCCATTGATGAAAAAGTCCGTCGCCGCATTCCTCTTTCCCGCTTCGGCGACACGCTACAACATCTCGTGGAATGTGCCCAAGAACTGCGTTCACCGCGTCCTTCGGCCTGAGTGCCGCAAACCCTCCTCAATGCCACTTTGCTCTTTTGGCCTTAAGGCGTCCTGCTGCTACAATGAGCAAGTCGTCCGCATCCTCGCCTCCCATCGAGATGATCATGCAGCGTACCCGCAGCGAACAAGCCTTTCGCCATGCCCAATCCCTCATTCCTGGCGGAGTCAACAGTCCCGCTCGTGCCTTCGGAGCCGTTGGTGGCACGCCTCTGTTCATCACTCGCGGCCAGGGGCCGTATATTTACGATTTAGACGGCAACCGTTATCTCGATTATATTGGCTCTTGGGGGCCGATGATTCTGGGCCATTGTCATCCGGCGGTCACCGCAGCGGTGATCGAGGCGGTTCACCAGGGCAGTAGTTTCGGTGCACCCACCGAGCGGGAGAGCGAACTGGCGCAGCTGGTTATTGACGCTGTGCCCAGCATCGAAATGGTCCGCTTCGTTAGCAGTGGCACCGAAGCCGCTATGAGCGCGCTGCGCCTAGCACGCGGCTACACGGGTCGTGATCGCATCGTTAAATTTGCCGGGTGTTATCATGGCCACGTAGACAGTTTGTTAGTGCAGGCCGGATCGGCGGCTACGACGCTAGGAGTGCCCAACTCGCCTGGTGTACCAGCTGGTTGCACTCAAGACACTCTCTCGCTGCCTTACAACGACCCTCAAGCCCTGGCTGATCTGTTCAAGACCCACGGCGATAGCATCGCTTGCGTGATGCTCGAACCGGTGGCCGGCAACATGGGATTAATTACGCCCTCGGTGGAATTTCTCAGCGAGCTACGCCGTCTGACGCACCACTATGGAGCGCTGCTGGTCTACGATGAGGTGATGACCGGCTTCCGGTTGGCCTATGGCGGTGCCCAAGAGTTACTTGGGCAGATGCCCGATGTCACCGTACTGGGTAAAATTCTGGGCGGTGGCTATCCCGCGGCGGCATATGGCGGTCGGGCCGACGTGATGAAAAAGGTCATGCCTGCCGGTCCTGTCTTCCAAGCCGGCACCCTCTCGGGCAATCCGGTGGCCATGGCCGCCGGCATTGCTACCCTCAAAGAATTAAAGCGCTTGAATCCCTATGCCGAGTTAGAACGCCTGGGCCGTCACCTAGCCGAAGGCCTGCGGCGAGTGTCAGGCGGCTTGACAGTCAATCAAGTCGGTAGCATGTGGACACTGTTTTTTACCACCGATCCCGTCACCGATTACGACTCGGCCAAACGCAGTGATGCCAAAAAGTTTGGCCGCTTCTTCTGGGCGATGATGGATCGCGGGGTGTATCTGCCCTGCAGTCAATTCGAGGCGGCCTTCAACAGCGTGCAGCATACGCAAGAGCTCTTAGAGGAGACGATCTCTGCTGCCCAAGAGGCCTTGGCAACCCTGGACTAAGCCGGCGAGATCACGATCTCCTGCCGCCGCGTGTCTTGTCCCCCCAATCGAGACGCTTCGCCCCGTGGGGGTAGATCCCAAGCGACGCTTCCTCATAAGCTTCTTAGCTGGAAACCTCTGCAAGTTGTTTCTGCAAGTTGTTTCTGCAAGTTGTTACTGGATTTTTTCGCAGTGCAACCATCTCTGGACTGTGGACTTTAGGGCTTGCAGCAGACGAATCAGGAAAATTTTCGTGTGTGCAGCTTAATTCGCGAAAACCACCCTTTGCCGATTAACCCGAGAGCAGAAGAAAATCGAGAATTTCTTAGCGTGGGAGAGATCCCCTCGTCCGTGGAGAGAAGGTTGTCACCCCGCCACGAGCTGATCTTGCTTCACCATTCTTCCTTCAGGCTTGCTCATCGCCCTTGCACGGTTCCCTCGGTTCTTCTGCTGGCCCTTGCCTGCATGCTTTTTCCGCTCTTTCGGCAAGACCGTTGAAGGCGATCCCCCCGGCGCGACGATGAGAGTTGCTGACGACTCCGCGTCGACACAAAGGGAGTTCCCATGAGCGATACCCGCACCGTTTTGGCCAAAATCGCTGCCCTTCGCCTTCGCCTGGATTCGGCCCAACGCTTGGCCAGCGAGACACGAAACGCGGCGGCAGATTGGCTCCAATCACTACAGCAGGCCGCTCAACACGACCACGAACTCGACGAGGCCCTCCGACCGCTCTTGCCGGCACCCGCTGCCGGCCCCTTGCGTCCCCTTACTGCTTCGGCGCGTAAAATACTCGAACGCGGTCGTGATTTGCTGCAACACCTCCGCTCGCTGGGGCCGTCACTCGACCATCAGGATGACGCCGAGCCGCTCCGGCAACTGTATGCTGATACCGTAGCGATGATCGACACGGCCCTACGCGTGGTGCTGTTGTTGCCGGAATCGCCCGCGGAGCAATTACAGCTATGCCGAGGTTTGGAAGTAATCCTTAATGAGGTTCACGATCGCCTCCGGCTGCTGCACCACGGCGAAGATCGCTTGCGACAGCGACATGAAGAGATCGCCACGCTGGCAGAACTGTTGACCCAATTGCACGCTGGGCAATCTTGCGACACAGCCCAGCTGCGGCGATTGGCGTTGGAGATCGCCCGTGAGGCCGAGTTAGGCTTGCCGTTGCATCTGGAGACCGAATCCCCGTTGTATTTGCCGGGCTTCGCGGCAGCTCAGGGATTGAACACCGCTCGGGTGATGGCACGAGTGATCCACAACGATCCCGATTGGCACCCGCATCGGCTGGACGCTTTGGTGGTCGCCCTGGTCCACGATGTAGGCATGTTGGGCGTGTCCGACGAGTTGCTGCTGCAAAACTCCGTTTGGACCGAACAACAACGTCGGCCGGTCGAGGAGCATGCAGTCATCGGCGAGCGAGCCGTGGCTAACCTGTTTAGCCAAGCGCCCGAACTCCGGCAGGCGGTGGCCCATCATCACGAGCGGTTGGATGGCACCGGCTACCCTGATGGCTTGCACGAGGAGCAATTGCACCCACTGACTCGTCTGCTAGCGGTGTGCGATGTCTATGCCGCGTTGGCAGTGGCGCGACCGCATCGACCGGCACGATCCAGCCGCAATGCCTTGGCCGACACCCTACTTCTGGCGGAGATGGGCAAGTTGGATCGCAAGGCTGCCGAATATCTCTTGCGGCTGACTTTCTACCCCGTCGGTTCGCTGGTGGAGTTGGCCTCTGGGGCGATTGCGGCCGTGGTGGCCACTCCCCGTCCCCAGCCGCAACTAAATCCCGATCGGCCAGTGGTGGCCGTGCTGACTGATACCGAAGGCCAAGCGTTGCCCGTGCCGATTCATCGGGATCTAACGCAGGTAGCCGAAGACAGCATCGTGCGGACCTTGCAGGCCAGTGAACGCCAAGAACTCCTGCATCGCCGGCTGGCTATCTGGGCAGCCTGAGAGGAATTTGCCGATGCGACAATCCTCCAGCTATCTGGATGGGACACGGCATCCCGTTGCATGCTTGTTGTTTGTCTTGCCAATGCTCGTCGCCTACGAGGTGGGCGTGCTGACTCTGGGGGGCACGGCTCCGGAAACTGTGCGCAACGGAGCAGATCATTGGATACGCACTGCCCTCGATGGTGTCGGTGTGCGAGCGGTGTGGCTGCCGCCTAGCTTGTTGGCCTTTGGCTTCATGCTGTGGTCGTGGATTGCTTGGGATCAGCGGCCGCACGATCTGCTCGGCGTGCTGTGCGGAATGATCTTAGAAAGCATTGCCTTTGCGTTGGGGCTGTGGGCTGTCAGCCGCGCTCTGGCTCCCCTGTTGACCCATGCCGGGGTGGAACTGACCATCACTCCCGAACTACCCATCAGTGCCTCTGAAACGGCCTTACGTCAGGCGATCACTTACCTGGGTGCAGGTATCTACGAGGAGGCGATTTTCCGCTTGGTTTTGTTTTCGGCAATGGTCGGGCTGCTGCGATTGTTGGATCTGCCCCACTTGGCGGCAGTGTTGATTGCGGCATTAGCCTCGGCGGTGTTGTTCTCGATGGCGCATCATGTTGGCCCCTACGGCCAGGCCTACAGCAACTATCTGTTTGTATTCCGTCTGGCGGCTGGACTGTATTTCGCGTTGCTGTTTCAGATGCGTGGTTTCGGTGTCGCCGTCGGGGCACATGCATGCTATAACGTCATGGTTAGCATCAGTTAACCTTCGTTGTCCAGTTTCCTTTGTGGGCCAAATCGGGTAAGCTCAGCGGCGAGGATTGGCATCTCGATTCCAAGAGCAACAGATGAATACCCCTTACGAGATTATCATCGGCCTGGAAGTGCATGTTCAGCTTCAGACACAGACCAAGCTATTCTGCGGTTGCCCTACGACGTTTGGACTACCGCCCAACACGGCGACGTGTCCGGTCTGTCTCGGACTGCCCGGCTCGTTGCCGGTTCTCAATCGTGCCGCATTGCAATTAGCCTTGCGTGCTGCCACAGCGTTGAATTGTGCCATCCCGCCGATGACTAAATGGGACCGCAAAAACTACTTCTACCCCGACCTACCCAAGGGTTATCAGATTAGCCAGTACGATCAGCCGATTGGTGGACCAGGTTACCTGGAGATTCCCACTCCCGACGGCGGACAGCGACGCATTGGTATCATTCGCGCCCATTTGGAAGAAGACGCCGGCAAACTGACCCATGCACAGGATCAGACGCTCATAGACCTCAATCGTGCTGGCACACCTCTTTTGGAAATTGTCAGCCAGCCGGTGTTGCGCTCTCCCGAGGAGGCGCGGCTTTACTTGGAGGAAATGGCCCTGCTCATGCGGGAGATCGGCGTGAGTGATTGTCGAATGGAGCAGGGCAGCCTGCGATGTGATGCCAACGTCAACATCCGCGTCGGTGAGGTCCTAACGCCGATTGTCGAAATCAAAAACCTCAACAGTTTTCGCTTTCTCGAACAAGCGATCCGCTATGAGGCTCGCCGCCACTTCATCGAACTGCAACGTGACCCCGGCTTTCGCTTCGGCGATCGGCCCAAGCAGACCTGGGGCTTCGATGAACAAGCCGGCATCACTCGGCCGCAACGTAACAAGGAAGAAGCGGCCGATTATCGCTATTTTCCCGACCCGGACCTTGTGCCGGTGCAGATCGACGAAGCGCAGCGGCAAGCGGCTCGTGAAGCCGTGGGCGAACTACCTTCGGCGATGCGGCAGCGTTTAGCCAATCAATATGGCTTGTCGTCCTACGATGTGGGTGTACTGATGGGTATGGGGCGTGCCGGTGTGGCCTATTTTGAGGCCGTGGCTCAAGCGGCCCACGACGCCAAGGCGGCCTGCAACTGGGTGACCAATCAACTCGCTGCCGTTTTGAAAGAACGTCAAAATGCCATCCAGTCGCCGCCCCTGGAAGCCGCGCGTCTGGGTGGGCTGATCGCCGCCCAGCGCAAACTCGGCTTGAATCGGCAACAAGCCGAGGCCGTCTTCGCCCGCATGTTGGCCGAGCCAATCGATGCCGAATCGGCCATCGCAGCCTTGGGAATCACGGTGCTTAGCGATGAAGGCATCCTGATCGATGCGATTCGCCAGGCCATGGCCGCCCATCCCAAAGCAGTCGCCGACTACCGAAACGGCAAAGCAGCGGCCGCCAACGCGATTAAAGGAGCCGTGATGAAGGCGTTACGTGGCTCGGCCCGACCCGATGCCGTCGAGCGGTTACTCAAAGCGGAGTTGGAGCGGCCCGAATAAAAATTCACACGTTTTGAAGTTTAGGGATTCTCGATGCTAAGCATCTCGTCCCATTGGTTCTCGTTCATGGTTACCAAACCCAGGTTCGACGCCGTCCCTTCGGTTTGCAATACCATTCCCAGCAGGATCGGTATCGCGCCGGCTCGTGCGGGCCCGGCTAACAACACCCATCGCGAAGGTTTGGCGTTGCCGTCGGGCCGGATCATTAGCCGGAAAAACGTCGGTGCGAAGCCCGTGGCAGACAGTTGAGGCGGCCATTGTTTGATCACGGGGCGGTCGTCATGCAAGACTTCGCCCAGGCCGGCTTGAACCTCTTCGAGCAAAGCGTCGATCTTGCCCAAAGCCCGCTTGCCCATCGGGGCTACCACCACCAGCCGCAGCCGCACGGGATGATTCTTCAACTTCAAGGCATAGTGCCGTTCACCCGTCGGCACAGGTGGCAGTTTGCTTAGGTCGACCTCCAGACCGGCCTCGGGTGACAGATCTTTCTTTTTGCGTGAGAAGATCACGATCATGAACAATAACGCCACCCCCACTCCGGCAGCCACTCCCCCGTACAACAAGGTGTTTCCCTCGAGTGCCCAACCTGGAAGGACAGCACATAGATTCCACATCGCCATCGCCTAGGCTCCTTCAATCGCCGACTTTGGTACGTCCGCAGTCTATAATGGCAGCGTCCGGCTAACCTTCAAGGAGTGTCCCACCGATGATTCCGCTGCTTTTGGGCTTGTTCCCCTCGCTGCTCGTTGGAGCCGATCCCACCGACTGGAAAAAGGCCGAGGCCGCCTATCTGACAAACATCAAACAACTCACCAGTAATGATGTGTTTGCTCGTGCCGGCGAAGCCTATTTCTCGCCCGACGGCAAATCCATCGTCTTCCAGGCCGAAGAGAAAGGCAGTGGTAATCCGTTTTATCAGATTTACACCATGGACCTGGCAACGCAAAAGCCGATCCGCATTTCCCCTGGTGTGGGCAAAACTACCTGTGCCTATTTCCACCCCGAAGGGAAGAAGCTCATCTACGCCAGCACTCACCTCGACCCCAAAGCCAAGCAGTATTACGATCCGGAGTTCAAACTCCGCGACCAGGAGCAACGCACTGGCAAACGCCGTCGTTACGCCTGGGATTTCGATCCGCAGTTCGACATCTTCGAGTGTGATCTGGATGGCAGCAAACTCAAGAAGCTCACCAATGCAGCCGGCTACGACGCCGAAGGCAGCTACTCGCCATGCGGCAAGTACATCGTGTTCTGCTCCAACCGCACTGGGGAGAACAATCTCGAACTGTATATCATGGATTGCGACGGTAAAAATGTCCGACAACTCACTAAGGCTCCTAACTGTTATAACGGTGGCCCATTCTTCTCACCGGATGGCAAACGAGTGATCTTTCGTTCGGACCGCAAGATCAAAGACCAGCTACAGCTTTATGTCATTGATGTGGATGGCAAAAATGAACGAGCCTTGACAGACGAGGACAAATGGGTCCAGTGGGGGCCATTCTGGTACAAGGACAGCAAGCACATCGTCTATGCTGCCGCGGATCATGGCGTTCCGGGTCGGCCGAATTATGATCTGTATTGGATGAATGTGGACACCAAGAAAAAGGCACGGATCACCTTTGCACCGGGAGCCGATGTCCTGCCCGTGCCCAGCCCCGATGGCAGCAAATTGATGTGGACCTCGACCCGCGACGGCCGCCAACCCTCACAGATCTACCTTGCCGACTTTACTCCGCCAAAGTTGGACGACTAACACCGGGCAGCCACTCGAACAAGGTAATGGCATAGCCGTCGGGATCGCGCAATCGCGCCCGACGGTAACCTTCGGGGCTAGTTTTCACCTCCTGCAAGTTCAGCCGTGCCAGCCACTCTGAGAGATCCTGGACCTCGAACGTTAGCAACACCCCGCCGGGCGTGGGGGTGCCGGCCTTAAGCGACAAGCGAGTCTGTCCTGCACGCAACAGGGCATAGCGGGCCGGTTCATCGGTTAAGAGTACCTCTAAACCCAGCACGTCGCGATACCACCCCAGCGAGGCCAACCAATCGCTGACCTGCAACTCTACGAAATAGAGTTTCATGTGGCCGGCTCCGGCACCAGACGCGACAGAAGCAGAAAGATACTCAGAGC
>JBDNDE010000183.1:0-9655 GCA_046719305.1 Gemmataceae bacterium | reverse complement strand
GATCTGCCCATGATGGAAACATAGACCTTGGCGTGTTGCAAGTCGCCCGAGACTTCAGCACGGGTGACGGTGACTTTTTTGATGCGCGGGTCGCGCAGTTCAAATAAGACCGTCTCAGCTACCACCTCGCGGATGGCTTCGGAAACCCGGGCCAGGCGGTGCGATTTCATGCGTCTTCCTCGTGTTGGATGCTCATTTCATGTTTGACAAATTCGGCCACCGGATGCGCTCGCAAGGCCTGAGTGATTTCTTGCAAGGTCGCCTGGACGGCGGCTACCTCGTGTCCGACGAAGGCCACACCCAGCACAGCCGTTTGCCGGTCGTCCAGGGCGTCGACTTCGGCGATGCTGATGTTGAAGGCGTTGCGCAGGCGGTCTTTGATGGAGCGGACCACTTGTCGTTTGTCCTTCAAGGAGTACGACTCACGAATCAGCAGTCGAACCGACAGGGAACCGACAACCATGTCTCCTCCCGAAGGTTTTGCTTACAACGTCCGTTGGATCTGATCGACACGATAACATTCGATGATGTCATTTACCTTCACATCATCGTAGCCGGCAATTTTGAGTCCGCATTCGAAGCCTTCGCGAACCTCGCGGGCATCATCCTTGAAGCGTTTGAGCGATTCCAGCGAGGCGGTTCGGTCCGGCGGCGGATAAATCACTACCCCTTCGCGAATCACCCGGATCTTCGCCGATCGCTCGATCACGCCTTGGGTCACATAGCAGCCAGCGATGGTTCCCACTCGGCTGATCTTGAAGGTCTCGCGGACCACTGCCCGACCCAGCTGCACCACCTCTTCCTTGGGCTTCAGCTTGCCTTCCAGGGCCGCCTTGATGTCGTCGACCAGGTTGTAAATGATATTATAGTCACGAATCACTACACCGCGTTCTTCGGCCAACGCCTTGGCTTCGTTGTCGGCCACGACGTTGAAGCCGACGATCACGGTATCGGTAGGCGAGGTGAGGGCGAGTTGCACATCGCTGGCGTTGATGGCCCCGATGGCGGCGTGCAGCACGCGGACGCGAACTTCGTCGTGGACCAGTTTTTCCAGTTCGGCTCGAATTGCTTCGATCGATCCGCGAGCCTCGGCCTTGAGGATCACCTTCAGTTCGGTCACCTTGGTCTGGGAGAGCGTCGCCAAGGTCACTGGCACACGTGAGGCCACGGCCTTTTCTTGGATGCGTTGTTTGCGAGTTTCGGCGATCTCGCGGGCAGTGGCAATATCCGGCACCACGATAAACGGATCGTCGGCATTGGGCACGTCGTCTAGACCCAAAATCCGCACGGGTACCGAGGGGCCGGCCTCTTCGATCGGTTGCCCGCGATCGTTGAACATCTGCCGCACGGTACCGGCTCCGTGACCGCACAGCACGACATCACCTACTCGCAAGGTGCCGTTCTGAACGAGGAGTGTGGCCTGCACTCCTTCCTTTTCACTCAGATAGGCTTCCAAACAGGTACCCGAGGCGGGCTTGTTTGGGTTGGCCTTGAGTTCCAGCAGTTCGGCCACCACGCTAATTTGCTCCAGCAACTCGTCGATGCCGACCCCAGTTTTGGCGCTGGTTTTGACGAACGGGATATCGCCCCCCATGGTGTCGGGGATCAGCCCCAGACTGTAGAGTTGTTGCTCGGTCTTGCGGAGATTAGCGTCGGGCAGGTCCACTTTGTTAATCGCCACCACAATCGCCACCCCGGCTGCTTTGGCGTGGCTGATTGCTTCCTCAGTTTGCGGCATCACGCCGTCGTTGGCGGCGCAGACGATCACCGCGATATCAGTCACATTGGCCCCTCGAGCGCGCATCTTCGTAAATGCTTGGTGCCCGGGGGTGTCGAGGAAGGTGATCGGGTTGCCTTTGTGTTCGATCCGCCAAGCACGCAACACCTGGGTGATGCCGCCTGCTTCGGTGTCGACAATATTGTCGCCTTTGATCCGGTCCAGAATCGACGTTTTGCCGTGGTCGACGTGGCCCATGACCACCACCACGGGGGCACGCGGCACCAGATCCTCGGGCGCGTCCTCTTGATCGAACTCTTCCAACAGATCCTGTTCGGCATCCTGCGCACGCTTGATCTCTAGTTCGCAGCCGTATTCGGCCGCCAGCAGTTCAGCCATGTCCGGTTCGATAGCGCTGTTGATGGTGAACAGACCGGCGCCGTCGAGCAGGAGCTTTTGGATTAGCACCGAGGCCTTCTGGCCCATCGCCTCGGATAGGGAGCGGATCGTGATCGGCAAAGTGATAGGGATTTTCCCTTTGCGGGCGACGGTGCCCTGAGGCTTGACCTTTTCGCGGTGCTTGCGAGCGCGACGATAGCCATCATCGTCGGTGTCGAAGGAACCCGAGCGACGCGAGCTCTGCTCTGTCTTCCGCTTAGCCTGGCGTTCAGCTCGTTCCTTGTGCCGATCGGCTCGACCTGGAACTCCATCCCCCCCGCCGCGACGCCGCTCGCGCGGATCGTCTTCGTCCAGATCGATCGGGATAGGGGGGATCACCGGTACACTGGGCGGAGTTGATCCCGGCGAGGCGGGACCACGCGCCGCATCGCGAACCTTGGCTTCTAATTCCTTGAACGAGATCGTCGAGGGATCGCGCCCTTGCATCTGAGCAAGCAACTCAGGCGGAATCGAACTCAGCTTACGCGGCTCATTGCCCGAGGGTTTATTGCCTGTAGGGGTGGGACCAGCCCCACGCCCAGCCCCCCCAGAGCCTGCTGGTTGAGCACCCGGTCGCGGAGCGTTTGACCCCCGCTGGAGTCCGCCTCGGCCGGGTGGTTGCGCTCCAGTCTGTACCGGCCGAACCGGATGCCCTCCACTGGGGCGATTACCTCCTGGGCCAGCCGATCCACCCAGAGGCCGGGGGGAATTACCACCTGTCGAAGCTGGTGTACCTCCAGTCGTTCCCACTGGCTTATTCCCAGCCAACGGAGTCTGGCTTGGCCCCGGACGATTAACAGGCGGCGTCGCCCCACTGCTTGCTCCCGTCGAAGGGGGGCTGCTACCACTGCGAGGGGGAGCCTGCGGGAGAGATGCCGGCCGTGCCGCGTTCAGATTCCGAATCGGGGGCCGATTCAAGTTGGCTATCGGACGAGGAGCTACTGGTGTTACCGGAGCCACCGGAGCCGTTGCCGTTGCTGCCGTCGCTTTCGGAGGTGCAGAGGCTACCGGGGTCGCAGAGGCTACCGGGGTCGCAGAGGCTACCGGGGTCGCTGGGGCCATAGGAGCCGAGGGAGCTACAGTTGCTGGAGGCGAACTCGCCGCTGCGGCGCTCGTCGGCGATCCCGCCGCAGTGGCTGGCAAGTCAGCAGGCTGAGCCGAAGTCTTAGCCGCTGCTGGTTGCTCAACGACAGGAGCAGGGATCACCTTCGGCTCGGTCGATGCGGTGCTTGTCGTCCCATCGGCACTCACGGCCGGCACCACTTCTGCCTTTTCCTTGACCTCTGTATGAGGTTCGCCCCCTGAGGCGGTCGCTGGAGCCGAGGCGGTCGCTGGAGCCGAGGCGGTCGCTGGAGCCGTTGCTCCCACAGTTGCCGGTGTAACGGCAGCCGAAATCGGGGCCGCCGGGGGCGGCGTGACCACAGGAGCTTTCGGATTAGTAGGAGGAGCAACAGGGGCAGGAGCGGGGGTTGGTGACGCTGGACTTGCAGTCGGCGGAGTGGTCCCCGGAGGAATACCTGGAGCAGTCCCTGGAGTAGCAGGGGGCGTCGGCCGCGGTCGTTGGTCCAGGTTACGGATCGGCCGGGTGGGTGTTGTCGGCACACTCACGGGCGCGGCCACTGGGGCGGCAGGTGTCGCTGCTTTCGGAGCCGGCTTGGCCACCAACTTTCGGATCTGGTCCTGAAGGTCGGGGTCCACAGTGCTGAGTTGATTTTTGATATCCAGACCATGTTGCTGACACAGGGCCAGGAGATCTTTGCTCTCCATGCCCAATTCGCGAGCCAGCACGAACATCCGGACCTTTTCCTTCTGAGGCTGCAAGCGTAACTCCCCGTGATTTGCGACTCACCTAAGCATACTGCTGTCCCCCGAAACGGCTTCGTGGAGGAAGCGACCCATCGGCTACAACATGTTTCATTCTACCCATCGAGGCGGCGGGGGGAAGAGATTCCCGTGGTGCCGCGGCGTACTTCTCCTTTTTCATGGTTGATTCGACTCAGGGGACGGCTCGGGCAAAGGGTGGGCATCAGGCCTTTCAGGAAGTTGGCTTGCTGGTTGATCGGCCTGGGGTTGCTCGGCAAGGAGTTCCCCCACCGCGGGCCACTCCGCCTCCTGGGGCAAGGAAGATAGTTTCTGGGGGCCTTCCCCCGGCACTTCGCTTGGTCCCAACTCGGATTCGGCCAAGTCGGAATCGGCCAACTCTGCTTGGGAAACGACTTCTGGAGCGATCTCCGCTTCGACTGGCTCGTCTGAGAACTCCTCGTCAGCTGGCTTGAACAGGCTGTCGAACTGTTCGGCTTTGGTCGGCACTGCGGGAGCCAATCGCACCGGCGTTTGCTCGCGGCGTCCACTGGCCGAGCCTTCCTTCTCGGCTGCCTCCAGTTGTTCTGCCGAAAAGATGATCATCTCGTCGGCCATGTCCTCATCCACACCGGTCATGTTCATCACTTCTTGAACGGTGAGTGGCTCGAGGTCCTCATACGACAAACAACCGTTTTCAATCAGCGAGTTAATGAGGTCCGGCGTGATGCCCGGAATGGCCGAGAACTGCATTTCGGCCTTTTCGATGGCAGCGTTGAGTTCGTCCTCGGTCATGATCTCGATGTCCCAGTCGACCAGTTTGCTAGCAAGCCGAACGTTTTGGCCGCGCTTGCCGATCGCCAAGGAGAGTTGATCTTCTCGAACCAGGACGATGGCGCGATGCAAGAGGTGGTAGAGGAAGACTTCCTCGATTTCGGCGGGTTGGAGGGCGTTTTGGATCAGCAGTTCTACCGAGTCGTTCCAGCGAACAATGTCAATACGTTCCGAGCCGCCCAACTCCTCGGTGATATTTTTGATCCGGCTGCCCCGCACCCCGACGCACGCCCCGACACAATCAACTCGGTTGTCAATACTGCTGACGGCCACTTTGGTGCGGTAGCCCGCTTCCCGAGCCACACGGACGATTTTGATGGTTTTGTCCTCGATTTCGGGAATCTCGCGTTCGAAAAGCCGTTGCACGAACAATTCATCGGAGCGGCTGAGGATCACCTTGACCCGATGACCGGTCCGTTTAACATCCTTGACCAGTGCCTTGATTTTTTCCCCTGGGTGCGGGATTTCTCCGGGGATCATTTCGCTGCGTGGCAGAATCGCCTCGTGTTTGCCAATCTGCACGATAGCGGCTCCGCCTTCCATTCGCTGGACCACACCAGGCACCGTGAGCAACTGTCCCTTCAGTTTGGACATATCATCCATGAGATGATTGCTCTCTTCCTCTCGGAAAAGCTGAATCATCTGTTGCTTGGCTGCTTGAGCGGCAATGCGTCCCAGTTCGCCGGTGGTCGGGTCGATTTCGCGATCCTTGTGCCGGGCGGTGATGTGGCCACGTTGTCGGTCGATACGGACCTCGACATCGTCGTCTTCACCAAAATGCTTGGAGAGGGCCAAGCGTACGGCGCGTTCGATGGCAGTGTAGACGGTTTCGTAGGGGATGCCCTTGTCACGGTTGAGGGTTTCCACCGCGAGCAGCAGATCGCGTCCCTGTTTCGCTTTGTCGGTCGTGGCCATATCCGGGTTGCTCGTGCGAGAGAGAACAAAAAAGGCGGGATCACTCCCACCCGCAAAGCCGACTGCCACTTGGGCAGCAGGCATCAAGGACAGCCCAGGGGCCGAGCCCTTGACGGTTCCTCCGGGGGGCTGTGCAAGGTTCTGCGCGGAACCCTCCCAGGGGTTCACTCGGTCTAAACCACCCACCGCACCATCAGGGATGGTTAGGAACCGAGGCATCCTTCGTGATAATTCTATTGTGAAGAGTTTTGAGATTGGTCGCAAGGCCATTCCGCGCGAAGATTTTTCGGTCGCATCCAGTCCAGGGGCAAAGGGTGCCGAGTTTCCCCTTTTTTTGCCTACCAAGCTGTCGCGGTGACTTGGACGAAGGTACACTGCTGAGAGAAAGGAGTCCCAGCCGTGACCAATAACGAAATTAAAGACCTACTGCTTCACCACGCTCGCGAACTGGACCGTAAGGGGGCTTCGATCTTTCAAGTTCGCGCCTATCGGGCGGCCGCTCTGGTTATCCAGGGCTTGCCCACCCCTGTCGAGGTTCTCCTCGAACGCAATGGCCGGCGCGCTCTGGAACGCATCCCAGGAATTGGTCGTTCGATTGCCTCGGCCATCGACGTCATGCTCAGCTTAAGCACGTTCCGTGCGAGCGGCGTAGGCTCCGATACCCAATCAGGCGACGAACGCCAGGTGGCCTGAACCCTCGACAGGCGTAACCGGCGTAGCGAGCAAGATAGCGTTGCACGCCAACGGATTACGCCTTCTCGGCGGATTACGCCTTCTCGGCGGCGGCGATCACCTCGTCGGTCAAATTCATGTTGTGGAAGACGTTTTGCACGTCGTCGTTTTCTTCCAACGCCTCGACCAACTTCAACACTTTCAGGGCCGTCTCAATGTCGGGGGCGTCTACGGTGGTCTTGGCCAGGTTGGTGATCTCGGCACTGCTGACCACAATCCTAGCTGCCTCCAGCGCGTTGCGGACTTCGCTAAATTTCGACGGCTCGCAAAGTATCTCGAACAACTCGCCACTTCGCCGTAGATCCTCGGCTCCGGCTTCGAGAATGACAGCCAGTAGGGAATCTTCGTCGATCAGGTGAGTGTCGACCGTCAGCACGCCTTTGCGCTCGAAGAGATAGGCCACCGAGCCGACCGTACCCATGTTGCCGCCGCCCCGCTCGAAGATTTTGCGTACTTCGCCGTTGGTTCGCGCCCGGTTGTCGGTGAGGATATCGCAATAAATGGCGATGCCTCCGGGTCCGAAGCCTTCGTAAGCGATTTCGTCGTAGCTGACCCCCTCGACATCCCCGATGCCCCGCTTAATGGCGCGTTCGATGTTGTCCTTGGGCATCGACACCTGCCGCGCCTTGTCGATGGCATAGCGAAGCTTCAGGTTCATCACCGGATCACCCCCCCCGTTCTTGGCGGCGATGATGATCGCTCGGCTGAGCTTGCTCCACAGCTTGCCGCGTTTCTTGTCGGCGATGCCTTTTTTGTGCTGAATGTTGGCCCAGTGACTATGCCCGGCCATGGAATTCTCCTCACGATGAAACGTCTAGGGATGATAGACCCGTAGCTTCTCCTGAATCTCCTGATGCCGGGGATCACCAGGGTAGCGAACCCCCTGGCGAAACAACTGTATGGCCTTGGTCCAGGCGGCACGGGCCTTGTCGTGCAGCTTCCTACGAGCATACACATCGCCCAGGTGGTCCCACAACACCGGGTCGTCCCCCTGGGGCAGTGAAACCGCTTGTTCTAGCAACCGCTGCGCTTCAGCAAGGCGGCCTTGGCGAAACAGTACCCAGCCCAGGCTATCCAGATAAGCCGCGTTGGGCAAATCGGCATCGACATCAAACTCGGTGCCACTGTGGCGCTGCTGCCGATCTAGTTCCAAGGCACGGCGGATGAGTTTCTCAGCCCGCTGCAGGTCTTTGTTGCAGTTGGCCAAGCCGTAGCCCAGGTCGTTGCAAACGGTAGCGTCAGTGGGGTCGCTTTCCAACATGCGCTCCAGTTGCGCCTCGGCTTCGTCGTGGCGACCTGCTGCGGCCAAAGCCCGCGAGAGGGCCAACCGCACGTCGCGCAACTCACTGCCTGAGGGGTAATCCTTCTGCATTGCTAGACACTCGGCAATCGCCTCGCGTGGTCGACCGATTTCCCCTAAAATGTAGGCACGCAATTTCCGTGAGCCGAGCCGTTGCGCTTTGCCCGACTCGGCGACCGCTGCCTCGGCGGCTTTGAGAGCTTCGTCGGCTTTGCCCAGGCCGAGAAAGGCGTAGGCCTTGGCGCGATGGAACAGCACCCGATTGGTGTTTTGTGCTTTCTCCAGCCCCTGATCGGCCAATTGGATTACTTCGGTGTGTTGATGGGCCAGTTGCAGCACCTGTAGCAGACCGGAATAGAGTTCCGACTCAGAGCCGCTCAGTTCATCAGCCCGTGCCTCCAGACACGAACGATACAACTTTTCCGCTGTGGCCAACTCGCCGGTACGCGCGGCCAGACTACCGAGGGTGACGCGAGTCGCATAATCAAGCTTGACCGTGGAAGGGGCGACAGCCAGAGCAAGCAGCCGTCGAACGAGTTGGGGGTGGGAACGTAATGTCTGCAGCATAGCGCGAACGTGGGCGGCATGGGTCGGGTCGCCAAGCTCGTCTTTTTGGCCTACCGCG
The DNA here is from genome assembly GCA_046719305.1 of Gemmataceae bacterium. Taxonomy (GTDB): domain Bacteria; phylum Planctomycetota; class Planctomycetia; order Gemmatales; family Gemmataceae; genus RGDT01. Next base: position 1,294 of record JBDNDE010000183.1, on the reverse strand, counting down.
AGACCAATCGACGCATTCAGACGCAACAACACTTTGCGGGCACCGGCTTGCCCCTGTTGGGCATACAGAGCAAACAGACCCCGATAGATGCTCGGATCGGTCGAGTCGCGCAGCAGCCCCAGATACACTTCCTCGGCTTGGCGTGTTTGCTTGGCCCGAACCAGTTCCGACGCATACAGCAGCCGCAACGGCAGGTTGTTCGGGTCGCGATCGCTGGAGCGTTGCAGACTCGGCAACGGGTCGATGCCTAATTGCCTCTGCAATGCCAGCCGCATCTCATAGGCTTCCAGCCCTGATGGTTGGCCGCGAAGGTACTCCTCCAGTTGCTCCAGACTCTCCCGCAATCGGCCGGCATCCCGGAAGACCCGGGCCAGATCATACGCCAGCCGAGTGGCCTGACGGGGATCGGCCTTACGAGCAGCTGCAAACGCTTGCCGTGCCTCCTCCAAGCGTTTCTGTTCCAGCAACACCCGTCCTAATCGTTCGTACACTTCGGCGGCTTGCGTTTTCACCTCGGTTTCGCTCGCTGCAGTGCGTTCGGCAATCACGCGGGGGTCGTCGAACAATCGCGCCGTGGTGCGAAAGGCGACCTCGGCTTGGTCCCATTGATGAAGCTGCTCGTGGATCAGGCCGCGATCGAACCAAATCTCCGCTGCCACTTCCGGTCGTTGCTTCAGTAGGGTCGAGGCAGTGGCCTGGATCAAAAACTGACTCGCCTCACGCAGGCGATTGGCTGCTCGTAACTGCTGCGCGATCAAACGTGCCGTAGAATAATCGTTCGGTTCGGCTTGCAGCACTCGCTCGGCCATGCTCACCGCATCGTCCAAACGGTCCAGGCCAACATACAGCGGCACCAGCGCTCGGGCGATGGCCGGCGAGGCCGGATCGAGTTTGTGCGCTGCTTCCAGGCTACGCAACGCTTCGAGTAGCCGATTGCGGCGTTCATAGAGCAGGCCGACTCCGTAAAGCCGCCTCGCTTCCCGCTGTTGCTCCGCGTTTGGGCCGGGGGACGACTTGGGGCGATGAGCTTCTTGGGCCGAAACCCCGGACCACAACCCCCAGAACACCACAAGCAGAGTAGCCATTGGCAGATGCTTCATGAGGTCGGGTCCTCCGTTTCGACAAGGGCATGCACCTGCATACAACAATTTCCGAGCGAATTGTACCCCTTGAGCATGAATTTTACGACACCGAGTCGTAAGCAAAGAAGTCGACTAGACGCAGCCTCAAAGCCAAGCCTGTGGGCGGTGTCTTTGCCCAGCCGACCGGCCAACAGACCAAGGCAGCGAATTTT
>JBDNDE010000182.1:0-9859 GCA_046719305.1 Gemmataceae bacterium | reverse complement strand
GAAGTCGTACCCGACAGCCTTGAGTACAAGCCCGGTCAAAAAGCCAAGGTCAAGGTCCGACTTACTGATTACGACGGCAAACCGTTCGTCGGCTCGACTGTTATGACTGTTTATGATCGCAGTGTCGAATACATCTCGGGCGGTAGCAACGTCCCCGAGATCAAAGAGTACTTCTGGAAGTGGCGACGCAGCCACTACCCTGCCACCCAAGATTCGCTGAGCCGTTCGAGCGGTCCTATCCATCGCGAGGGCGAAATCTCACTGGGCTACCTGGGCCGTTTCGGTGCTGGTGTTATCGAGGAACTTTCGCTAGTCGATCCCAAGAAAAAGGGCGAAAGCCGACGCAATGACGGGAAACGGCAGGCCAGGGGAGAACGCAAAGACGATTTCGGAAAAGGCATGCCGCTGGCACCCGGATCCACCGCTCCTGAGGGCGGATTGGGGGGCGGAGTGGGCGCTGCGCCTCCTGAAAGTGATGCATTAGCGGATCGTGACCCAGGTGACCCCAGTGCGGGGGCTGATCCTGCCGGACCGCAGGTGGAACCCACGCTACGCAAAAACTTCGCCGATACCGCTTACTGGAATGCTGCCCTGACCACGGACAAGAACGGGCTGGCCGAGGTCACCTTCGCCCTGCCTGAGCAGACCACCGGCTGGAAAATCCGCGTTTGGGCCATGGGCCACGGCACCCGCGTCGGACAGGGCGAGGTCGAAGTCACCACGCGTAAGGATCTGCTGCTGCGCATGCAAGCTCCGCGCTTCTTCGTCCAAAAAGATGAAGTGGTCCTCTCGGCCAACGTCCACAACTACCTCAAGAGCGAGAAGCTAGTGAGCGTGACGTTGGAAACCGAGGGCGGCACACTCAAGCTCGATGCCCCTGCTACCCAGAAGATCACCATCGCCGCCGGCGGCGAGAAACGCGTCGATTGGCGTGTCAAGGTTATTGGTGAAGGGCCAACGATCGTTCGCATGAAGGCCACTACGGATGAAGAATCCGATGCTATGCAGATGAGTTTCCTAGCTCATGTTCATGGCATGCTCAAGATGGAGAGCTTCAGCGGTGTGATTCGCCCTGAGGAGAAAACCGGTCAAATCACCCTCAACGTGCCCAAAGAACGCCGGGTGCCCCAATCGCGTCTGGAGGTGCGTTTCTCGCCGTCACTGGCCGGCGCGATGGTCGATGCCTTGCCGTACCTGATCGAGTACCCCTACGGCTGCACCGAGCAGACGCTCAATCGCTTCCTGCCCAGTCTCATCACCCAAAAGGTGCTGATGAATATGAAGCTGGATCTGGAAGATATCAAGAAAAAACGCACGAACCTGAATGCCGCTGAACTGGGCGACACCAAGGAACGCGCCAAGCAGTGGAAACGCTACGACCGCGAACCGGTCTTCGACCGCGAAGAACTCAACCGCGTCGTGCGGGCCGGCCTGACCGCGTTGACCAACATGCAGTGCAGCGATGGCGGTTGGGGCTGGTTCTCGGGCTTGGGCGAACGCAGCTATCCGCACACCACCGCCGTCGTGGTCCACGGCTTGCAAGTGGCACAGCAGAACGACTTAGCCCTCCTACCCGGTATGCTGGATCGCGGCATCGCCTGGCTGAAGATGTACCAGGAAGAGCAGGTGCGACAACTGCGCAACGCCCAGGGCAGGATTCAACCGTGGAAGAGTCACGCCGATGCTCTCGATGCGTTCATCTACATGGTTCTCATCGACGCCGGTGTCAAGAATGCCGACATGCGTGAGTTCTTGTATCGCGACCGCATCGAATTGCCCGTGTATGCCAAGGCGCTCTTTGGCCTGGCCCTAACCAAAGAGGCTGACCAGGCTGACAAGCTGGCGATGATCCTCAAGAACATCGAACAGTTCGTCGTCGAGGATGCAGAAAACCAAACCGCCTATTTACGCCTGCCTGCCGGCAACGCCTGGTGGTACTGGTACGGCAGCGAGATCGAGGCCAACGCCTGGTATCTGAAGCTGCTAGCTAAGACCGCACCCAAAGACAAGAAAGCCGCTGGGCTGGTCAAGTATCTGCTGAACAACCGCAAGCATGCCACCTACTGGAACTCCACGCGTGATACCGCGCTTTGCATCGAAGCGATGGCCGACTACATGAAGGCCAGCGGCGAGGACAAGCCGGACCTCACCGTTGAGGTGCTGGTGGATGGCAAGGTAATGAAGGAAGTAAAGATAGATTCGACAAATTTGTTCAGCTTTGACAATGCGGTAGTTTTGGAAGGTGAGCAGGTGACCGATGGCAAACACACCATCGAGATCCGCAAAAAAGGCACCGGCGCAGTGTACTTCAACGCCTACCTGAGCAACTTCACCCTGGAGGAGTTCATCACCAAGGCCGGTTTAGAGATTAAGGTCAACCGCAAGTTTTACAAGCTCACCCGTGCGGAGAAAACCGTCAAGCTGCCCGGCACCACCGGTCGCTTGAACGATCGGCGCGTCGAGAAGTACCTCCGTACCGAGATTGCCAACCTCAGCACGCTCAAGAGCGGCGATTTGGTCGAAGTGGAACTCGAGATCGAGAGCAAAAACGATTACGAGTACATCCTTTTCGAGGACATGAAGGCGGCTGGCTTCGAGCCGATGTTGGTCCGCTCGGGCTACAACAACAACGATCTGGGGGCATACATGGAGCTACGCGACGAGCGCGTCTGCTTCTTCGTGCGAGCCCTGGCTCGCGGCAAGCACTCGCTGAGCTATCGCCTCCGGGCGGAGATTCCCGGCCAGTTCAGTGCCCTGCCCGCCCGAGCCTCGGCCATGTATGCTCCGGAACTCAAAGGTAATTCCGATGAGATCAAGGTGAACATCATCGATTAATTGCCGATGGGTTTCTCTCTTCCGCCGGCCGCCGTGAGCGTTCTCTGTCAGGCCGGGAGAAATGTTCACGGCGGCTGGTTTTTTTCTGAAGGAAATCTCTTTACAACCCCCGTTTCCCTTGGTATGGCGGGCTCCCTCTACACCGTTCGCATTCCGGAGGGGGAGCCATGTTCGTCGCATGCTCGACCAGATGTTTTGGCCGGCAGTCGCTGGAGGAAGCACTGCAAACGGCAGCTGAGCTTCGCTTTAGCAAGTTCGAGGCTGCCATTCATGAGAAGGGCAACCAACTCAAGCCCAGCGAGGTAGCCGCCGACGTTCATAAGGCTGCCGAACGCCTTCGTTCTGGGCCGGGACTGATGCCGGTGGCCTTTCATGTCGAGATCGACGCCGACAACGAAGCCGATTACCACCGCCAGTTCAAAGCGATTTGCCGGCTAGCGCGAATATCGGCCGTGCCGGTGATTACGGTGACTCCCTCGGGACTAGAAGTACCATTGGAAAGCGAAGTCAAACGCCTGAACAAGTTAGTGTATCTTGGGGAAAGCGATGGATTAAGTGTCTGTGTAGCCACTCTCAGCGGTACGCATACGCAGACCCCAGAGCAGGCCGTGGAACTCTGTGAGAAGGTGCCCGGCCTGGGGTTGACTCTCGATCCGAGCCATTACACCGCTGGGCCTCACGCGACCAAAAACTATGATGCCGTCTACCCCTATGTCCGCCATGTGGCCTTACGCGACACCGGCCGCGGTCCGAACCAGTTCCAGGTACGTGTCGGCCAAGGTGAAGTAGAATATGGCCGAATCATCCAACAACTCGGGCGGCACGGCTATAAACATTCACTGAGTGTGGAGATGTTCGATCAGCCGCCGCCCCCTTTTCCGATCGCTCCCGAAGTGAGAAAGCTCAAATATCTGTTGGAAAGTTTGTTATAAAAAGATTTATTCGTCGCCGCGTTCGCCTAGCAAGGTCTTCAACCCTAGGGCGGACACGGCAACATAGGCCGGCTCGACCGCCTCGACTAAGGGTTGCTCGCTTCGCCAAAATGGAAACTTGCCCAGCCGGCGGACCAAAGCTGCGGTGAGTGGTGGAGTTTCCACTTCCCCGTAAAAGTCCTCGGCAAGCGGTCCCAGCGTCCAAAAGGCCCGGGCCTCTGTGGGCAATGGCTCCCGACGCACAACCTCCGGGTCAGTAGGATTGGGCCTTTCGCCGCGCGTCGCCCCTAGCAGAGACACCAGTTGGTCGCGTTCCAAGCCGCGTAAGCGAAACAACAAAAACGGGTCACGGTCGAACTCCTCGCCAAGCAAATAATAGACCGCCGCGATATGCTTGCAGGGGTTGGCCTCATCCGGACAATTGCAACTGGTGCGTAAATCCCCACCTCGCTCGGGAAACAGCGATAGCTCTGCCTGCTCAAATGCTTTCTCTATGTCTCGTGGCATCTCGCCGGCCAACAGCTTGGCCACAAACAACGCCGATTGCGCGAGTTTGTCGGCAACGCGTTGCCATTGTTCCAGGGTGAGTTCTTTGACGCTGATGGCAACCTTGTAGGGCTGGGGCCGCGACCCCTGGACCAGAGCAGTGACTTTGCCCGGGCGGATGTCGATATGGAGCACTTGTCCTTGGCGAGCATAGGTTCGACCACGAGCCAAGCGACCGCCAACACGGAAGCTCTCCAGCACCGCTTGCCAACGCCCCGCCCACCAGCTTTCGCCAAAATCCCCTGCCTGCGATTGCGCCTTGATCCCGCCTTCGACGGGCAACGGCGTGGAGCGCGGCGGCAACGCCTCGCGCCGCTCACGTCGCGGTACTCGACGATCTCGCTTCCTTGCCATGTTTATTCTCCGATCGCTTCTTGGCGTAGGGCAAACAAGTCTCGCAACTGCTCGTCGTTCATCTCGGTTAACCATTTCTCGCCGGCACTAACGACGTGTTGGGCCACGCTCTGTTTCCGCTCGATCATGTCGTCGATCTTTTCTTCCACGGTGCCTGCGCAAACAAATTTATGCACCTGAACCTTACGCTTTTGACCAATACGAAAAGCCCGGTCGGTCGCCTGATCCTCCACCGCTGGGTTCCACCAGCGATCAAAATGAAACACATGCGAAGCTGCCGTTAGATTCAATCCGGTGCCCCCTGCTTTGAGCGATAGCACAAACAGTCGCGGGCCGTCGGCTTCGTGTTGGAAGCGTTCCACCATTCGGGTGCGAGCCTCCCGCGGGCTGCCGCCATGGAGAAACAACACCTCGCGGCCAAACATCTCTTGCAGATATGTTTTAAGCAAGTCACCCATCTCGGTGAATTGGGTGAACAACAGTACCCGCTCGCCGGTGGTTGCAATCTCCTCCAGCATCTCGACCAAGCGGGTGAGCTTTCCCGAACGGCCTTCAAGAGGCGAGCCATCCTTGAGCAGATTGACAGGATGATTACACACCTGTTTTAGTTTCGTGAGTGTGGCCAGGATCAATCCTTTGCGTTGGATGCCCTGGGCCGCTTTGAGCCCTTCGTCGAGTTCCTTGACAACGGCGGCATACAAGGTGGCTTGCTCACGTGTCAATTGACAGAACACCTTGGTTTCCAGCTTCTCTGGCAGGTCGTCGATGATGCTCTTGTCGGTCTTTAGCCGTCGCAAAAGGAACGGAGCCGTCAACCGGCGGAGTTGCTGAGCGGCCTGGGCATCCTGTTGGGCCTGGATGGGGATGTAAAAGCGTTTGCGGAATTCGCTCGGCGTACCCAGCCAGTTGGGGTTGAGAAACTGGGAGATCGACCACAAGTCGCCGACATGATTTTCGACTGGAGTGCCGGTCAGAGCAAAGCGGAACTCCGCAGTTAGGGCGCAAACAGCCTGAGCCTGCTTGGTCTGGGCGTTCTTGATGTTCTGGGCCTCATCGAGAATCACGCCCGCCCAGGCCACCTTCTGCAGGAGTTGCAGATCTCGATGTACCAAGGCATAGCTGGTCAACACCAGGGCATGGTCTTCGGCTCTTTGCACAAACTTGTCGCCCTTGAGGCGATTAGCTCCGTGATGGATCAGCACTGGCAATTGGGGCGTGAACTTTTCTGCTTCTTTGCGCCAGTTGGCAAGGACCGAGGTTGGACAAATCAGCAGACTTGGTCGTGGATGCTTCTCATACTCTAATTGCAAAAGCGCTAACATTTGAATTGTTTTACCTAAGCCCATGTCGTCAGCCAAGCAGCCTCCCAGCCCCCAGCGGCGTAGAAACGCCAACCACGAATAGCCCCGTCGTTGGTAGGGCCGCAATTGGCCACGGAACCCGGGCGGGGGCGGTAATTCCTCAAAGGCAGAGGTACCTTGCAACTGACGCAGAAATTCGCCGATCCAGCCGGAGGCGGTGACCCCCTCGAAAGGCAAGCCGCTGGGTCCCACCCCGCCGCCCAGCGACATCTGCACCACCTCGCGCAAGGTTGCCCGACCGCACGTCGGTTGATCCATCAACGCCAGCATCGCGCGAACCTCTTGTGGTTTGACCTCAACCCACTGCCCGCGTACCCGCACTAACGATTGCTTCAAGCTCGCCAGACGTTCCAACTCTTGCCGGCTGATGGGCTCACCGCCCACAGACACCACCCAGTTGAAATCGACGATGGCGTTGAGATCCATTCCGCCGCCACCAGGCTGAGGCTGATGGGGCGGCGAGTGAACCTCAGCCATGACGGCAAGGCGATTCTTGCTCCCCTTACGTGTCCACCAAGAAGGCAAAAGGAGAGTAAAGCCGGCTTGTTCGAGCAAATAGGCCCCGCTGGCAAGAAACTCTTGAACGCGGGCCCCATCCAGCCACGCTCCGGTCGGGGTGGGGCTTTGTAAGCTGCTCTCGATGGCCGGACACAACGCCGCTGCTTGTCCCAAAGCCGTCAGCGTATATTCACGCGGGTCGAATTGACGTTCCTTCAATAGTGTGGCCGCTTTGCCGCCGGGCTTCCACACCTCAGCCAGGGGCAAGAGCAAGCTGGGATCGTCGCGGGCCTGAAGCAAATAATTCAGCCGCCAAGCCGCTTCCTCCGGGGCCGACTCCGCCGGTTCTTCCAATCGCAGACAAAGTTGAAATGCCGAATCAGCTGAGCTTCGGATGGGACGTTGCCACGACCGGATTTGCTCGGCCAGTTCGGCGGCTTGTTTGTCATCCAGCGCTAGGTTGCCATCGAGCGAATACAACGCTGCTAGCCAGGCATCGTGGAGTGTAGGGCTTTTCTTGGCCACCGCCACCCGTCCGCTCTTGGCGGCCAAATGGACCGGGCCATGCAAGGCGGTTCGAACAAGCAAGTCGGTCATACGGTTGAGAAATTCCGACGCCTCTTCTGCGGCGGGGCGCTCAGGCGGTTGCTCGCTGGAGTGACTCAAGGCTCGACAGGCTGGGGGCATGGCTTGCAACAGCCGACCTAATCGTTGGCTATCCGGTCCAGTGACCACTGGTTGCCACACCGCCCGCAACGTGCTGCCGCTGCTCTGCACACCGGGCACCAATTTTTCCCGGCCAACCAGTGCCCCGGTGAACTGCAACAGCCGCGTCCAGAAGGCCAGCGTCGACCCAATCAGCACGCCGGGTGCCAAGGTCTCTTTGCTTACACAGGCACACAGCAAATCGAGCATCATCGCGGGGGAAAGCGGCAACGCGGTGATGCTGTAGGGCCGTAGCCTCAACGGTGCGGTTGGCAGCACGTCGGCAATCAGGCCACTGGAAGGAATGGCAAGACCATCGGAAGAGGTGGGTACCCACAAAAAGGGCGTTCGGCCACCGCCGGGTATCGGATGGCCCGGGGCGAACTGTAGCAGCGTCGCTACCAAATGTTGCGGCCCAGCATCATACGGGTAGGGTCGTGGGTCGGCTTTGCCTGGAGAGCTATCAACCGCTGGCTGTTCGGCCCAAAGCCACCATAGGCCGTTTTCTGCCCCGGCGTGCAGGATGATCATTCGCTAAGAATCTCAGGAAGCGTCCTTCACTCGATCTTTCTCACGCCGTGTGAGAAGTAGCAGCGTGTGCGGGGCATCAAATCCGGCGAGCCAATTGGCTGCCAGCCAGACGTTCAGTTATACGGATTATACACTACCCCAGCAAAAAAAGAGAGAGAAACGGAGTTCTGCGCGAATTCTTCCTACCTTTTCCCACCCGATCCTTCTTAACGGAGGCAGCAGCCATGGAATTTCGACGACTGGGCCACTCGGGCTTCAAGGTGCCGATCCTCAGCTTGGGCACTGGTACCTTCGGTGGCAAGGGGGAGTTTTTCCAGCATTGGGGCACCACGGATGTTGTCGAAGCTACCCGTCTGATCGACATCTGTTTGGACCACGGCCTGAACATGTTTGATTCGGCCGATATCTACTCGGCGGGAGCGGCCGAGGAGATTCTCGGAGCGGCTATCAAAGGCCGACGCAACCAAGTGATTCTGTCGACCAAGGCCACGTTTCGTTTCGGCGAGACGCCCAACGATGTCGGCTCGTCGCGTTATCATCTGATCCGCAGCATCGAAGGAAGCCTTAAACGCCTGGGAACCGATTTCATCGACCTGTTTCAGTTGCACGGCTTCGACGCCCTGACCCCAGTCGAAGAGGTTCTCCAGACCTTGGATGATCTCGTCCGGGCCGGCAAAATCCGCTACATCGGTTGCTCCAATTTCTCCGGCTGGCATCTGATGAAATCTCTGGCCGTCTCTGAACGTTATGGTTTAGCCCGCTATGTCGCCCACCAAGCGTATTATTCGCTGGTCGGCCGCGATTACGAGTGGGAACTAATGCCATTGGCCCTGGATCAGGGGGTCGGCTGTGTGGCCTGGAGTCCTCTGGGCTGGGGCCGCCTCACCGGGAAGATTCGTCGCGGTCAACCGCTGCCTAAAGACAGCCGACTTCAAAGCAAGACCGTGGTCGATATTGGTCCCCAGGTGCCGGAGGATTATCTCTATCAAGTGGTCGATGCTCTGGAAGAAGTGGCCAAGGAAACCGGTAAGACCGTGCCGCAGATCGCTATCAATTGGGTAGCCCATCGACCCTCGGTAGCCAACGTAATTATTGGTGCCCGCAATGAAGAGCAGCTGCGTGCCAATCTGGGGGCGGTCGGCTGGAAGCTCAGCCCTGAGCACGTCGCGCTGCTCGACAAAGCCAGCGAGCGGCCCAAGACCTATCCGTACTGGCATCAGGCTGCCTTCCAGGAACGAAACCCGTTCCCGACGTGATCCCCCCTCATTGCGGTGACTCAAAAAGTCAACAGCCCTCAGGGGCCTAAGATCGGCTTGCCCTGAGGGCTCGTTCGATAGCTTTCGTCGCGAATCTTCGTGTTTTCGCTTATCAGCGAGCCGGTCCAATCCGCTTGATATTAGTGATGCGGAGCGTTTGCTTGGCTAGAGCGGCCACTCCGCTGTGGCCTTCCACGACCACGGCAGAGATCGTCACGATTTCCGCTTGGTACAGATACAGCCAACCGTTGATGTTAATCTCCAGATTCAAGTGGTCGCTGTTGTCGTTCAGGATGAAGTTGCGAACGGCCATCGGGCTGTTCATCGGCACGCCGTTGACCGACAACAAGATCATGCCGGGTTGCAGGCGAGCGTCTTCAGCTGGGCTGCCGGGGAAGACGTTGACGATCCGCACCCCCCCGCCGGGGTTGTGTTGCATGGCGATGCCCAGTTTCCAGTTGTGAGCCATAGCCGTGCTGCTCAGGGTGCCAGCAACAAGCAGGCTAGCCATCAGACAGGTGAACTTACTCAGGGGAAGCTCCTTCAAGAGAATGCAGTTTCGATTCAAAGACGATCTGATCGAGGGTGTTTTGTTGGTTTCTTGCTCGTCAGCCTCGTCGCCAGCTGAATTGCTAGTAGAATCGAACTTGCGAGTTGTCTTGGTGCCCGACTGAAATTGTTGGAGAGTTCCCACCATGTACCGCTTGGCCCCCCACACGCTCGTGCTTGCTCCGGTGTTGCTTCTTGCTGAAGATTGGCCGGGCTGGCGTGGGCCTCGGGGAGATGGCACCTCTACGGAGAAGACGATCCCGTTGGCGTTTGGTCCCGAGCAGAACCTGCG
>JBDNDE010000181.1:0-9864 GCA_046719305.1 Gemmataceae bacterium | reverse complement strand
TGGCGGTTGTCGCGAGCCGATCCCGAGGCGATTGGCTTCGTGCTGCCCTTGAGCGACAGTCGATTTGTCACCAGCGATGGGGGCCGCGGCTTGACTGTGTGGAACTGGCCAGCCAACGGCGGCTTCGACAGTCTGCCGATGGGCGGGACGCTCCCGACGCTCCAGTTGCCGGCACGTCTGACGCTAGCCCCTCTGCGTCTTCCGGGCGACCAACTACAGTTTGTCGCCCCCGACTCTGCCGGTCTGTCGCTCCTGGAGGTCGAAGCCAACGGCGAACTGAAACTGGTCCGTCGTTGGCCGCTCAGCGGTATCCGCAGTTGCTCGGTGCATTCCACCCCTGAGGGGGTGCGTCTGGCTCTGGTGTTGGGTCGTTCCCAACTGGCTTGGCTGGATCCTCGCAAATCGGAGGTCGAGTGGATCCATGATCTGGGTGAAGGCCATGATCTGGTTGGGCAACCGCTCCTGTTGGATCGCGACCTATTAGTCGCCGACCAAGGCGGACGCTACAGACTTGTTGCGATTAGCAAGGGGCATCCCAGGGCTGGCGGTTATGAACTACGCGGCAGCATCGCACCTTGTAGCGGACCGGTGTGGTTCGGAACCGACCGCATCCTGTGTCCGCTGTCCGATGGGACGCTGATCGTCCTGGAACGCCAATCGCTCAGCCGCGTAACCCCATAAGCAGCAGCGCCAACACCCCACCCAGCAGACCCGCTACCAACGCGAGCAGTCCAGCTAGCAAGAGGAAACGCCAGTGCCAAGCGGGTTGATTCATCGCTACCACCGGCCTGGGCGGCGTTGGCTGCTGGTCTGCTGAGTCCTGGGCAGTCGACGGCTCCGGTGCCGGCATTCGCGGCGCGGGCTTCATACGACCGGTTTCGTCACTAGCTTGCGAACCGATCGTCTCGTCTTGCAAGGGGGTCGAGGGTGGGGCGAGACGACTCAGCCCCCCACAGGAAAAGGCTGCGCTTGCTCCTCCCAAGTCAAATTCCGCCAAAGTCCCTGGAGAGGGCCGCACATCCAGCCGTTGCGTCGCATCGCCGGCCCACCGCTCCAGCAGATCGGCTATCTCGGCACAACAGGCCGGCCGGTCAACAGGACTCTTGGCCATCATCCGCTCGACAAGATCGGCCAATTCGCGGGGTACCTCGGGGCGGATGCGATCCAGCCGAGGTGGCATAAGCGTCTGATGCCATAGCAATTTTTGGCCGATGCTGCCCTCATGGAAGGGGGGATGCCCGGCGATCAGGGCATACAGGGTGCAGCCCAGCGAATAGATGTCCGCGCGATGATCCACATCGTGCAGGCTCATCGCTTGCTCAGGCGGCAGATAATCCGCCGTGCCCATGACCATTTTCCCATGGAACTTTTGCGTTAGCGATTCACCTTGTTCGGTGGATTGACGCGCTAGGCCCAAATCAAGCAGCTTCACTACCCCTGTAGCATCCAGCAGCAGATTGGCCGGTTTGACATCTCGGTGAACCAGGCCGGCCTCGTGGGCGTGCTGCAGCCCCAAAGCCGCCTGCCGGATATATTCGCAGGCTTGGCGTACCGGCTGCGGGCCTCGACGATTGAGCAACTGTTGTAAATTCGGTCCGTGAACATATTCCATAATGATGGCATGCAGCCCGTTCTCCTCCCGAAAATCCAACACCTGCACCACATTGGGATGTTGCAACTGCCCGGCTACCTGGGCCTCACGCATAAACCGCTGCCGGGTGACCGGATCGTTGGCCATCGGCGTGGGCAACACTTTGATGGCCACCCGCCGTTTCATCAAGGCATGCTCGGCTAAATAAACAGTTCCAGTGCCACCAATACCAATGCGTTCAAGAATGCGATAGCCCGCTAGGTAAAACCCTCGGTATTTCCCCAGAAGAAATTGCTCGGCCTGGAAAATCGTCAAGATGCCCGCTCGGATCATGGAAGCGGCCAGTTTCCGCGGCGTGGTGGGAATCCCCTCTGGCCGCTGCTTCAAGTAAGCATCCAATCGAGCGGAATCGACTTGATTGCTCTTTCGCACGATCTCCAAAAAAGCATCGACGGTTGCAGGTGCAGGCATGGGTTACGAGCCTCGGAAGGGGAGAGCCGTCTTAACTGTAGCTCACGATTGCCCAAGAGTTGGAAAACAATTGGCCAAAAGCGGATCGTCCCCTTTTCAGGCCGGAACGGAAATCTCTGCCGATGACTAACGATTCGGATCAGGCGTGAAATCTAGCGTCCGGTCTCACGCTCGCTAGGCAGCTTGGCGGCCAGTTTTCGCACATGCTCGCGCAGGGCGTCTTTGGGATCGTCGAACAGCTTCTGTACCTTGGGCAGCAGCGGACCCGGATGTCGCATGCCTCGCAATTGCTGAAGGTGCGACAACAAAGCCATCTTGGCCTCCTGGTTGCTATGCAGCAGCAGATGCACCCACGCCCAGGCCTCCCGGTAGCGGGGGGGCGTCATATCTGCTATCTCGCTTATTGCCTCCAGCTTACCCAGGTCCGGTTCATTACCGGGCACGCTCCACTCGTTGGCCAAGCGTCGGACATGATCCGCGTTAATCCCTTCCATCTCCGGGCGTAGCTCAAAATATTCGGCCAATCCCTCGTCCAGCCAAAGCGGTACCTCCTTAATGACGCTGTGCAGCATGGCATGGGTCAATTCGTGCCGCAAGTCTTGCTTGATGCGTTTGCTCCAATAAGTATAAACCATCAATTCTTCACTCGCGCCGCGTGGCTGGACGATAAAGTAGGCTCGCCGTTCTGGCATGTTACGAAAATCCGGTAACGACTTCAGATAACGCGAGTAGACTTGTTCAGTTTCAAAGATGTACACCTTCACCGGTTCGGTTGAGGGTGGTAGCAGGAGTTGCTTCTGTATTTGGGTGCGCAGATCGGCCAACTCCTGGAACATAGGCAATTCAGGGCGTAGCTCGAAGTCACTGAGAATGAGCACCGGCGCGATGCGAACCTGATACTTGCAGGGCAGGCGAATCGGTTCGAGCTTTTCCGTTCCGACAACATTCGCTTCCTTGTCTCTTGGACGCAAAAATGCCAGAGAATGGCAACCGATGCTCAGTGCCAACAGCGGCAGCGAAAAACTGAACAAAGCGACAAGCCAGCTTCGGAGGCCGCCGTGCCGTTGACCTGGCATGTCCACCTCAAAAGAATAAGTGTCGAAACCCCACATCCTACAGGGGTCCGATACTTTAGCGAGCCAGATCCCCCAATGCAAGACGGAATCAAATCTCCTCAACCCCCTGTTGGCGATTGTTCGGGTGATACCCCTTCTCGGCGATTGCTCCCGTGATGCTGTTTGGCTCTCTGACCTTAAGGCTTCACCCCTTTTCCGGATCTCAAAAGACTTCGAGAGCTAAAGCAGCCCCTGAACCGCTTTTCGATCGTTTTGAAAAACAACCAGATCGGCACCTGGGTCGCGATCCGACTTGCTTAGCGAACAAAATTCTCACGAAACGAACGGCGATAATTGTGTGCATCGCAACAGGCAAAGCACTCTCCACGAGAAAGGTCTTTTCACGGTAAGGCTTCCAGATAGCGAAAGCCTTCGATTCGTTTGGCTAACTCGGTTTCTAGGCCGTGGACCACGGCACGAACGGTCGCTGGTCAGCCGTTGCACGAGCCGTTTAGTCGAATCGCAGCGATGCCATGGTCGACCCCGAGAATTTCGACGGCTAACCCCTCTAACTCCAATAGCCTGAGTATCTTGGGTAACCACACTTCAAGTTGCTGACGAATCAACTCATCGGAGGGTTCGCTCATCGCTCAAGCTCCTTTCGGGCGTTTTCGATGTCTTGTCGCAATTGGTTGCGTAACTCTTCTGCCGAAGCAAATCGCCGAACCTCCCGCAGGCGGGCCACGATCTCCAGCACCAGTTCCTGGCCATATAGATCGCCGGAGAAGCCAATTAAATGTGCTTCGATCTTGGGCTGTGCCTCGCCAAACGTCGGGTTTGGTCCGATATGAACCGCTGCGGGATACCCTTTTGCTCGCGCCGCATACACCCCGTATGCCGGCACCAGCGTTTGCGTCCCTTCCAGATTAGCCGTCGGAAATCCGAGGCTACGCCCACGCCGCGCTCCGTGGCCGACAAGGCCGCGTAAGCGATAGGGCCTTCCTAGGGCAGCCAGCGCCTCAGTTAGACGACCCTCCGCCAAAGCGCGACGGATGGCGCTACTGGACACCTCATGGCCATCAAGCAACTGCAATTCGACAATGTGTAAGGCGATGCCTGCCGCCAGGCACCAGCGTTCGAGGTGTTCCACATCGCCTGTGCGGTTACGGCCGAAGCGAAAGTTTGGCCCCTCGACAATCGCCCGAGCATGCAAACGTGTTTGCAAGATCTGACGAAAAAAATCTTCGGCGGAGAGTTGCAACAATTCAGGCGTGGTACGTAGAACCACAACGTGATCGGCCCCCAACTGGTGAAGGTATTCGGCCCGGTCGTCCAGAGTGGTCAAAAGGGGCGGAGCTTGATCCGGGCGCAACAAAGTAAGGGGATGAGGATCAAAGGTGAGCACTACAGCCGGACGAGCAATCGATGTAAGCGTCTGAATCAGTTTTGCATGGCCGCGATGAGCGCCGTCGAAATTTCCTACGGTGACGGCCCCATGTTGACAGAACTCGGGGGGAGTCTCCGCCCATTCCACCACCTGCAACGCCATATTGCCTCCTCAAGCGTTCATCTTGCAATCTATGTTAGTCCTTGGCTAGGCTCAGCGCAGCTGTGCTCGGTTCTGCCGATGCAAGCCGATTCGCAACGCAGCGACCGCCCTACTTTGATCCAATACCTGTCGTTACGGCCGGCAAAATCCGGCCTCTTCAAGACAGAATCAGCAGAATCCAGCAAACTAGGCCGAGGTATCTTGCCGGCGGGGTCTTAGGATGATATGTAGAAGGAACGAGAGAATCTCGGTCACTACACTTCGACGGCCTGAAGGTCAACCTGGGCAAGAGGGTCTTTGTCATGAGCTTCTTCCCTCCCGATCCGTCGTTTCCGCTCCCCAACGACGATGTTACGCAGTCCGAGTCACGGCGGTCGTTGCCCCGCTACAAACTCGTTCTTCACCGCAACCCCGAGTGCGATTTGATGTTTGTGGTGCGTAGCCTCATGGAATTAACCCGTTTTCCGCGGGCTGAGGCCACACATAAAATGTGGGAATCACATAACCAGGGCCGTTCGGTGCTGCTGACTACCTATCTCGAACGGGCCGAGTTGTATGTCGAGCAATTTGCCGACAAAGGGTTGATCACAAGTGTTGAACCCGCCTGAGAACGGGCCAAGGGCTTAGATTGGCCCCCCGGTGCGATTTCATCGTCGTGCAATTTTATTGTCGGCTCAGTGTCCACGCTGCTCAAGCCAATGTTGATAGAGCAGTACATCCATTCGCATCTCTTTTTCGTTCTGGTATTGCTCATCTACTTCGCTGACTACCAGCCCGTCAAATCGCCGCTCCGCCAGTAGATCCCAAACCCCCATGACCAGATCCCGCGAGCAATACATAGGACGGTGCTCGGCCTGACCCGGCAGGTAGCCCGGCAAGTGGATGTGATGCAACTTGGAGCCGTAGCGGTATAGAAACATACGGATCATGGCCAGCAGTTCACCCACAGGCCGATCTTGATTCCCATACATCCAGAGATGTTCAATATCCAGGGCCAGGCCAGGATAAGCCTCGGCCCAAGCATCCAACGAATCGATACGATGATTCTCCACGGCTAGGTTCAGCGTTGCATCCATTCGCTGCAACACTGCTCCATATTGGACAAAATGCGGCCCGTGCAACACTAGGGCTCGCGCCTCGAGTTCGTGATACAATTCCACAGCCGCTTGGATCAGTTCGGGCGGCTGTTCCAAACGGTTGGGAAAATGGAAGGCGTATCCTAGCCGATACTGCCGCGCCATGCGGGCTACCTCTTTACTCTGTCGCAGGACGGCGGCATCGGTCCACAACTCGGCATGTTGAAAGCCTGCGCGAACCGCCCTCTCGAATGCGGCCGCTTCGGGTCTGAACTTAGTCGCCAATCGCAACATGGCTGATACATCTCCTCGGGAGGAAAGGGCTATCGGCAGAAATAGCCGTTGAAGACAGTTCTGTCGAGTCGAGAGTGAAGAAACTACGACAGGATGATCCGCGAAGCGGACGCAGGTTTCTTTTGCAGTAACACTCTTGCAGGCTCCCGGCCTAGCGGCGAGAATAAACTCATGTTGCGGATCATCAATCGCCGAGAGTGGTTGTCCCTTGGGCTGTTCGGCCTCACCGCCCAAGCTAGATCGCGCGTCGCGCCATCTCGTTCGGTGTTGGTGTTGTTTTGTGGGGGCGGCCAGAGCCAGATCGACACCTGGGATCCTAAACCGGATGCGCCTGAGCAAGTGCGTGGCCTGTTTCGGCCGATCTCGACGCGTACCGTGGGGGTGCGTTTGTGTGAACATCTGCCGCGTCTTGCGGCTCAGACGCACCGACTGGCTATAGTCCGTAGCATGAGCCACGATGATCTGGATCACGGTTCGGCCTGTTATCTTGCCTTGACCGGCCACTATCACGCCCGCAAATCGTCCAACCCGGTGCCGCAACCGACCGATCAGCCCACGGCCGGCGCGATCGTGCGACGCTTGCGACCCTCCGGTCGGCTACCCTATACCGCGGCCCACATCAACGGCCCGTTGTTAGCACCGGAGTTGATCTCGGCCGGTCAACAGGCGGGATTTCTAGGGCGAGCGTATGATCCATTGCTCGTGGGCGATCCAGAGCAGATCCCGATGCAGAGCCTTGCACCGCAAGACGAGTTGCCACCTCTTCGGCTCTCGGCCCGTCGGCGGTTACTGGAATCGCTAGAGCGTTACCGCGAGCGGCTAGGCGACGCTGACGAGATGCGACGGCAGGCCCATGCCGTGCTTGAGAATCCGGCGGTCCGACATGCCTTTGACCTCAGCCGCGAGCCTCGAGCGCTGCGAGAGCGTTACGGCTGGCATCGAAGCGGCCAAGGCTGCTTGCTGGCCCGCCGGCTGATCGAAGCAGGCGTTGAGTATGTGGTGGTGTTCTATCATCCGTCGATTCGCGGGCAGGACAAAGCCCCAAACGATCCGAACGCCTACGGATGGGATACACACAACGATATTTTTGAGGCATTGCGCGATCATTTGTTACCACGCTTCGATGCTACGTTTGCAACCCTTCTAGAGGATTTGGCTCAACGCGGCCTGCTGGACTCGACCTTGGTGGTCTGCATGGGGGAATTTGGCCGAGCGCCGCTGGTAGCGTTGGAGCGGAACTTTGCAGGCAGTTCGCCCGGTCGCAAGCACTGGGCGGCGGCTTATTCGATTGCCTTTGCTGGAGCCGGCATCCGTGGAGGGCAGGTGATCGGGGCCACCGACCGCCGCGGGGCCTATCCAACGACCACCAGCTACAGTCCGGCCGATGTCATGGCGACGCTGTTTCATGTGCTAGGCTACTCCCGCGATGACCACTACCACGATGCGCTGAACCGCCCGTACCGACTCAGCGAAGGCCAAGTGATGCGGGAACTGTGGTGAAGCTCCTACTTGCGATTGGGCCAGGTATCCGCTCATTTCCGCAGGCTCCACGGCACTTCCAGGCCGTGTTGCTCCATCAATTCCGCGTCGGCTAAGAGTTCGTCGGTGACTCCCTGGGCATGCAAAACGCCGGCGTTTAGCAGCAGGGAAAACGGGCATAAGGCTCTCACAAATTCCAGATCATGCGAAGCAATCAGTTGCGTCCCGCCAATCTCTTGCAACAAGCCAATCAGTTCTCGTCGGCCTCGCGGATCGAGAAACATGGTTGGCTCATCGAGCAGCAGCACCTCGGGACGCATAGCTAACACCCCGGCCAGGGCCACCCGCCGCTTCTCACCTCCGCTCAAGTGCATTGGCACACGGTGTTCGTGGCCTGCCATGCCGACTCGCTGCAACGCCTCCTGGACCCGTTGCCGTACCTGATCGCCGGACAAGCCGAGGTTCAAGGGGCCAAAGGCAACATCATCTTGTACGTTAGAGTGAAACAGTTGATCATCACTATCTTGAAAGACCAGACCAAGCCGACGAGGTAACTCTTTACGCGCAGTGCGAACATCTAGGCCACATACCCGCATCTTGCCCCCTTGCGCTTGCAGGACGCCGGCCAGGCACAAAAACAGCGTCGTTTTGCCCGCGCCGTTGGGGCCAATCAAACCAACTCGTTGCCCAGCAGCGATGGTGAACGACACATTGTGCAATACGGCTCGCGAGCCGAGCCACATCTGCAACTGATCAACGACAATGACAGGCGAGACGGTCATTCGTCCAATCCCGAACGCGGCACATAGCCCCGGCCACGCCAGATGTACCAAGTCGCAATGCTACGCCAAGGCTGCCAGGGTTCAGCGACCTGGGTTAGTTGCGACACACTGGGCAACCCTTCTAACCCATAGAGGTCACGTACACCGGCTCGAAGACCGAAATCGCCCACAGGCAACACATTCGGCCGTCCAAGGTGAAACATTAGCACCATATTGGCTGTCCACGGGCCGATCCCTGTGATGTCGGTTAGGGCCGTAAACAGATCGGCGTCGTCCATCTCGTCGAAGCGATCCAGCGGTAATCGCCCGTCGACGGCACGACTGGCTACTTCGCGCAAGCAGGCAACCTTGGCCGAGGAAAGACCAACGCTTCGTAAGTCGTCGATTTCCTGAGCCAGGAGGTTCTGAGGAGTCAGACCTGTCTCGCCGACGAGGTTTTGCAAACGGGCAAACACAGTTCGAGCGGCCGAGGCCGAAATGAGTTGCCCCACAATCGCCATGGCAATTGTGGGGAACGGCTCACCACCGGGTTCCAGGGTACACGGTCCAATCTGTCGGATCAGCCGTGCCAGAACCGCATCATTTCGGCAAAGTTGGCGCTGGGCAGTTGTCCAGCGGTTCTTTGACATCGGTCTTCTCCGCCGCCGTGGCCGCCATCTGATCCACCGTGGTAGGAGCGGTCGCATCTGCTACAGCTGGTTGGATGCGACGATAGGCTAGGGCCCGCTCGCCGGGACGGCGGAGATCCCAGACGATGCCAAACCAACTCAGCACGACCAGAATGGAGTAGCTGATGTCGATTTCCCACCAGTAGAAGCCCTGATTAGCGCTACTCTGGTAGTGATGATGGTTGTTGTGCCAGCCTTCGCCGAACGTCAGCAGGGCGATCCAAAAGTTATTACGGCTATCATCCGGAGTAGCAAACCGTCGCGAACCAAAGAGATGGTTCAGCGAGTTCACCGAGAAGGTGGTGTGGTAGAGCAACAAGGTTGACATTAAGAACCCCCATACTACTCCGGGCATGCCATCGATCAGGTAGCAAGCGATCGCCAGGAGGGCTGGCGGTACCCAATGGTAGGAGTCGATCCAACGAAGCTCAGGAAAGCGGCTGAAGTCTTTGATGTCGTCGTAGGGGGTGTCGGTGTATTCGTTGGACAGAATCCAACCCACATGCGCCCACCAGAAACTGGTTTCATGCGGCGAGTGGGGATCAGCAGGGGTGTCGGAGTAGCGGTGATGCGAGCGGTGATGACCTGCCCACCACAGCGGGCCTTTTTGCACCGCACAGGCACCGAAGAAAGCTAGGAAGAATTGGAAAGCCCGACTGGTGGAGTAGGCCCGATGGGCGAAGTAGCGATGGTATCCAGCCGTCAGGCAGAACGTTCGCAGTGCAAACAGGCCGAAAAACAGAGCAACGGCCGTGTAGGTCAGCGGGGTCCAGATGCAGAACAGGGCAAGCAGGTGCAGAAGGATGAAAGGGATCCCACGAAGCGTGAGAACAAGCCAGTTCATCTGGGTTTTCGATTCCATCCCTGGCACAAAAACGGCCCGAGGGGAAGGGGAGCCA
>JBDNDE010000180.1:0-9916 GCA_046719305.1 Gemmataceae bacterium | reverse complement strand
GTCAGGCATTGCGTCTGGCCGATCTAGAACGGTTCTCGATGGATTCGAATACCCTGGTGCGGACGGCCGCTGCCGAGGCATTAGGGAAACTGCTGGATGTGGCTCCCGAATCACGAACCATCCTCAACCGGATGATCGGTGATGAGGCGTTAGCAGTGGCTCGTGTGGCCCAAGAGGCGTTGCTCAAGGCACCGCAACCGCCTGCTGCCCCGCCGCTCACGGCGGAGTCGTCGCCGTTGCCGGCTGACCTACGCGAGCAAGCCCCTGCGGCACGAGCCTACCTGCAACGCTGGCGTAGTCACCGTCCACCGGAGAAGATCGCCGTCGCCCTGGACACCTTGTTAGAAGTGTTGGACTGAGGCTCTCGGTGGTTCGGGACTTGGGCTTTGGCACGGAAACGACTCGGTAGCCCCGGGTCGTTTTCTTTGCTGAATCGGGCATGCTACCCACTACCCGCTCCCTACACGTGCGATAGCCCCACCGCTCGGGAACCAACCCGGGCCTCTCCCGGCTTCGCTGCCCAGACTATGCTCCCGCCTTCGCTCACGGGGACCGGCAACCGACGCTTCACTTCTCCGTTTGAGTAAACCCCTGGTTGTCCTTTACCTCTGCCAGGGCACGCAAAATCAGCTTGGCCGGCTTGGTGCTTTTGTTGCCGCGGATGACGTTGTTAGACGCTGGTTCGCCACCCAGCTGAATCGGACCTCCTGACGTGAGGTTGTTCTCAATCCGCACATTTTTGCATTCGTGCCGACTCTTGTTGCGATCGGCCACCACCATGATGCCATCGGCGATCTGGTTGTTCCGCACGATCAATCCGTCGATGCCGGCCGTTTTGTAGATGCTGATGTAGGTATTGCCGCGATTACCCTCCAGCACACTGTCTTTCACGGTGCTGTTGACATGATCCTCGTGCATGAGTCCTTCGCCGTCGTTGATGCGGTATTTGCGATCAGCAGCGATGTTGCGATGCACGACGTAATCGTTATCTTTGACAATCCACCGCCAACCTCGCATCTGCACCGCTCGATTGTCGTTGGTGCTGGCTCCTGTCGATCGGTCGCGCCCCGTGACGGTTGGCCGATACACATCCGGGGCAAAACGCACCACGTTGCCTTGGCAGACGACCCCATCCCCGGCAAAGGCAATCGCACAGCGGCCTGTGTGGTACAAGTAGTTGTCGCGGATGATGATGCCTCGGCGGAAGCCCCAAGGGTGCGTTTGCGGCGTGCCATTCGGGTCGCTCGCTCCCGCCCCTCCCAGTCCGTAGTCATTGATGTATAGCCCCGGCCGGTTGTCGTAGTCGAAGACCACCTCGTCGAGGATTACCTCCGCTTTCCCCTGACGCACCGGTACCTTTTTCATCGTGAAATTCTCTTGGCCCGACTGCGGTAGCCGATTGGCTGCTATCAACAAGTCGCTACCCCGCACATGGATGGCCGCATGGTGTCGATCCGTGAAGCGCACCCATCCGGGTTGCTTCAACGCCTTGTCGGGTATGCGTGGATCGGCCACGGCCGCATTGGTCAGCAGGCAGCCCACCACAAACAAACGGCTGCCGGCTGTGTGGGTGGCGTCGCCGGCATCATCGAAGCGAACATGGCCACGTTCCAGGGCAAGGTAAACTAGGCCCGCTTGAGAGGCCTGGCCCGGCTGGGCCAGATGAATGCCCTTAAAGGCTGAATCGAGCGGAGTGCCCTCGCCGTCGAAGCGGGGCACATAGCGTGGAAAGATCAGGCGGGTTGGTGGAGCGAAATCGTCTTTGCGAGCGTCGAGTTGCTTGGGCGTTGCCCCGCGTAGAATCACCCCGCTGGGCAAGCGGATCGTGCTGGTGAAGGCATACGTCCCAGCTGGAAGGTAGACAACGCCCCCCGTCTTAGGCAGGGCGGCAAAAGCAGCTTGGAGTTTGTCGTCCCACGACTCGCCCTTTTGTGCCGTGAGGTCAACCACCGTCTGCCACGGCAATTTAGCCGTCCAAGCGACTTCGAAGCGGGCGAGCGGATCGTCGGTGGGCAGTGCAGCGGACAGACACACCAAAGCAAAGGGGAGGAATCCATGCATAATCCGGCCTTTGTTGGGAGATCAACATTTCTTGATGCGTACAGAGCCGTCTCTCTCGAAGAAGATCGAAACTCCTTTGAACAAGCCCCAACGAAAGTTCAACGTGTCCTTCGAGGCGTTGATTCGTTTGGGACACACGGGCAGATCAAAGCACACCAGAACCGGTTGTTTGGTATACGGATGCAACAAGATCAACTCATACCTGCCCGGTTGCAGATTCTTGGCCCCAGCCGCAAACTCCTGTGGGGTCGGCGGACCCACAACCAGCGGACCCGGCTGTGGTTTTGGGAAAGGGTTCGGCAGGGGGCTAGGTAGCACCCCGGGGCCGCCCTTGGCTTGGGGCAGCGGTTGCGGAGGTGTCGGCGGGGCAGGCAGCAGTTGTTCTTCCTGGGGCGGCACCGGCGGCACATTGGGGTCCGTTGGAGAATCAGGGGCCACGGGAGGCACGGGAGGAGTGGTGGGAGGCACACTCGGCGACACGCTTGAGGGCGGCGGCACATACGGTAGCCCAAAGCCTAGCGCTGGAGCCTTGGGAGGCACTAACACGGTCAGGAAAGGCGTTTGCACCACCACACCGGGGCCAACCTCGACCGTCACGCCCGGCACGCGAACGCTCACCTGAGCCTGAGCAGGCCAGCTGGCCGTGAGAAGCACGACAGGGATTAGACGCAACGATGTGAACATACAAGCACCTCCTCAAAAAGCCAACCAGACGCTGCGCTCCATGCCATCGCTTCCTTGCTGCTATTGTCGAGAGGTTCCTTTGCCCAGACAAGTCACAATTTACCCAGATTCTCCCTTTCTTTCTGGGAAACCTCCGTTTCTCCTCGATGGCTTGTTGATCTTCACCCAAACATCCGTTAGCGTAGTAGCGGATTAATCTAGCGATCGAGGAGTGCAGGGGATGAGCGAGCAGCCGAACCAGTCAAAATCCGGCGATTCGCTGCAACTGACCCTTCGGGACGCTTCTGGGCAACTTGTCGGCACCGTGGGCACCACTGCCGAAGGGATCTATTCCTTCAACGAGGTGTTGAACAACGACGCGTTGAACGCCCAGGGGCCTGAAATGCCGTCAGCCTCTCTGGCCGGCTCGGTTTATCTGGATATCAACCGCGACGGGGTGCGCGGACCAGGCGAGCCGGGTTATCCGGGCGTCACGGTTGCGTTACAAGGTACCCTGGTCAACGGACGCACCGTTCACCTCCAGGCGGTTACCGACAATGATGGCCGCTACCGCTTCGAGGATCTGGAGCCGGGTTTCTATCGCTTGGAGTTGCAGACGCAAATCCCCAACACCCAACCGGGTAAGCTACACCTGGGCACTCTGGGCGGTCAGGAGAGCGGCGGAGCCTTGTTGTGCAGCGTGCAGGCGGGGCAATCCGGCGAGCGCTACGATTTTGCACGCATTTTACCCCTCCTGACGCGGCCCGCGGCCAAACCGGCTGCTCCCACCTTCCCTACGGCTGGCCCGACAACCAGCGCATCAGCCGCCGTTCTCTCCTCTCCCTCGGTCTCAGTGGAACCGCCGACGCCGATACCGATCAGCGCTCGTGATTTCTTTTTTAGCGTGCTGGGGCACGAAACCCTGGGCGCGGCTCTGTTCAACAGTTCGGCTCTGGGACCAACGGCTGTAGAAGTTCCGGCCAACGAGGCGCTCTCGACCCTTAGCGGCTTGGTATTTCACGATCGCGACGCCGATGGTGAATTAGGCGAAAACGACCAAGGCATCGCTGGCGTGGCCGTGACAATTAGCGGCAGCACGACGCGTGGCAAGCCGGTCCAGGTCACGAAGGTGACTGACGAGGACGGAATGTTCACTTTCACCGAGATTCCACCGGGTACCTACAGCCTCACTCGCCAACTCCCGAGTGGTTATCTTGCCGGTCGGCCCCTGCCGGGTACCATCAACGGCAGCCCGTGCGGCAAAGCCCACGAAGAGGCCATCCGCGGCATCGTATTGGCCGCAGGGGCCTTTGGCCTGAACTTTCGCTTTGCGGAGGTGCGAGCGGCCAGCCTGACAGGGATCGTTCAACTAGAAGACACTCTCGACGACGACGGCCCTTTGGAGATGCCGCTGTCTGGCATTTTGGTGATTCTCGCCGGCACCGATTACCTCCGGCGGCCCGTGCAACTCTCGACGACCACCGACGCCCGCGGGCAGTATCGGTTCACCGGGTTGTATCCCGGCACCTATGAAATCTATCCCGCTCCACCGCGTGGTTTAGCGGTCGCCCTGGCCCGGGTAGGCGACAAGGGGGGACGAGTGGCTGGCGGCGGCAAGCTAACGGCTGTGGTGCTGGCCTCGGGCGAGACTGGCACCCGCTACAATTTCATCCTGCAGGGCACCGGCAGCTTGGTGGGCAAGGTCGTGTCGCATGCTCGCGCCGGCCGAATCCCTTTGGCTGGCGTAACCATCACGCTCACCGGTCGCGATCAATGGGGCAACGATCTGCTTCGTACCGTGGCGACCGACGCTCAGGGAATCTACCGCTTCGCCCAGCTGCGGACCGGCTACTACCGCGTCGAAGCCGCGACGCCAGGCGGCTATCACCTGTGGGATGCGACCCCTGGCAACGCGGGTGGCGAAGCCGAGGGCCGACGCCAACGCCCGCCAGCTATCGACGCCATTGCTTTGACCTCGGGAGCGCAGCTGACCGGCTACGATTTTTTCAGTGGCAGCCCCGAAAGACAAGTCGATTGGCCCGAAGCACCAGAGGCCGACTCGTGACAAACCACCAGGAGAGGGAGGTGGGATCTAAGCTTCTTCATGGTCGATGAAGGCACAACACCCGCACATGATTGCCCGCGTCTCGCGTTGCCTTGGCTAGCGTCCAGCCGGCGGCGGCTGCCCGTCGTTGGGTTTCCTCGGCTTGGTCGAAACCAATCTCCATCCACAACGAGCCACCCGGTGCGAGATACTCGCCCGCCTCGCTGAGCAGCCGATCAATCACTGCGAAGCCATCCGGGCCGCCATCCAGAGCGAGATGTGGCTCGAAATCACGCACCTCGCGGGCCAGTCCGCCCAGGTCGCCCGTGCGGATATACGGGGGATTACTGACGATCCCATCGAAGCGTTCGCCGGCCACGGGGGCGAACAGATCACCCAACAGGAAACGCAAACGCTGGCTGACCTGGTGCTTCTGGGCGTTGCGGCGGGCCACGGCGAGCGCTTCTTCGCTGCGGTCGATGGCGGTAACTTGGGCCGTCTTGAGATTTACCGCCAGAGCGATGGCCAGACAACCTGAGCCGGTGCCGACATCGAGCAAGCGTGGGCTGGCAAGCGATTTTACCCCTTGCTTGACCTCGCTGACGAGCCATTCACTATCGGGCCGAGGGATCAGAACAGCAGGGTTCACCTCGAACTCCAGCGAGAAGAACTCTTTTTTGCCCAGCAGATAAGCAACGGGGTGGCCTTTGACTCGGCGTTGGACTAGTTCCCGGAAGGCAGCCCGTTGGGCTTCGTCGGGCACCTCGTCGTAGCGAGTGTACAGCGCGATCTTCGCACATCTTAGCGCGTGAGCCAGCAGCAACTCCGCTTCCAAGCGAGCCGACTCGATCCCTTTGCCCGCCAAATAGTCACGGGTCCACTCTAACAACCGACGGATCGTCCAGGGCTGATCCGCATTCACGGTCCGTTCCTTTCTGCTCAGGCACTCCCGGCCTGCTGAAGGCGTTGCTCTCGGTCGTACTGTCGCAGCGCAGCAAACAGTTCGTCCAGTTCGCCGGCCATGATGGCGTCGAGTTTGTATAGGGTCAGGTTGATGCGATGATCGGTCAGGCGATTTTGTGGGAAATTGTAAGTGCGGATGCGGTCGCTACGGTCGCCCGTGCCGATCAGACTCTTGCGGGCCTGGGCCCGAGCCGCATGCTTGCGCTGCTGCTCGCGCTCGTAGAGGCGGCTACGCAGCACGCGCATGGCCTGGGCCTCGTTTTTGTGCTGACTGCGTTCGTCTTGGCACTTCACCTCGATCTCGTCGGGGGTGCCCTTCTTGTACCACAGCCGCACCGCGCTTTCGGTCTTGTTGACGTGTTGTCCGCCTGCTCCGCCGGCTCGCATCACCTCACGAATAATATCCTGCGGCCGAATCTCGATCTGCGTTTCGTCCGGTTCGGGCAAAACCGCCACGGTTGCTGCCGAGGTATGGACGCGTCCCTGAGTCTCGGTGGCGGGCACCCGTTGGACGCGATGGCCGCCGCTCTCGAAACGCATGAACTGAAAAACATCGTCGCCCGAGAGACTGAAGACCACTTCTTTGAAGCCGCCCGCTTCGCCGGGTGAGACACTGAGCGGTTCGAGAGTCCAGCCGCGGGTTCGGGCATAACGCGTGTACATTTCAAACAAATCCCCAGCAAACAGGGCTGCCTCATCCCCGCCGGTGCCCGCGCGGATTTCGACAATCAGCGAATCGTAATCCTCCTCACCTGCTAGTAGAAAATCTTCCAGCCGCTCGCGCAATCGCGTCGCTTCAGCCTCTAGACGGGCCAGTTCTTGTTCGGCCTCGTCGCGCAGGCTGGGGTCGGCTAAGAGTTCCCGGGTGGCGGCGATGTCCTCTTGGAGCTTGAGAAACTCGCGGTAGGGCTGAACCTTGCGTGTCAACTGACCGTGTTCTCGTGCCACGCGGGAGTAGGTGGTTCGGTCGGCGCTGATCGCTGGATCGCCTAGTTGGCGTTCCAACTCTTGGTGGCGGCTCAGGAGTTGCTCGAAATATGGCCACACGGTGTGCCTGCCCTCACGGCTCAACAATCGGGATACCAGGTATTCTAAAGCTCCCGCCCCATGAGGGAAAGCCCGCTTAGGCCCCGGGCCTATCCCAGACGGCGGCCTCCTCGCCATCTAGGCGGAGCGTCAGGCATTTGGCACTGCCGCCGGACTTGATGAATTCATCCAGTTCGACCGGATGCACCGTGTACCCCGCCGCCTGTAGGTCAGCCACCAATCGTTCACAACCGGCGTTGACCACTACATTTTTACCCACAACCACCGCATTACAGCCGAAACGCCGGGCGTCATCGTCCGTGGCGGCGATGAGCTTGGGCACATGGGCTTCGATGACACGCCGTCCGTAGAGGTCAAATGCCTCGGGATACCACAGTGCCTCACCGGGCGCGAGAGGGCAAAAACAGGTGTCCAAGTGATAAAAGTAAGGGTTGACCAACTCCACCGGTAGCACCTGCCGCTTGATTTGTTGGCCAAGCCACTGATGCCCTTGGACATCGCTGCGGATTCGGTAGCCTGCGAATAGCTTCGGGCCGCAGAACAACGCGTCGCCGGCCCCCTCGAAATAGGTATCTTCCGGCAGCGTGACTACCTCCCAGCCATTGGCAGCGAACCAAGCGTCGAAGTGCGGCGTTTCGCGGGCGCGGACCTCGTGGCGAAACCGTGAACTGTAGAATGTGCGGTGAAAGACTAGCCCGGCATTGGCGGTGAACACCAGATCGGGCAGTCCGGGTTGAGGGGTCATCAGTTCGACTTGAACGCCCAAATGCACCAGCGTTTCGTAGAGCTTACGCCACTGGGCGGCAGCACGTTGCGGGGAGGCTGCCTTGGCTTTGCTCATCCACGGGTTGATTTCATACTCGATCCCGTAGTAATCGGGCGAACACATCAAAATGCGTGGCTGCCGCATGGTCGTCTCCTTGCCTGGGACTGCCAGCGGTCATTATCCCGAAGCTAATGGCAAAGGAAAGGGGCCAGTCGGCCGCTGCGAGGCCGGCAGCGACTCGGGCACCACCTCGCCAAACAGGACGCCCTGCCGCGCTGTCTGTGCTTTTACCCGTAGGCGTTGGCGTTTGAGTGCCGGGCTGTAGCCAGCAAAGCGAACCTCGACATAGCGACAAGCGGTGCCGTGGCCTTGATCCGGCTGACCGTCTACTGCTCCTTCGACGAGGACATCGAGAGTACGTCCGAGCAGAGATTGAGCATATGCTTGGGCTAGCTCGCGTTCGAGTTGCCGCAACCGTTCGCGTCGTGCCGCCTTGATCTCGGGGCGCACGTCGTCGGGCATCTCGGCGGCCGCCACGGTGCCCGCTCGCGGACTATACGAAAACACATGCACACGCATCATCTGCGCCTCACGCACTACACGCACCGTCTGCTCGAAGTCGGCCTCCGTCTCGCCGGGAAAGCCCACGATCACATCGGTGCTAATCGCTGGCTGATCCAGCGTGGCGTGAATCCGTCGTACCCGCTCCAGATAGCCCGCAGCGGTGTAGCGTCGTTTCATGTCACGCAGCACGCGATCGCTGCCCGATTGGAGGCACAAATGCAGATGCGGGCATACCTTGGGATGTTGCATCGCTCGGAGCAGATCCTCACGAGCTTCGGCCGCTTCCAGGCTCGATAGCCGCACCCGAAAATCGCCCGGCAACGCCGTCAACCGATCCAGCAGATGCCACAGCCGTGTCCACTCGGCCTTGGGTCGGCCCTTGGATAAGTCGATGCCGTAGTGTCCCAGGTGAATACCCGTGAGGACGATCTCGCGATAACCGGCATCGACGAGCCGGGCGACTTCCTCGACGATCTCCTGCGCTGGTCGGGACCGCACCACCGGCCGCACACTAGGAATGATGCAGTAGGAGCAATTTAGCAGGCAGCCGTCTTGCACCTTGACAAACGCCCGCTGATGGCCATCGAAGCGGCTGATGCCTGGCAGAGGTTCCAACACGCCATAGGGCCGCAATTCTTCGACGAGACGGGCTTTGTCGGTGATGACGTGGCGGACACCGGGTAGCGCTGCCAGTGCATCGGGGTCACGGCTAGCGTAGCAGCCCATCACCACCAACTGAGTCCCGGGATTCTCTGCGGCTAGTCGACGAATGGTTTGTCGGCTTTTGGCATCGCCTTCGTGGGTCACGGTACAGGTGTTGACCACGCACAGCTCGGCCGGCCCTACTTCGGCCTCGACGTAGCCGGCGTGTTCGAGCAACTCTTTGACATATTGGGTTTCGTACTGGTTGACTTTGCAACCGAGCGTAACGAGACGAACGGTACGTACCATCGACCGCATTCCTCCCTGGGGCTACCCTGGGTCATTGTAGACATCGGCCAAGCCGTCCGCACGGGCGGACCAGCAGGTGGGAGGTTACTAAAGCCCGAAGTACACCCCCCGATTGCACGCCAATGACCATCCAGCGGGTTGAGTTGACGCGTAAGCGCCCCCTCGGACCCTGCTGCCGAGAGGTCGTCGGTCGCAGCCATGCCAGCGGCCTGCTCACGAGGCTGAGGGCACAGCTGGCGATTGCCCGGGAGGCTGACTAAGTTAAGCTCAGCGATTTTTTTTCGGCGCTTATTGGGCGGTAGATACCATGCGGTGGATTGGTTGCGTGCTGTTGACTTGGCTACTGGGAACCGTCTCGGCTCAGGAGTATCGGCCCGCTCCCGAGGCGATTCGCAAAGTACTCGACGTGCCGCCGGCTCCCACGGTCCGGCTGGTGCCTGGTGGCCAATTCGTACTGCTGGCCCAAGCGAGGGGGTTGCCCCCTGTGGCCGATTTAGCCCGACCGTATCTGCGCTTAGCCGGTTTGCGGATTGACCCGCGTAACGATGGGCCGCGTCTGCCGCCGCGTTACAGAAGTTTCCGGCTGGTCGCACTTGCTGGCAAGGGCAAAGCGGTGGACTATCCGTTCCCCAAAACGGGCCAACCAGGGCTACCCGAGTTTTCACCCGATGGTTCGCGCTTCGCCCTGACGCTCACCGAAGACGACGGCATTGCCCTGTTGCTGGGCACCACCTCCGACGGCCAGACTCGTCGCGTACCGGGGGTGCGGCTCAATGCCGTGTTGGGCGACCCGATTCACTGGTTGGCCGGGGGCAAACAGATCGTGGTGACACTGACACCGCCGCGATGCCGGTCAG
>JBDNDE010000018.1:0-26009 GCA_046719305.1 Gemmataceae bacterium | reverse complement strand
GCAGATTTTTTGCGGACGATTTGGAGGATGAGGCGAGCGCAACTTGTTTTCTTTGAGGATGTTAGGCTGATTCTCTATTTCGGGCACGGTTGTTGCTTGGTTTTCTACCATTCGTGATGTTCACTAATGGAGATGACCATGAAAATCACCCCTCTGGGCGACCGCGTTGTTGTCAAACGCGAAGAAGCAGCGGAAACCACAGCTGGCGGCATCGTGCTGCCTGATAGCGCTAAGGACAAGCCCAAACGCGGCACCATCGTGGCAGTTGGCCCCGGTACTCTGAACAAGAAGGGCGTGCGTGTCCCTCTGGAAGTCAAGGTCGGCGACAAGGTTCTGTTTACCTCTTGGGCCGGCGATGAGTTCAAGAGCGGCAACGACGAAGTGCTGCTGATGCGGGTCGGCGACTTACTCGCCGTGGTGGATTAATCGGCTTGTATTTCCTCGAATTCACACGAACGTCATTGAAGGGATAGACAGACATGGCAGCCAAGCAAATCGCTTTTGATCAAGAAGCTCGTGAAGCCATGCGGCGTGGGGTTAGCAAACTCGCCCGCGCCGTCAAGGTGACCCTCGGTCCCAAGGGCCGCAACGTCATCATCCAGAAGAGCTTCGGCTCCCCCACGGTTACTAAGGACGGCGTCACCGTGGCCAAGGAGATCGAACTAGAAGATAAATATGAAAATATGGGCGCTCGCATGGTCCGCGAGGTCGCCAGCAAAACCAGCGACGTGGCCGGTGACGGCACCACTACCGCTACCGTCTTGGCCGAGGCCATCTACAACGAAGGTCTCAAGGCTGTCGTCAGTGGTGTCAATCCCATGCTCATGAAACGCGGTATGGAAAAGGCCGTCGAAGATGTCGTGGCCAAACTGCAGAGCATGAAGATCGACATCAAGTCCCAACAGGACTTGGAAAATGTTGCTACCGTGGCCAGCAACAATGACCGCGAGATTGGCAAAATCATCGCCGAAGCGATGGCCAAAGTCGGCAAGGACGGCGTGATTACCGTCGAGGAAGGCAAGACCACGGCCACCAACCACGAATTCGTCGAGGGCATGCAGTTCGATCGGGGCTACCTCAGCCCGTACTTCGTCACCGATCCGCAGAAGATGGAGTGCGAACTGGAAGATCCTTATATCCTGATCCATGAAAAGAAGATCAGCAGCAATAAGGATCTGGTGCCGGTCTTGGAAAAGGTGCTGCAACAAGGCAAGCCGATCCTCATCATCGCCGAGGAAGTTGAAGGCGAAGCTCTGGCCACTCTGGTCATCAACAAGCTACGGCAGACCTTCAAGTGCGCCGCGGTCAAGGCTCCCGGCTACGGCGACCGCCGTAAGGCTATGCTCGAAGACATCGCTATCCTGACAGGCGGTCAGGCCATCTTTGAAGACCTGGGCATCACTCTGGAATCCGTTCGCCTGGATCAACTCGGCCGCGCTAAGAAAGTCAAGATCGACAAGGACAACACCGTCATCATCGAAGGCTACGGCAAGAAGGAGGCTATCCAGGGCCGTATCCAAGCCATTCAGCGCGAGTTGGAAAAGAGTACCAGCGACTATGATCGCGAGAAGCTCAGCGAACGCATCGCCAAGCTATCGGGTGGCGTGGCCAAGATCAACGTCGGTGCTGCCACCGAGAGTGAGATGAAGGAAAAGAAGGCTCGCGTCGAAGACGCCATGCATGCTACCCGTGCTGCCAACCAGGAAGGAATTTTGCCCGGTGGTGGCGTCGCTCTGCTCCGTGCTAGCTCTGGCTTGAAGGCTGAAAATCTCAGCCAGGACGAGAAAGTCGGCTACGAAATCATCCTGCGGGCCTGCCGCGCCCCCATCCAGCAGATCGCCGAAAACGCCGGCCAGGATGGCGCGGTGGTCATGCACAACGTGCTGGCCAACAACACGCCGACCTTCGGCTACGATGCTCGCGGCGACCGCTACATCGACATGGTGCAGGAGGGGATCATCGACCCGACCAAGGTGGTGCGTAGCGCGTTGCAAAATGCCGCCAGCGTTAGCACCCTCTTGCTGACCAGCGATGCCCTAGTGGCCGAGATGCCCAAGGAAGAGAAGAAACCAGCCGGCGGGGCAGGCATGGACGACATGTACTAAGCCACTTAGCCGCGAAACACCGAAGCAACTAGGAAACGAGAACCGAGCGGGGGCGTTACTCAGATGCCCTCGCTCGGCACGTTTGACTGCTATCGCAAGCCAACAGATCAGCCGTACCGCGAGCCACGACCTATCACACCCTCGCAACGTGCGATGGGCGAGAGTCTTGTCTTCAAGCTTACAGCGTTGTCCCAATTCGCAATCCATTCCTTCTTCTCGCAATGTGCGATGGGCGAGAGTCTTGTCTTCAAGCTCTCTCACCCTCTGGGAGAAGAGGAGGTATCAAAGGCTTCTGCATCGCTTTGCAAGGAGAACGGTTTGAAGGAGAGGGGGAGGGGCTACCCTCGTGACGCCTTCTCGGCTGAACCTGTCTCTTAGGTTACAGGTACCAGCAGTTGGTTACAGCCCCTCCTCTGCCAGATGGGTCTCATGCCATCTTCACTTCCACCTTCGGCTTGACCCGGGGGTCATCGGGTGTGGCTGCCTCTTCGGCGTCGAACCACTTGGGATCAAACTCGATCCGCATCGGGGTGCCGTTCGGGCCAGCGTGCATCGCTCGATTGGCTGTCAACGCGATGACGGCGTCGGCCATCGCTACTTCGCCGTGGCAACGAGGCAAACGCTGGACGTAGTTGCCTTTGCTATCCTTGGCATAGCCGACGCTAGGATCCCACAGCCGCACGCAGTAGGCAAAGTCTTCCATCTCCTCGCGATAGCCACGACTGATGGGACCGCTAGCCGCCCCGCCCGTGGCTCCGGTACTGGCCGTCACCGTAGCCGAGGGACCGCCCCAGGTAGAGGAGGAATCAGCGGCCGCAGCACCGGCCTTGATGGTCGAGACGTTGACATCCATCGCCCGCTGGTCGCCTTTTTTGCCCGGTTCCTTCTCGGTGTACAGCATCACCTTTTGCTCGGCTTCGACTACCATTGTGCCGCGGGTGCCCATCAAACACTCGCCATACGCCTCGAAGCCGTTGGTGCTAATCGAGGAGTAGGTGACGATCACTAAATCGTTGGGGTCGTTGCCTTTGTTCGGCCCCTGCGGATGATTCTTACCGGGAAACTCATACGTCACGAAAACATGATCGTCGATGTTCCGGTCGTTCTTGCCCGGTCCGAAAAATAGCTTGCCACCGTAGCCCTGCACGGCCAACGGCTTGACCTTGCCCAAAAAGATGCTGCAGGCATCCAGTTGGTGGCTGCCCAGTTCGGCCATCAAACCGCCGCCCGTCTCGGCATAAAGTCGCCAGCGAATGAGTTGCTCAACGCTATCGAAGCCGTAGTTTTTGATGGTGTCTTTCAGGGCGTTGTAGTCGCCTTCCAGCACCGGGGGGAACCAACCATCGCGAATGGTCGGCTTAGTGATACCGGCCACCTGGGGGCCTTTCTTATCGTTGTGCTTGTAGGGCCAGCTGAAGTTACGATGCCACAGGGCGCGAATATGTTTGATCTCGCCCAAGATGCCCGATTTGATCACTTCGGTGGCATGCGAATACAACATGCTGTAGTGGCGTTGGTGACCAATGCTCAAGATACTGCCGGTCTCCTTGGCAACCTTGATCATCTGTTTGCATTGCGTCACGTTCCAGGCCATCAGCTTCTCGCAAAGCACATGAATCGGCTTGCCGCGACGCTTGCCGGCCAACATGATGTCGATGGTCATCGGTGCGTGCAGGAACAACGGCGTGGCGATGACGACTGCCTCGATTTCCTTGTTCTGCTCGAGATGCTCCAAAAACGGCTTGTAGTCGGTAAACGGCCGGACGTAATCGGTGCTGTTGGGGTTGGTAGCGCCCGCGCCGTAGACTTTCTTGAATCCCTTACGCAATGGCACGTCTGGGTCGCCTTCCATAATCCGCACCATGTTTGACGGCCGAATATCACACACGGCCACGAAGCGGAGGAAGTCGGGATTGTGTTCGCCGACCAGCACGCCGCCTTCGTCGCCTGCTCCGAGCAGAGCCGCCTTGACCGGCTTGCCTTGTAGGCTTTGGTAGCCGAAGTAGACAGCGGCCGAGGAGCCAGCGACGGCACCTGCTCCGAGGATGCCAGCTTTCAGGAAGCTACGACGGTTCAAGCCCAGCGCTTCGGTAGCGGCGTTGAAGTTTTTCTCGCCTTGAGCCTTCTGCTCAGGAGTCATATCAATAGCCATGGGAGAGGCTCCTGTTCTTAGGGTTCGTTGGATTCTTCTTCAGCCGAGCCGGTCAGGAAACTCCACATAGCCAGCAGCAGGCCATCGGCTCCGAACCAGCGACCGGTGGGTAGGGTGCCCAGCACACACAGGGCGAACATTTCGACGACATTTTTGTTGACCAGGAAGTAATTGCCCTCCTGCGGGCCAACGCTAGGCAACCAAGGCCAGGATGGCACCGCGAGATATGTCAGAAGTAAGAACCCAGCTGCTGCCCAACAGCTGAGGCGGGTCAGCAAGCCGACCAGGATGCAGGCTCCCATGAGGGTCAAACCCCAGATGGTCAAGAAGTCAATCCAGGCGACCAAGGGATCCGCAGACAAAGCCGGCAAGGCTGGGGTAGTGGCTAGGCCCTCTAACACAGAGGCGAGGGATTCGGCTTCGGCAGTTTTCCCTTGCGTTTCGAGTTGTTTTTGTTTATCGCGTACTGATTCGGCGAAGGCTTTCAAATCCAGGGGAGTTTGAGGCAGTTTGAGCAACTCTTTGCCAGCCGGCAGGGCAGCGAGTTTCTCAGCACGGTCGCCCAATACCAGCGTATTGAGGTCCAGTACCAAGCGGGCCGTTTGCGTGTTGTCCAAATCGTTGCGCAACGCCGTTCTCCAGGCGGCTAACTCAGACTTGATGGCTCGCAGGTGAGCAGCATCGACGTCTTTGCCAAAGATCCATGCCTTTCGCCCGGAACGCTCGCGATAGTCGGCCAACTTCTCGCGGTAGGCGGCGACCCGCTCGGCCATGGTCATGCGGCGAGTGACCTCACCCGAGACGAACCGGATAGTCTGATCCGTACTGTTGGCCAGGAATTCGTTGTAGATGGCCGTCTCGGCGGGGGTAAGCAAGGAAACATCCACGGATTCGATCTTGCCGAAACGCTGCACGATGGCCTGTAGTTCAGGCGGGGGCTCATACTCTAACCAGCGAACAGTGATACTAGCGTTCTGCTCGACGACTGCTCGGGCTTCGTTGGCCGAGATGCCGTAGTGCTTGGCATAGCGATCGGCCAGGCCATACCAGTCGGCCTTAAGAGCAGGCGGCAGGCGGTCCTGGGGTTTATCGGTGGCGGGGTCGAAGTTCTCCGGTCGCGCTGTGGGAACCACTCGGGCCAGGATGTCGTTGTCTGGGTCGCCATTGGTGGCCCGGAACAGTTGCCCTAGCGGTCCAGGCGCTTCGCGGAAGTATGGCCCCGAGGTAAACGGCCGGCTCGTCACGGTTGGCCCCACCAAATACGAGTGGACCTTGTTTAGCCCCTCGAATAGAAAATGCCAGCCGATCGACAGCCGCAACAGGATCAGAAAAACAATCGTCCAGAATGACCAACGTAGCATGAGAATTACTCGCCTAGGATCACAGGAGAGCCGGAACCCGTCGGCAGCAGCACGGCGGCGATTTCCGGGTGGGCAGCGATGTAACTTTGGGCCAACTCCAGGCCGCCGACAAAAAAGGCGGTCGAGAGGGCATCGGCCAGAGCGGCACTGGGGGCCAGCACAGAGACACTCTCTAAACCGCTAGCAGGCCAGCCGGTGCGTGGATCCAACACATGCCCTAGACGTTTGCCTTCGTGGATCAGGTGTTGAAACGTAGCCGCCGACGTTCCCAAGGCGCGATCGCGGAGATAAACCCGGTGCAGTAGCCGTTGCCGTTGCCAAGGATGGCGGATGTCCACGGCCCAGCCTCGCCCCGATCCGTGGGGATCCCCTTTAGCGTACAGACTGCTAGAGCCTCCGTGCAACAGCGCTGTGCCGATTTTCCAGCGCCGGGTTAGCCGTTCGACCAGCCGGTCCAAGGCGTACCCTTTACCGATGCTGCCGAGGTTGATCTCCACACCGGGCCTTGTTATGTGAACCGTGTTTGGTTCGCTCAGCGCAACATGTTGCCACCCCCAACGCAGGGCTTCTAATTCTTCTGGAGTTGGCACCCGACGCGGCGGCTTGAAAAAGCCCCAGGCTTTTAATAGGCTGCCAATGGCTGCATCGAAACATCCTTGCGTTTGGATGTGAAGGCGACCGGCCAGTTGCAGCAGGTCATACAGACGGGCTTCCACCCGCATCGCGCCACGTCCTGCCTGTCGATTCAGCCGCGAAACCTCGCTATCGGGCCGATAGACCGTCATCTGGCTTTCCAGACGATCCAACAACTCGAAGAGATCGTAGCCAAGACGAGCCGGTTCCGGGGTATTCACCGGTAGCAGCACTTGCCACTGGGTGGCCATCGCTCGTCGTGAGAGCGACACGATGGCAAGATCAGCCTCGGGGGCAAACACCGACGACAACACGCCAATTAGTCCGTCTCGTGAAGGGAAGCGGGTTCCAGTTGGCGAATGTTTCGCTCGACATGCAGGATGATCGTGCGTTCTTCTGAGCCATCAGGCGACGTGCCCACGCAGCGGATGATTTGGCGTGTCTCGGCCAGACGAAACCGCATGGCAAACGAACCATCGGCCGTCACCTCAACGGGTTGATCCTGCAACTCGACCCGTGCTCCGGGGAGGGTTCGACCATAAACGATTAGGTCAGCCTCGACGGCAAATTCAAACGGCTCGTCGGTGGTCAAGCGTAGAATCGACGGCGCACCGATCGGCCGACGCAGACGCTCTTCCAGAAAGGGACGCAAGTCGCGGCAACTGCCCTCACCGGTCCCGTGACCGGACAACGCCGCGAGCCGATCGGCAACGATGGGGTCGATAGTGTCGTTACGGGCATCAGCCGAGCCGGCAGCGGGCATGCTAACCACGTCGCTGCGCAGCATGCAATAAAACGCGCCGTCCGTGGTGAGATAGCCCAAATCCACACGATAGCAACGCGGTGGTTGCGGCACATCGATATACCAGGTGTCGGTGCCGCCGTGGATTGTAATATCACGAATTGCCTTCTCGGCCCCATAACCAGCATCATTATGGCTGACCTCGAACAGGCGGAGCGTTGGCTTGGCCGAGTACCATTTTGGACCGAGGGCCGCCCTAGCACGTTCTTGGGATTTCACAGAGACTTCCCAATGACAACTAAGCCAGTGAGGACCACGCACAACTAGCAACAGCTGGTCGCGTTGGGTGGGAGTCGGCACAGGCAGGGGGATGGCTGGCGGACGAGCTACCGTGCAAGCCGTGGATGCGACGGCCGGTTTAGCTACAGCACCATTTTTCAGCCGTCGGGCCTCATTGCGAAACGAGCGTGTCAGGGCCTCGACCAATTGTTCCTTGCGGAAATCATGCCACCCAGCAATCCCTCGACGCCGTGCCATCTCAGCGAGTTGCTTGCAGTTGAGTGAGCGCAACTGTTCACGGGTCATCGGTATCTCCCTTCGTCGGCATATAAGCGGCGAACCGACGTAGCTGGACTGCAACACCATCCTGGAGAGCCTTTCGCCGTCCGATCCGTGGCAGCGAGGGATAAAAGTGCAATAGTGGCCGGTAGGCAGGATCTTCAAACTTCCTTCAAAATTATCGTCAGCAATCGCCAACTGTCAACTGTGAATCGCCAGAGATTGTGTTATCGGATGTTCCGGTTGCACCTGGTTTTGCCAGCTCTGCCCGAGGCAGTGCCCCCCCCGCGCCTGCTTCCATCAAGATAGGCCAACCCGGCAGCCGATTGATTTATTACGACAATCTTCAACCGGAAGGGACTCCGTATGTTGCTCACTCTGTCTCTCGCCACACTGGTGAGTTTCGGAACGCCTCCTATTTCTTCACTCTCGCCTCGTAGCACCTCGGCCACTAATGAGACAACCCAATTAGCTCCGTATGGCTACTTGTGGACGTACAAGACCGATGCGCACGGCCGAACGGTCAAAGAAGTGATTCCCTACGAGCCGCGTGAGGGAGACTGGGTGTTTTTTGACGACCAGAGCGAATTTTGGCGAAAGCTCTATGCGATTGCCAAGACTGCCCCGCCGTTCCACGCGGGGATCGTGGTCAAAAAACCGAACGGCGAACTGGCCATCCTGGAAGCCGGTCCCGATGACACCTTGCATGTTTATGTGCTAGACATCATCCCCCGCTTGCGTACCTTCGAGGGAGTCATCCAGATTCGCCGTTGCAAACGCAAACTCACTACTGAGCAATCTGCCACGCTCACCCATTGGGCCGACCGTCAGAAAGGCAAACGCTACGCGATGTGGCGGCTTCTGCTTCAGGGCACGCCGATCAAGACTCGCGGCGGCCCGTTGCGTGAAGTTCTGGGTCACACTTGGTTCGAGCGTCAAAGGTGGCTCTGTGCGGAAATTGCCGTCACCGGTTCGGCTCTGGTCGGCCTGACCGATCCCAAAGTGATCCGCGGCAGCAACACCTACCCGCTGGACATTCTCGACAACTCCAAATACGACCTGAGTTCCGTCTATCACGATTATGGCTACTGGTCACCAGTGCCCTGATCTGCCTAGGGTCGTTCGCCATGCTCGGGGCGATACTCTTGTCTGTCGGTGCAAACGCCGGTATAGACGAGCCTCGGATGGATCCGAGTCGAGGAGATGGTAGCCCTTGCCTATCCGTTGGACGTGGTCGCTCCTGCTGGTGTCTTGGTCCCTGTGTCCCGCGCAGGAAACAGCTACCCACATACTACGCCCTAGTTCGCCTCGGCCAGTACTCTTTCGGGTCGCGCCGGCCTTTCTGGTGCCCATGCCATGGCTGGAGTCGGAAGACCCAACCTTCGGAGGACGGATCGTGCCCGAGTTGCCTGAGCCTGATCCCGAGGGGGTGCAATTGCTTATCGGCAACGATAATCCTGCTTTTGGTTTCCGCAGGCCACATGATCCGGGTGGCGTCGGTTACACGCGGTTGTTTTCTCAAGTGCAATTGTTCGAGGACCAGCGAACCACTTGCTCCCTAGTCTTACAGGCCTTTATGCCCTCAGGCCTGGAGGGGGAGGGCTTGCCGGAGTCTCGCGGGGCCACCGTCGTGGCACCGGCGTTGTCGTTGTACCATAGCCTAAGCGACGAGGGGCTTGGCTTGCAGCTATGTATCCATCGCAACGTCGGGGTATCCAACCCCACTCGGCAAGCCCTGTCGGAACACTGGCAATACGGGGTAGGTTTCCATTTCGCTCCGGCGAGTGGGGAGCTAGATCGGTTGCGCTGTTGGTATATCTCGTTAGAGGCTCAAGGCATCTATCGCGGCGAACGGATTCTCAGTGGCCCCATCACGGTCGATTTGTTGCCTGGCTTGCACTGGATTCCTTCCGACCACTGGCGTGTCTCGGGTGCCCTGTCCGTTCCTATCGATCGCAGCGAGGCACCGTTTCGTTCTTGGCAAATTCTGATGTCTTTGCAATTCTGAGACACGGCTAGCGCCTTGGCCGTTACTTCAGTTCGACGACATCCACCACCACGCAGGAGATGTTATCTCGGCTGCCCTGATCGAGTGCGAGTTGCCCTAGGCCTTCGGCGCATTCCTGTGGGTCGGGCTTTTCCCGCATAAACGCCAACAGTTGCTCATCGGAGACAACCCCCGTCAGGCCGTCGGTACACAACAGGTAGCGATCCCCGGCCTGCATCGGCACTGACTTCACCTCAGGGCCATCGCCCACTTCGGGCGACCCCAGATACTTCCAGAGTACGTTCTTGTATCGGTGATTCTTAGCGTCGGCTGCCGTGATCGTCTTCGCTTCCACCAGGGCTTGAGCAATCGAATGGTCGATGGTCAGCTGCTCGATCTTTTTCCCCCGCACCTGATAGACCCGGCTATCACCCATGCCCGTGACATAAAGGGCCGCACTCCCTTTACGCCATAATGTAGCGACGATGGTCGTGCCCATGTTTTTCAGTTCGCGGTCCAGCGCCGCCATCGCCATGATTTCTTCGTTGGCTTGAACAATACTGCGACGCAGGATGTTCTTGGTTTCTTCGTTGCCCGCTGTGGCCGTGAGGTGCTTTTTCAATTCACGCGGCACGATTTCGATAGCCCGTTTACTGGCCACCTCACCTGCCGCCTGACCTCCCATACCGTCGGCTACCAGGCAAATGGTCATGTCGGGGAAGACTTTGACATCAATGGAATCTTCATTGTTCTCCCGATAGTTACCCAAGAGTGTGCATTTGCCAATGTTCAGTGCCAAGGCCATGGGGCCACCTCGATCGTTAGGAGGCAGGCGGAATCCTCATCGTGCGGGAATCCAACCAGGAGGGATCATCCCTTGCAACCCTGTGACGATTCCGATGTCAACCGAAACCACTTCTCTTATTCACTATACCCCTCTGATTCAGCGTAAGCAACAGCCGACATCGCTTCCGTTGGTGGAAAATTTGCCCCCTCCCGGTCTAGTCTTGCCCACCTCTCGTGCCCCCTGTCGAACCCGCTGGGGCCTGTTTTCTCTCCATCGAAACTTGCCCGCCTAGCACTCAGAGCTTCCTTCGAGAGCTTGCCACCCCCGCCTCCTTCTTCTTACTCCATACTCATGCCTGCAAGGAATTTTCACGATGGCCATGACCTACGGCGAATATCTGCACTTGGATCAGCTGCTGAACCTTCAGGAACCCAGCGAACATGACGAGATGCTGTTCATCATCGTG
This sequence comes from Gemmataceae bacterium, assembly GCA_046719305.1. Lineage (GTDB taxonomy): Bacteria > Planctomycetota > Planctomycetia > Gemmatales > Gemmataceae > RGDT01. Next base: position 15,218 of record JBDNDE010000018.1, on the reverse strand, counting down.
CATCAAGCCTATGAACTCTGGTTCAAACTGCTGTTGCACGAGTTGGAACATGTGCGAACCACCCTCAGCCAGGGGGATCTCTACGGCAGCATCGCCACCCTCAAACGCTGTCGCACGGTGATGAAACTGCTCGTCGAGCAGGTCGATGTCGTCGAAACGCTCACCCCTATGTCGTTTACCACCTTCCGCACTCGGCTACAGACTGCCTCGGGGTTTCAATCGGTTCAATTCCGTGAACTGGAGTTTTTGCTGGGCTACAAACGGCCGGAAATGCTGCGTCTCCACCACCACCCCGACGACCTCCAACGTCTGCAACGCCGCTTGAGCGAACCGAGCCTGGGCGATGCCTTGCTCGGGTTTCTGCGTTGCCAAGGGGAAGCGGTACCGCAGCTGCCCCCCGGCCAGTCCAATACCGCCCACCCCACCGTCGAGGAGATCCTCTATCGGTTGCATCGGACCCGGCCGGACCTGGTGATCCTCTTCGAGTTGCTCACCGATTTTGACGAAGGCTTCCAAGAATGGCGGTATCGGCATATCAAACTCGTGGAGCGGACCATCGGCGCTCGACCGGGCACTGGTGGCTCGCACGGCGTGGAGTTTCTCAAGCAGTCGTTGTTCAATCCGGTCTTTCCTGATCTGTGGAACGTGCGGAACCGTTTATAATGCTTTACGATCTATCGCCGCGTATCTCCCCACGCTTGGCCGTCTGGCCGGGCGACACCCCGCCGCAACGCGAACTGCTGCTGGACCGCGCTCGCGGTGACCCCATCACCCTGTCCACCTTGCGGGCCACTGTCCATCTCGGCTCCCATGCCGATGCCCCTAGTCATTACGGCTCCGGCCCCAGCATCGAAGCGGTCCCCCTAGAACGCTACCTGGGGCCTTGTCAACTGATTCGCGTGGCCGCCTTGCGTGGACAGGCCATCGGCCCGCTGAAGTGGCCTCTCGTTGCGCCGCGAGTACTAATCGCCACAGGCACGGCTGCAGATCCGTTTGATTTCCACACTGATTTTGCCAGCTTGAGCGTCGAACTGGTTGAACAACTGGCAAACGCAGGGGTCTTCCTGATCGGTGTCGATACGCCCAGCGTCGATTGTTCCGATTCGAAAGAGTTGCCGGTCCATCAGGCTTGCTTACGCTACGATATCAGCATCTTAGAGGGGCTACGGCTCGAAAGCGTGCCCGAAGGAGAATACGAATTGATCGCCCTGCCGCTGCCCTTGGAGGGGTTTGATGCTAGTCCCGTGCGAGCTGTCCTACGCCCCATACAGGCTCTCCGTCTCCCCTAACCTCCGCTAAGCTCAGCTGATTAATCGGCCGGCTCGTTGGCGTGGATATTCGGCGTCGGCTCGGAGGACCGCCCCGTCGGTGTCAACCACTGGAAGAATTTTTTCCAGGCGTCGGCTTCTTCGCGCGGTAGTTGGCCCTGATCGACCTGCCGTTGCAGGTCTTGCAACTCTTTTATCTTGTTGGCACGCTCGCGATACTCTTTCAACGTAGCTGTCGTGATCACTTGCTCGGTGGCCTGTTTCGTCCACAACTGGCGTTGGCGGTCGAGCCAAGTCAGGGCTTGGCGTCGCCAACGAAGGGCTTGCGCGGGGGTGGCCTTGGCCGCTTGCAGGGCGACGACGCCCGCCCGGAAGTAGAGGTTCTGTTGCGGGGCAAATAGGGAAGCGGAGTTCTCTTCCAGGAACCGCACCGCCCACTGCGCCGCCTCTACCGGCTTGCGTTTGGCTATCGCATACAGTTCGATCAAGTCGATCGTCTCCGCTACGGTCGGTTTGGCCTTTCCTGCCAAGACGGCCTCCAAGCGAAGTTCCGTCTGCAATAGATCCCGGCTCAAACGCAGTTGGGCGACCACCCGTTCGCGATTCGGTGAATCGGTCGGCAACAGGCGTTGGGCGCGTTCCAACTCGGCCACGCCCTCACGGTAGCGGTGCAGCATGGTCAGCGTTTGGCCGTTCATGGCCGCTAGCTGGGCCTGCTGGGGATGCAGTCGGACCGCTTGGGCTAGCACCCTTTGGGCTGCCTCGGGTCGTTGGGTCTCTAGATACAACCCAGCGAGTCCGGCGTGGCTCATCGGTTCCTTTGGATCGAGTTGCACCGCACGCACCAGAACCGGTTCGGCCTCGGCATACTGCTTCTGCCTGAGCAAAGTCAGACCGTAAATCTGAAGAATCACGGCGTCATTTGGTGCCTGAGCCAAGGCCGCCTTCAGGTTGGCAAGTCCCTGGCGGAGTTTATTCTGCGTCAATTGCACCTGACCGAGATTCACGCGGCTAGGCAGATGCTTAGGATCTCGTTGCAGCGCTTGAAGAAGCCACCGCTCTGCTTCATCGTAGCGGCCAACTTGCCAGGCCAGCACTCCGCGTAGGTGAATCAACTCGACCGCTGTGGGATGTTGATCGAGATGGTCCTCTAGGTAGCGTATGGCCGCTAGCGTCTTGCCCTGGGCCAGCAACACCTCGGTTCGGCCTCGCACCACCTGCCAGGCCGCGTTTCCTTTCTTTTCGAGGACGTCGAAAACCATCTCGGCCTCACGCGGTTTGCCCGCCTGCAGCCACAAAGTAGCGATGCCGATGAGAGGTCGAGGATCGAGGGGATTGAGGGCATGGCTAAGGTGATAAGCGGTCTGGGCAGCCTCCCGTTTGCCTAACTGTTCCAGAGCAACGCCCTGCAAGAGCCGCGTGCTAGCCTGGGACTCGGGATACTGCAACGCCAGGCGGCACGATTCCAGGGCAGCGGTGAATTGCTTGGTCTGGATCTCGTGCAACGCTCGCAAGATCCAGCCCTCGGGCCGTTCGGGGTAGCGGACAGCGACGCGTCGGGCCAAGGCTTCTAATCCCGGCACCACACTGGAATAATTGTTCAACGCCCGCAGCAACAAGATCTCCTTAAGCCGCTCCGGATTTTGTAACACCGCCTGCGCGGCCCGGTCCATCAGTGCTGTTATGTCGTCGCGACGATCCGCCAAACGAGCCGCTTCGGCCCATAGATGCGAATCCCACGGAGTCAGACGAATCGCTTGAACCAGGGCTTGATCGGCGGCATCTAGGTTGCCTTCGCGAAGTCGTAGTTGGGATAAAGCGAAAAAGGCCCCCGCGCTAGGATGTTGTTTCAGATACCGTTGCAGTTCGTCAGGCGCAAGCAAATCATTAACCAAAAACAGGACGTTGTCGCGGAGAAACCAGGAGGAATCGGCCGAGTCCCAAACACGTCGGAGGGCTTCTCGGGCGGTGGCCTGATCGTCCGCCTGCAACGCCAACACGCCGCGGATGTACTCGCCCTCGATCAGGTGAGGGGCCAGTTGCTGACCCCGCTCTAGTTCCTGCTTTGCCTCGTCGAAACGCTGATTCTGCAGCAAGGCTAGGGCGTAGTTCAGCCGCAAAGACCCCTGATCGGGCCAAAGCTGAACAGCTCGATTCAGTGAACGCAACGCCCCCTGGCGATCACCTTGCAGCATCTGCACCACTCCCAGATTGTTCCAGGCGACCGCCTCGTCGGGCCGCAAAGCGACCGCAATCCGGGCATAGATGATCGCCTCGGTTTGCAAAGCCGGCAGTTCGGACAAATGAGCAGCCAGATCGAGATTGGTCCAGAAATCGTTGGGGAACCGCTCCTGCAGGCTGCGACGCAACCGCAACCCCTCTCCTGGAGCCACTTGATCCAGCATTCGCGCCAAGCCAATCATCCATTCGGTCGGCTGGAGCGAATGGGGCAGATCGTTGACCACCTGCTGGACCTGGGAGAGCGTCAACGGCGGGGCCAACCCCAAGATGGCTTGCCGCCATGGGTCGTGGTCACTGGCCTGAAGGACGGTCTGAAGCCGGGTACGTTTTGCCGGATCACGTTCCGCGTTTTGCCAGGCATACAGACTGTTGAGAATCTCTTGCTCAGCGGGGTGGTCTTCCAGTAGCCGAGCCAGTGTGGCGGGGGACTCCTCCAGCACCTCCCAGCCATACTTGCGAAATGTCTGTTCATACGCTAGCGGGGAGACCGTGGCTCGGCGTTCTCGTGTGGTCACGAGGCGGGCTTGCCGACGCAATTGCTCCAACTCACGCACCAGCCGGGCCGTCTGCAACGTCTGCTCGATCCGAGTCCGGACTGCCTCGCCTACCTCGTGCCACCGCACTTGTGCCAACGCCGGCTCCAACAATGCAATCAGTTGCTCCCAATTGCGCTCTTGCAATCTCTCGGCCGTTTTCTGCTCGATCTCGGCCAAAAACTGCTGCGTCTGCTCGCGGAGTCGCTGGTGTCGTTGATGTTCGACCCCCAGGACGACCCCCAGGCAGGCCAGTAAAAGCAACCCGACACTGCTACCAATAGCGATCAGTCGCCGGCGGCGACGGCTTTCCTCCTGACGTACTCGCTGGGCGATTTTTTCGTTTTCCAGTTGCTGCACCTGCTCAGCCAGCTGTTCATGATACTGCCGCAGCGTCTGGGCTAGTTCGCTGGCGTCAGCGGGACGTTGCTTTGGATCGGCCGCCAGACAACGCAAGGTCAAGTCGATCAGCACCGGGTCGGCTCCGCTAGCCTGCAGCGCTTCCATGCCGGTGCCGCCAGGAATCAGCCGAGTCATCAACAAACGATCCGACCAGATGGGCGGCTTGCCGGTGAGGATCTCATGCAAAATCGCCCCCAGTGAATACACATCCGAGTGACAATCGCCCACTTCGCCACGTAATCGCTCCGGAGGGGTGTAAGTCGGCGTGCCCCAAAATTGATTCGTCTCGGTGATCGGCGAATACGGCGAGATACCGCCCGCCAGGATCGGCGAATCCGAAGGCCCCTGCTCGCTGCTGTGAGTCGGTTCTCCCAAGGCCCGGGCCAGCCCCCAGTCGACCAGCTGCACCTCGCCGAATGCCCCGACCATGATGTTCGACGGCTTTAAGTCGCGATGGACAATCTGCTGCGAATGGGCATACGCGACGGTTTGACACAATTGCTCGAAGATACGTAACAGGCCGGCCCGATCCATCTCACCTTGGGCGATCAACCGCGCCAGCATCTGGCCCCGAATCAGCTTCATAGCCAGAAAGGGCCGACCATCCAGCAGCCAGCCCAACTCGTAGACGGCGGGGATACCCGGATGCTGTAGCTGGGCGGCAATTTTGGCTTCACGAATAAACCGCTGCACCAGATCAAGCCGTGACTCCGCTGGATCAAGCAAGACTTTGATGGCCACTTCACGCCCCAGGATTTCGTCTCGGGCCTGAAAGACAACCCCCATGCCGCCACGGGCCAGTTCGGGGCCAAGACGGTAGCGATCCTCGCCCCCAGCCTGAGCGAGCCGGCCTGAAGCAGACAGCGGTAGTTCTAGTGGCTGCATGTGCTATTTCCCGAGCAGATGTTGAACGAAAAATTCCGCCCGGCGTCGCCGACCATAGGGCGTTTCCGCTGCTCCGTGCCCGGCTCCCGGCAGATACAGTAGATCAAAATTCTTGTCCGCTTTGACGAGTGCGGCTACGACTTGCATGGTGCTAGCTGGATCGACGTTGCGGTCCATCTCACCGACCACCAGCATCAGCTTACCACGAAGGTGATGGGCGTTGGTGACATTCGATTGATTAGCATAATGGGGACCGATCGGCCAGCCCATCCACAATTCGTTCCACCATACTTTGTCGACCCGATTATCGTGACAACCACAATCGGCCACAGCGACCTTGTAGAAATCACCATGAGCCAACAAAGCCCGCAAGGCCGACTGTCCACCGGCTGAGCCGCCCCAGATGCCGACGCGTTCCAGGTCCATCCAGGGCCGTTGCTTGGCGGCTGCTTTTAGCCAAGCGATGCGATCGGGGAAGCCTGAATCGCCCAGATTCTTCCAACAAACATCATGAAACGCCTTGGAGCGGTATGAAGTTCCCATGCCGTCGATCTGCACTACGATAAATCCAAGCTCGGCCATCTCTTGCAGATAATGATAGGCTCGAAACTCTTGCGGAACAAAGGCGCCCTGCGGCCCGGCGTAGATGTACTCTAACACCGGATAACGCTTCTTCGCGTCGAAATGAGTTGGTTTGCAAATCACGCCCCAGATGTCGGTTTGACCATCGCGTCCCTTGGCCACGAAACGCTCGGGAGGTTTCCAGCCAACCTTGAGCAGCGCGTCGAGGCTACCCTCCTCCAAGTCGAGCCGTTTCTTGCCCGTGCGGTCGCGTAACACACTCCGCGGAGCTAGATCAACACGCGACCAGGTATCCACCAGATACTGCCGATCCGGCGACCACTGAACGCGGTGCGTGCCGTCCCCATCGGTCAGCCGTACCAGCTTGCCAGTGTTCACGTTAAGCAAACAGTGATGAACATGATAGGGAGACTGATCCGGATCGATGCCCCCGACGCGAATCTCCAGTTCGCCGGTCTGGTCGTCGACCCGATCGACACCCCGCACGACCCACGGCCCACGGGTCAATTGCGTCGCTTGGCCGGTCTGGCGATCGATCCGGTAGAGATGATTCCAGCCGTCGCGTTCGGACATCCAGAGAATGTCTTTGTCACGATACCAAACAAAGCGTTTGTGGGCATAATCGATAAAAGTCTTGCTGACCTCATCGATGAGCGCTCGTGCCTTGCCGGTTGCTGCCTCGATTTCAACGATGCGTAGCACCTGATGCCCGCGTTGGTTGTAGGCAAAAGTGAAGCTCTGGGAGTCGCTTGCCCAACGAATCTCGTTCAGACTCCAAGGTGTGTCAAACAACTTGTTCTCCAACGCCGTCTCTTTGGCCCTCGCCACCTCGAACAAGTGTAAACTAGGCGTATCCAACTCATCGCCAGGCTTGTCGTAGCGGAAGGTGTGTAACTTAGGGTCGATACTCCCCTTGGGGGATGATTCGATCAGATGAACTACCCGCCGACGCCCTGCCTTGATCCGATACGCCACAAACCGCGAACTGTCCGGCGACCAAAAAACGCCTGGTTCGTAATACTGTTGCTGCGTACCGTCCTTGGTGAGTGCTTGGCCATCCAGATACAAGTTGTGGTGGCGCACTTCGACGCGATGTTTGCCATCGGGCGATCGCTCGGCACGCAGCGAGTGTCTTTGCCGGGGTGGACTCTGCTTCGCTGTCGCTGCCGGATTCGCCGGAGCGAGCTTGGCCTCGACCACCTGCTTGGTCGCCTTGACCGGGTCGACCTGCACCATTTGCCCCCGGGCGTTGCGATAGTACAGCAGTCCCTCGGCCGACCAACGAGCCTCGATCGCCCCACCGACCACCTTACCTTGCGTCAGCCGATAGAAATTCCGCCAGCGTTCCCAATCAGCTACGCTGGGTTGAGTGAACGTCAGAAGTACCACCACAGGAAACATGAACACTTCCTCAGGTTCAGAGCAGATCTAGATAGATCTGGATAGTGTAGAGGATTCGGCCAATTCGCGCCAGGAAAAAACAGTCGCATACGCATAAATAATTATAAATAATTGCGGACCGCGGAGTAGTTCATCAGGAACTGGGACGCTCCGAGGCGAGTCATTTGTCGGTTCAGCAGTCCTTCAAGCAACAAGCAATAATTCCCATGGATAAACAGTTCCTTCGGTTTTGCAGTTTTTGCAAAGGCGGCAACTCTTCGCTTGGGAATCGCGTTTCTTCTAACGCTACTCGTGTTATACTGGGATAAATTGTCGCTCGCCTTGGGAATCTGTACCGCTCCCCGCTGCACGGCCCTGGTGCCGTTTGAGGTCGATTCATGCCCTCCGATTCGCCATCACAGCCTAGCAAGAAACCGATCCGCCTTGGCAAGTACGAGGTCATCCGGCACATTGCCACCGGGGGGATGGGTGCAGTCTATCATGCTCGTGATACCGAACTAGGACGCGAGGTAGCGCTGAAAATCCTGCCACCAGACTTGGCCGCCAAGCCGGCTATGGTGGTCCGGTTTCGTCGCGAATATGCGGCGGCCAGTAAGATGCAACACGAGAATATTGTGGCGTTGTACGAGTTGGGCGAACTGAACCAGACGCTCTATTTTGCGATGGAGTTTGTGGACGGCATCGACCTATATGAGTACGTCAAGCAAAACGGTCCGCTCGATCCGGAGGAAGCACGGCAAATCGTCCTTCAAGGGGCGCGGGCGTTGCGTCATGCGGCAGAGCATGGCATCGTTCATCGCGACATCAAGCCCTCCAATTTTCTGCTCACCCGCAAGAATGGCAAGCTCTTAGTCAAGCTGACCGACTTTGGCCTAGCCCGCGAGATCAGCGACGATCATTATCGCGTCACTCGGACCGGCACCACGGTTGGTACGATTGATTATATGTCACCGGAGCAAGCTCGTGATTCGGGGGCAGCTGACGCCCGTAGCGATCTGTACTCCCTGGGCGGTACCTGGTTTCACCTTCTCACCGGACAGGCTCCCTTCCCAGCTGGCGGGCTGGGGGAACGGCTCATCAAAATCATGAACGACCCGCCGCCTGATGTGTGCGCCCTGAACCCTCGCGTCAGCCCCGCATGTCGAGCCGTGCTGGAACGCCTGCTCGCCAAAGACCCAGAGGACCGCTACCCTAGCGCCGAATCGCTCATTGACGACCTGCTTTCTCTCGAAGGCCAGACCTCTCGTCGCCTCAAACCCACGGCCGACTCGCCTAAGAGAAACAAGAAACGCTCCAACGCCCAGGTTCACTCGCTGGAGGCCTCCTCGACCCCGGCCGATTCCAATCCTTGGCCGTGGATCTACGCGGGGGGCGGGGCAGTGCTGGCCCTGGTATTGCTGGTCGTGGTGCTGGTCGCTAGCCGTCGGGGCAACCCTGACCAACCGGTCAACCCGGGCGAGCCGATTGTTCTGTTGCCGCCCGTGATAACCATGCCGCAGACGCCTCCCGTGCCGAGGCCCCAGCGCCCGACTGCTTCCGACAAAACCCCTTCGCGTACCGCCCTCCCACGCCTGGGCAATGCCGTGCTGGATCCTGTGGCCCTGAAACAAGAGGCCGACCACCCCTGGGCTAAGGCCGAACCCTGGTCTGCACCCATCCGCAAGGTCCGACGCGTCAGTGCCGAGCCTGGCACCTTCCGCTGCCTGGCCGACGCTCTGGCCGCTCCGGGGCCGGCCATCGTCGAGATTGCCGACAACGGCCCGTTTTTCGAGTTGCCGATCGACCTAGGAGAACGCGAGGTGTGGATTCGTGCCGCCCCCGGATTTCGCCCGCTGCTCATCTGGGATCTGCCCGCTACGATGGAGAAACGCCGACTCAACAAGAAGACCGACCAGCCGCTGTATTTCTGGCGCGGCAGAAGCGGACGGCTCCTTCTCGAAGGGCTGGATGTGGCCTGGCAGATACCTGAGACGCTGGCCGAGTCGTTCGTGGTGCTAGATCGCTCTGCAGGGGAAGTGCATCTGCGGGATTGCACCTTCAGCAGTACCGGGAAGCCGCGCGAGCGAGCAACGCTGCTGCGAGTCGTTAGCCCGGACAGCGGCAGCCGTCTGCGTCTGGAGCGGTGTCACCTCCGCATGAGGGGGGTCCAACTGCTCCATCTGGATGCCCCGGCCGCACATGTGCGAATCGACAACTGCCTGATTACCTCCAGCGAGGCCACGCTGTTGCTCCTACGCAACGGCGAAAAGACAGCTACCCATCTGTGGATCATTCGCTCGACACTCGCCGCTTCGCCGTGTCTGTTGGAGTTGGCCCCGCGACAGCCCGAGGAACGCAAGCCGTCATTCCAGATCACGGCCTGGGACAGCATCTTGGCCAGCCTCGATCGCTCGGGGGATATGATCACTCTAGATCCCGCCGTTACGGCTACTTCGTCGATCCATGTTCAGCCATGTAATGTCTTGTATGCCGGTTGGCCTAGCCTGTTTCGTCATCAAGCACGCTCGATTACCTCCCTGAAAGACTGGCGGGATCTATGGGTCGGCGAGGAAGCCGACGGCCAAAGCAACGAAGTTTGGCCAGAGACCCCCGAGGAGTTGGGGCTTCGCTCCGCAGAGAGTTTTTCCCCCCTGCGGGCACACGCCTACGCTTCATCTGTCGATCCCTTCACCGCGATTGGCCACGATCCCAGATCTCTGCCGCTAGCCCAACTGAACTGGCCGCTGTGGCTTGGGTTGTCCCACTTTGCAGAGGATCTTCTAGAAGAACCGTCCTTGCCGGAGTTTGTACCTGCCTTGAACGAGGAACGCTTTAGCGGCACGCGATTGAACCTGGTTGACATCCCCGACCTAGGAGCGTATCTGGACAGGCTCCGCCGAACCCAGAAATGGGCCGACCGCGTTGTGTTGTATTTGAGTGGCAAGGGCGAACATATCACCTCGCCGATCCGAGTGAGGGATGCCTCGCTCGTGCTGGTTTTCGAGGAACCTGCCGACAAGGAGACGCCGCGTTTGTCGCTCAAGGGCACGGTTGGTCCCGAAGGAGCGCTAATCGACTTGCAGAACGGCAATCTCGAACTCTATCACGCGACGCTACGCTTGCCGGATCTGGCCCGTTCGGGCTATACGCAGGTGATCCGGGTGCAAAAAGGTGATCTTCGCTTGCACCGCTGCCGAATCGAAGGCCCCATGCAATCCACGCCGGACAACTACCGCGGGGCCATCCTAGTGCAACCCACCCCCCTGCCGGACGATCTGCCACGCACCGTTGAAATCACGGATAGCGTCCTGCTCTCGGGGCAACGCGGCCTGTCGGTATTTGGCAACCTGAAACGGATGCGGCTGCAACACAGCCTGATCGTGGCCAGTGAAGCGTTGACGTTCACCCCTGGCGAAGGGGCGACGGCCGAGGGCGGCTCGCCGGTGTTGCTGGATCGAACCACCTTGGCCTTCCGGCGTGCCGGCTTGGTCCTCAGCGCGACCGGCCAAGGGGCCATTCGCGCTCCAGTGCTGTTACGCTCGCGCGATTGCGCTTGGCTGTCGCCGTTTGCCGCCAAGCCGGCCCGTACGGTAATTTTGCTGGAAGAGAACGCGGCGTTGGCTCGTGGCGGCTTGGTGTGGCACAGCGAACGCGACGCCCTGGACAACCGTTGGCACGTGTTGGCTTGGCCGACCGCGAGTTTACCCGAAGCGCGAGAAGCCCGCACCGCCTGGGGGCGATTGTTGGGGTCGTATGGTCTTCGCTCCCCGCGACCTGAGCTAGTTGGCCTTCGTCCCATCGACGGCAAACCCTGGGCGATTGAGCGACTAGCTCTGCCGGGACGTGATCCAGCCGGGGCCAATTTCACCCGCCTGGGCTTGCGTAAACCCTAGGGCCAATCCCCCTCAGTGCATCACGCCTTCGACCACACGGCCGGCCACGTCCGTGAGCCGTTCGTCGCGGCCGGAATGCGGGTAGGTGAGCCGCTCGTGATCCAGGCCAAGCAGATGCAGAATCGTTGCGTGAAAATCATTGACACTAATGCGATCGTGAATTGCTTTTAGACCAAACTCATCCGTCGCCCCGATGGCCTGACCCCCCTTGACCCCGCCGCCGGCCAGCCACATCGTGAAGCCCCAGGGGTTGTGGTCGCGCCCCTTGCCCCCCTGCGACATCGGGGTACGGCCGAACTCGCTGCACCAAATCACTAGGGTATCTTTCAGCAGGCCGCGTCCTTTGAGGTCGGTCAGCAAGCCGGCGATGGGTCGATCGACTCGGGCACACATCGCCTCGTGATTAGCATCCACATCATCATGTGCGTCCCATTGCGTGATGAGTGGCCCACCGCCGGAGTAGACCTGCACAAACCGCACACCGCGTTCTACCAGCCGTCGTGCTAATAACAATCGCGTGCCAAAGTCGGCCGTGACCTTGTCGTCCACGCCATACAGCTTGCGGGTAGCGGCCGATTCGCGCGACAGATCGACCGCTTCGGGAGCGTGTTTCTGCATATGAAACGCTAGTTCATAACTGGCTAATCGCGCTTTAAGTAGGGGGTCGTCTGCTACGATGTCGTCGGCGTTCATCTCCTGTAGTAGCTTGCCCAAACGAGCTTGCCGTGCGGCACTGACTCCCTCGGGCGGCCGGAGATTGAGGATCGGGTTGGGTCCACGTCGTAGCAAGGTCCCCTGATGCTCGGCCGGCAAGAAGCCCGCGCTCCAACAGGGCGCGCCGCCCTCGGGTGTCCCCTCGGGTTGCAACAACACACAATACGCCGGCAAGTTCTCCGTCTCGCAGCCCAGGCCATAGGTCACCCACGACCCCAGCGACGGATAACCCATCTGCGTCCGCCCCGAATGCATGTGATACATGGCCGGCGCATGCACCGTCGAGGTAGCCCAGCACGAACGCAGAAAGCAAATGTCGTCCACACACTTTGCCAGGTGCGGCATCAGGTCCGAGACTGGCAAGCCACTCTCGCCGTGCTGAGCAAATTTCCGTCTGCTGGCCAATAGAGGTGTCTTGCCGCTGGTGAACTGGCTAACCGGCACGCCAAAGCTAGGCGGCAGCGGTTTGCCCTGCCACTTGGCCAAGGCCGGCTTGGGATCAAACAGATCAATCGCACTGGGGCCACCGACCATGAACAGAAAGATGACACGTTTGGCCGTGGGGGGATGGTGTGGTTTCTTTTCGCTAGGCTTGGCCCTAGCCATCGCCTGGCTCTGCTGAGCCAGCAACCAGGACAGCGCGACGGAACCAGCCGTGCAGGACAGGAAGTGGCGGCGTGAGGGCAGGTGCATGATTTCGACTCCGAACTCTTGCCAGCAAACGGGCCACAAGATATCATAACAAGCATGCGGGTGTAATTCAGCGGTAGAATGCTAGCTTCCCAAGCTGGACGTCACGGGTTCGAGTCCCGTCACCCGCTCTACCCACCGAGGTTGCCGTATGCCTCCTGCACCGGTCGAGGTTCAAACCATCGCCAATCGTGTGCTGGCTAGCATCGAAAAAGTCATCCTAGGCAAACGCCCTCAGATTACTTTGTGCCTGGTGGCCTACCTGTGTGAGGGACACATCCTACTGGAGGACGTGCCTGGCGTCGCCAAGACGATGTTGGCGCGAGCGTTGGCCCAGAGCGTCGGGGTTACCTTCAAACGCCTGCAATGCACTCCTGACCTGCTTCCCACCGATGTTACCGGTGTCAATATCTTCAATCAAAAAACAGCCGAGTTCGAGTTCCGCCCTGGGCCCGTTTTCGCGCAAACCCTGTTGGCCGACGAAATCAACCGCACCTCACCACGTACCCAAGCCGCTTTGCTAGAAGCGATGGCCGAACGCCGCGTTAGCGTCGATGGCACAACGTACAAACTGAAGGCACCGTTTCTGGTCATCGCCACTCAAAACCCTGTCGACCAAGAGGGCACCTTCCCCCTGCCTGAGGCGCAACTCGACCGCTTCCTGATCCGCCTAAGTCTGGGCTACCCTAGCCTCGACGAGGAAGCCAAAATGCTCAGTCGTCTGCAGAAGGGGCACCCGATTGATGAGATTCAACCGGTTGTCAGCGCGGCGGAATGGCTAGCGTGTCAAGAGGCAGTTCGCGAAATCCACGTCGAGGAAAAGGTCAAGCGTTACTTGTTGGAGATCGTCCACGGCACCCGGATGCACGACGATATTCAACTAGGCGGCAGTCCGCGTGCCTCGATCGCACTGTTTCGCTCCGCTCAGGCGTTGGCCGCTCTGCAAGGCCGTAACTTTGTCACGCCTGATGATGTCAAGCGGATGGTTCAGCCGGTTTTGGCTCACCGCCTGATTCTGCGTCCCGAGAGCCGGCTTCGTAAGGTGACGCCGGCTAGTTTGTTGCATGAGATTGTAGGGGAAGTGAGCGTGCCGGTGCCGGCCAATCACGACACCCAGGATTACTTTGACGATTGAACAAGCGTCACAGTCCCATCACGATGCCACCCCAGGTCAAGCCACCGCCGAACGCAGCCAGCAGCAATTGATCGCCCGGTAGCAATCGTCCCTCGCGCCGGGCTTCGTCCAAAGCCAGGGGAATCGAGGCGGCCGAGGTGTTGCCATAGCGGTCTAAGTTGAGCATGATCTGCTCGGGTTGTAGCGGGAGTTCCTCTAGGGCGGCATCAATGATGCGCTGGTTGACCTGATGCGGCACGATGATAAAACGTGAGCCTTCGGGGACCGGGCAGGCTTGCAGCGCCTCTTGGACCAAGCTCACAAACGCCCGCACGGCAAAGCGGTAAACTTCGCGACCGTTGATTGTCAAGAAGTGCAACGGGGGCTCCAGGGGGGCTTGGTGGCTCAGTACCGGTCGGGTATTGGTCACATGGCTGGGCATGCGAATCAGTTCGCCACGTGTGCCATCGCTGTACATTTTGCACCATCGGATGCCCCGGTTGGCCGCATCGCTCGCCTTCAGGACGATGGCACCGGCGGCATCGCCGAACAAAATACATGAACTGCGGTCGCTGTAGTCCAGGGTTCGGCTCAAAACCTCAGTGCCCACGACCAACACATTTTGACAACTGCCCGCTCGAATGAACTGGTCCGCAATACTCGTGGCGTGAATGAAACCCGTGCAGGCCCCGATCACATCAAACGCTGGGATCGGCCGGCAACCTAGCGCGCCTTGAAAACGGCAGGCATTCGACGGACACATGGTCAGCGGGGTGACTGTCGCGCAGACGATCAAATCAATCTCGCCAGCTGTCAGCCCTGCTGCCGCAATCGCCCGACGGCTAGCCTCCAGGCCCAGGGTGTAGCTGTTTTCCTCAGCGTTGGTCAGACGCCGTTCGCGGATGCCGGTACGCGTGCGAATCCACTCGTCGCTAGTGTTCAGCGAGGCGGGGAAATCCTCATTAGCAAAGGCTCGCCGGGGTACACAACTCCCTGTTCCCGCTAAAGCCGAAACCCGCACGGACTTCGTGGCAGTCTCTGATACGGTGGACGCTGGGGTATCCCGAGAAGGTGGTTCGATGGTGGTAGGTGGTGATGCAGCCATAGCGAAACCTTGTGGGCGAATCGGTCCACGGAGCCCGTTGACGTTCTCTGGCTTGGCGGCTACATTCCGACCAGCCCTACCTATTTTCCCCGAGGCATCCATGCTCACCCCATCCCCGGATCGCCGTAGCGCGATCAAAGCTCTCGGTACCGCTGGTGTCCTGGCCGTTAGCCCAGGGACTTTGTTTTCCCATGAAGAGGCCCCTAAGATCAAGGGCAACATCAAGCAGTCGGTTTGTCGCTGGTGCTACGGTCGTATCCCTTTAGGGAAACTCGCCACCGAAGCCAAGAAGATTGGCTATCAATCTATCGAATTGCTCTCGCCGAAGGAAGTCCTCGAAGTCAAGAAGTTTGGCCTGACTTGCGCTATCCTGGGCGGGGCGGACATCGTCAACGGACTCAACCGCAAGGA
>JBDNDE010000179.1:0-9977 GCA_046719305.1 Gemmataceae bacterium | reverse complement strand
CACGAAGCTTTGGTCAAGGCCCACGAAGGCGACCCCGTAAGCGCCTTTGGCGGCGTCTTCGCCTTCAATCGTGAACTCGATGCCGAGTCGGCTACCTATCTCACCGAACCGAATCGCTTTGTCGAGTGCATCGTTGCCCCGGAGTTCAGCCGCGAGGCTTTCGAGTTGCTCACTACCCGGCCCAAGTGGAAGGCCAACGTGCGGCTGTTGCGTTGTGGTCCAATCGGCCCGCGAGGTCCGGCGATGGAATATCGTCGGGTCGATGGTGGGCTTTTGGTGCAAGAGATCGACCGTGGCGGCGACGAGGTAGCCCAAGCACGGGTGGTGACTCAGCGTGGCCCCACGCAGGCGGAGAGCCACGATCTCGCCTTCGCTTGGAAGGTGTGCAAGCATGTCAAGAGCAACGCCATCGTTTATGCCAAAGACGGCATGATCGTCGGCGTCGGGGCCGGACAGATGAGCCGTATCGACTCCACGGAAATTGCCAGTCGCAAGAGCGGCGAGCGTTCGCGCGGTGCGGTATTGGCCTCGGACGCCTTCTTCCCTTTTGCCGACAATGTGGAAGTCGCGGTTCGCGCCGGCATCACGGCGATTGTGCAACCGGGCGGCTCGGTACGCGACGCGGAGGTGATCGCTGCCTGCAACGCGGCCGGTCTGGCGATGCTGTTCACCGGTACGCGACATTTCCGGCATTAGCGATAGCATTGAGTCACCTGGTCCCGGTAGGTTCCGCTTCATTTCCTGGAGGAGGAGAAGAAAGGTCGTTCGGTCTAGCTCGTAAGATTTTCGGGAACCAGTCGAAGGATTTATCAACGCCCTCTTAGATGATCGGAGTGCCCGGCGTTCTATGGCCGATTTGTTGTCGGCAAGGTCTGGGGGATCATCTGACCTAAAGTGATCATCTGTACTAGAGTGAGCAAAAGGAATCTATTCATTTTAGAGCATCTGATCATCTCTTTGAGTATTTCTTCAGCCAGAAATCTCATGACAAGATTTATCAAATTTATCAAGAATTTTATTTAAGAGATTCGATATTTAACGTCATATAAAGATTAATTGTCTCATTCCCCCGGTAGTAGCGGCAACTCCTGCAGGTCGCTGCGGCCGTGGAAGCGGTCCTGGAAGGCGAGGAAGGCATCGACCAGGCCGCGTGACGTGGGACCGCGCGGCCCCGCCGCCTGAACCTCGACGCGGTCGCGTAGCAGTCGCACCAACCCCATGACGCCCGGCAGCGTGATCTCAACGCGCGACGCATCGGGCGCACACCGCAGTTTCACCCCCTCGGGCATCTGCTCCTCGATGCGGTCGACCCAGGCCTCCAGATCGAACGGCCGCAGAAACTCGAACACTAGCGTGTCGAACTGGTCGCCGAACACTTGCTGAAACGGGCCGCTGAGCACTACCTCGGGGTTCTGGATGCCGCCCACCTCCCGACGAATGACCGCCACCGTCGGGTCGTCCTCGGCCAGGTCGACGCTCACGCTGTACTCGAAGTCGGGTGTGCGGACGAAACCGGAGCCGCGGTCGGCCGAGCCTTCCACGTCGCGGCGTTTGTAACCGAGTAATTCACGAATGCTGGCATAGAACTGATCCACATCCGCCTGAATGTCGGGTGCAGCCAAGTCAGCAACAAAGCGTCGTGATCCTTCGTTGATGCGGTCGGGCAGCCGATGAAACTTGCGAAAGCCCCCCAAGGACCTGACCCGTAGACGGGTTTCGCCCCGCAGCACACCGCGTTTGAGCGGCAGCAGACGCGGATCGGCCACGGACGCCTCTTTGGGCAAGGCTTCGGCCACGTCGGCCAGGTGCAACGGTCGTCCGTAATACAGAGGGGTCTGCGACGGGGCTTCGCGGAAGGTGGCTCGCAACAGCCGGGGCAACTCGCGCTGTAAGTGGGTCAACAGCGAGTCGGTCGTGAGCGCACCGCCGGCCTCCAGCGCCAGCGGTGCCCGGCCGGCGAACGCCTCAGCCACCAGATGCGCGAACAATCCCGCTTTCAAGCCGCCGGAGACGTGCGACTTTTCACCAGATGCATGAGCCACGAAGACGTTGAGGGGGGTATCCGACAGCACCTGTGGATCAAACGGTTGCCCCACCCCACCGCGCGGATCGAGTAGCAACACCGTCTGCTGCGCTTTCACTTGCCGGATGGCTGCAATCAACTCGCGCAAGGGCAAAGCCGTCTCGGCGCGGTCATCGGGCAAGGTGTCGCTGCAGGCTAGATATTCTTCGCCGTCCTCGTGAAAGGCCAGGCCGCCGAACCACACCCGTAAATGTTCCGGCGGAGTTTTGGCCAGCTTGCGTAGGCGAGACAGAATCGCGGTACGGGTCGCCTGGGTATCTAGCAATACTAGGGATTCGTTGCCCCAGACCCGGGCCAACTGTTGGGCATCGCTAACGGTGTGCGGCGCGTCTACCAACCCCTCGCCATAGTGTTCGATGCCGATAATCAAGTTCGCCGTGGTCATCGCATCTCTCCATGCTTGGGCATCAGTGTATCACGCCGAGGGTCGCGTCTGCCACCATAGCAGGGCCACTAGGGTTTTGGCATCACGCAGAGTGCCATCGCGACACCAGGCGTAGGCTTGCTCCAACGCAACGACGTGCGATTCGATCTGCTCGTCAGCCTCCAAGCGTTGTTGGCCGGCCGATAACCCCGTGGCGACGAAGAGATGGGTCCGCTCGCTCAGGACGCCCGGCGAGGGAAAAAATTCGCCTAACTTGGTCACCTGCTTCGCTGTATAGCCCGTCTCTTCAAGCAGTTCGCGAAACGCGGCGGCCTCGGGCGGTTCGGGCGGCTCCAGCGTGCCGGCAGGAATCTCCCAGAGCGTCTCGCCCACATTAGGCCGAAGATTGCGAATTAGGCAAACGTGGTGATCGTCGATCAGGGGCAGGATGGCCACTGCTCCGGGATGGATTACCAGATCACGGCGAATCAGCCGGCCTTGCGAGTCGAGCGATTCCTCAACGGCCACTTGAATTTTGCGTCCGACGTGGACGATGGTACGGCTCATGGGCAGGCTCCGAAAAGAAAAGGAAGAGGTAAAGGTTCACAGGGCAGCACCGAATTGCGAAAACCAAGACCGGCTGCTAAGATTCTAGAGGTACGAGGGAGGTTGGTGCGATGCACGATCCGATGGCCTGGTCGATTCCGTTTGGGCGGTTGTTCGGGATCGTGTTGCGGGTGCATTTATTGTTCCCGTTTGTAGCTTTGGGGCAAGTACTGCACGCTCAGTTCTACAAACCCTACCCCGAATATGTGCCCATCCCTTACACCTGGCTCGATGTACTGATTCTGATGCTCTTGTTGTTTCTGAGCGTGTTATGGCACGAACTGGGCCACTGCTTTGCCGCCCGTTCCGTTGGCGGTGACGCCAACGAAATTCTCATGTGGCCGTTGGGTGGGTTGGCCCATGTCGAGGTGCCCAATCAGCCCCGGGCACACCTGGTGACGGCAGCCGCTGGTCCGGCTTTTAACCTGATGCTGTGCGTACTGACGGCGGTGCTGTTGCTGGCCCTAGCGGACAGGCCGTTGCAGGCACCGTGGAATCCGTTGCCCAGCGGCTACCCGTTGCGTAATGCGGAGGGGCTGGTGCCGTTGACCAGCTACGGCGGGGAGACATTGGCATTGGATCCCGTCCGCAGCCCGGCCGTGTGGGTCGCCCGACTCTTCTGGGTCAATTGGTTTCTGGCCCTGTTGAACATCGTGCTGGTTGGCTTCCCTCTGGATGGCGGACGCATGCTGCAAGCGGCTTTGTGGCCGAGCATGGGTTATCATCACTCGATGCAGACAGCGGTGTTTGCTGGTTTTGTGGTAGTGTTCGTAGTGGGCCTGTACGCTCTGGTATTTTCGTCGGTGCTGGCATTGGCGTTGGCGTTGTTCATTTATTTCGCCTGTCAGCGACAATGGTTTTTGCTGGAGACGGGCGGCGAGGAGGGGCTGTTCGGCTACGATTTTTCCCAGGGCTACACCAGCCTGGAACGCGACCGGGAGCGGGATTCGGCTCCAGCCAAGCCCCGGCTGAGTTGGTGGCAGCGTTGGATGCAACGCCGAGCAGCGCGGCGTCTGGCTCGCGAGCAAGAGCAACGTGCCGCCGAAGAAAAACGACTGGACGAACTATTAGACAAAGTGCATCGCGAAGGCCGAACTGCCCTCACCGAAGAGGAAGCACGGTTTCTCAAGCGAGTCAGTGACCGCTACCGTTCAGGGAACTAACTTGGCCTTAGCCGGTCAATCCTATCGAAATTGAAATTTGGGCCGTTTATCCCTCTCGCCCCGAACAACGGCATCGGTTAGGATCGAACTGTTGTGAGCATCGAAGACTTGCTGCCGCATGCATGACAAATTCCCGTGCAGCGGGCTGTCTATTTATATTTAATTAGGTACTTCCCTAGCTGCTGCACCCCCTACCGGTGGAACGGCTCCTCGCGGGCCTGGCTTATGAAACGTATCTATCATCTGGTAACTCCGGATCGCTGGCCCGTACCATCGGGTAATGACTACTTAACTGACTCGCTGGCCAGCGAGGGGTTTATTCACTGTTCTTTTGCTGACCAAGTAGAAGGATCGGCAAATCGATATTATGGACAGGCGTCTGAGTTGTTGCTATTGGAGATCGATCCTCAGCGATTGAACGTGCCACTGAAGATCGAACCGAGCGGTTCCGGGGCGTTGTTTCCTCATCTTTATGGGCCGCTGCACGCCGATGCCGTGATCCGCGTCCATCGTCTGCAACGCGAATCGGGGCGCTGGGTCTTCCTCAGCCAGCAGCCAGCCAGCCCCACTCTTCTCCCCAGCGACGGGCCACCGGCCAGCTAGGAGAACCACCGTGGAACGCTACTTCACTCAACCGTACCGGTTTGTACCGCCGTACCGCAGCACTTTCTGGTATATGTTGTCGCGCGGGTATGTAACGCGAACACTACGCAAAGAACACGGCGTCACCCAGTTGCACGTCGAAGGATTGGACCACCTACGCGAATCGCTGTCACGCCAGGCCGGCATCCTGCTGACGCCTAACCATTGCCGCGGAGCCGATCCGATGGCCGTCGGCCTGATGGCGGGACAGTTACGGCAAGCGGTCTATTTCTTGGCCTCGTCGCATCTGTTCCGTCAGGGGCGGTTGCGGGCCTGGCTGCTGCGTCGGCTGGGCAGCTTCAGTATCTGGCGCGAAGGCCCCGACCGCGAGGCCATCAAAGAATCCGCACGCATTCTCGCCTCAGCGGAGCGGCCGTTGGTCCTGTTTCCCGAAGGAACCTGGTTCCGCCGCAACGATGAGGTCATGCCATTGCAAGAGGGGCTTACCCTGATCGCGCGACAGGCGGCCAAGCAATCCTCCCGGCCGCTTGTGGTGCATCCGGTAGGGCTAGCCTATTGGGCGCTACGCGATCCAACCACGGCCGTCGAGGCTCGCCTGGCCGCTCTGGAACGTCGCCTGGGCTGGGCAGTGCAGTCGGCCGATGTGGTAACCCGTCTGGAAAGGCTCGGCTCGGCGTTTCTCGCCGTGCGGGAGATCGAGTTCTTGGGCAAGCCGCGCGACGGCTCGATCGACGAGCGTCTGGCGTTTCTCGTTGCTTGCTTGACCGAAAGGCTGGAGCGACAATATCTGGGCCGCTGCTATGAAGGCTGGGCTTTAGAACGCATCCGCCGGGTGCGTCAACACCTCACCCGCCAATTGCTCGAATCTTCAGCACGCGAGCGGCGTGAGGCGATTCGCCGCGATCTGGATGTCCTGCTGTTGGCAGAGAACCTCAACGCGCACTCGCTAGGTTACCTGACGACTCGGCCGACTCACGAAAGGTTGATCGAGACCGTCCAGCGAATCGAAGAAACCCTATTAGACATCGAGCCGCCCCCCGTGGTGCCCTTGGGCGTGAGTGTGGGGGTCGGACCGGCCTTGGATCTGCGAGCAAGCAGCTGGGAGATGGAGCGATTGCGAGAAGCGATTCAGCAACAAGTCAACCGGCTCCGCCAGATGGGACCGCCCCCGAAGTGGAATTGTCCTGCCCCGGTCCCCTTAACACTAGCTCACGAGCAACCCGCCTCGACAAAATCGGCCAACTCTGCCCTGGCAGAGGCGTTGCCAAGTTCCTAAAACGACTTACTACCTCCTTAATTTCCAGAGGCTACGACCCGGATGCAAAAACTCTCTACCCGTCAGAAGGTGAACAACTCCATCTTCAAGGCGGTTCACAAGCGTAACCTGATCTACAACACCTGTTGGGAGGATCCCCGTCTGGATCGTGTCGCGCTGGAACTCTCGCCTAGCGACCGCCTCGTCGTCATCACCTCAGCCGGATGCAATGCCTTGGACTATCTGCTGGCTGGTGCCGGTGAGGTCAATGCCGTTGATGTCAACCCGATCCAAAACAGCCTGTTGGAACTCAAACGAGCCGGCCTTTTGGCGTTGGATTACCAGTCGTTTTTCGAGTTGTTCGGCAACGGCCGCACGCCCCAGGCACGGCAGATGTATCACGATGCGATGCGGCAGCATCTCTCGCCGACTGCCCGGGCTTATTGGGATCGGCACATTGGCTTTTTCCTTGGTAAGGGCTGGCGCAAATCGTTCTACTACCGTGGCACCTCGGGGCTGTTGGCCCGGCTGGTGATGATCAATGCCAACATCTTGCATCGCTTGCGTGAGCCGATCCAAGAGATGCTGGCAGCCCGCACCATTGAGCAGCAACGCGAGATCTACGAACGTCGGGTCAAGCCGCGTTTCTGGACACCGTGGCTAAAGTGGTTCATCTCGCAGAGCTTTACGCTATCGCTGTTGGGGGTGCCCTGGCCCCAGCGTGACCAGATCACGACGCAATATAAGGGAGGCGTGGCCCAGTTTATCCGCGACTCGGTGGAAACGGTGTTGTGCGAATTACCCTTCCACGACAACTACTTCTGGCGGGTCTATCTGCAAGGCTTCTACGAACCAGACTGCTGCCCTGAGTACCTACGTAAGGAAAACTTTGAGGCTCTACGGAGCCTGATGCCTCGGTTGCACATCCACACAACCACCCTCACCGATTTCGCCCGCAAAGCCACTCCAGGACTGACACGCTTTGTCCTGCTGGATCACATGGACTGGATGAGTTCCGTCATGCCCGATGCCTTGCGCGAAGAATGGGAAGCCATCCTGACAGCGGCAGCTCCCAACGCCCGGGTTATCTTCCGCAGTGCCGGGTTGAAGGTCGATTTCCTTGATCATCTGGATGTCAACTACCACGGCACTCGTCAGCCGATCGGCTCACTATTGCGTTACAACACTGCTCTGGCCGCCGAGTTGCATCCCAAGGATCGTGTCCACACTTACGGCAGTTTCTACATCGCTGACCTGCCTAGCTGAGCAACGGGCTAGGGCGAAGTTACCCGATGCCGGCCGGCACGCGGCTTTGGCTTTGCTAGGTGCCGTTGCTCAGGGGTGGGGCCAAGAACTACCCGTTGCCTTGCGAGTTGAAGCGACTACCTCATAAGGGAACCAAAACCCCACGCCGCGCTATGCTGCCTACCCGCCGTTGCTTCTGGCTGGTATGCTGATTCCTCGGAGCCTAGCTTTCTCTTCGAGG
This sequence comes from Gemmataceae bacterium, assembly GCA_046719305.1. Taxonomy (GTDB): domain Bacteria; phylum Planctomycetota; class Planctomycetia; order Gemmatales; family Gemmataceae; genus RGDT01. The sequence continues at coordinate 2,417 of JBDNDE010000179.1, read as the reverse complement.
GGTTGTTCATGCGATTGTGCCTCACGCTTGTGATTCTCCCGCTCGTCCTCGCTGCTGATTGGCCGCAGTTTCGTGGACCGGCTCGCACCGGTATCTCGACCGAGAAGGGGCTAACTACCACGTTCGGCAAGGACGGTCCGCCAGTTGTTTGGAAGATCGACACCCTGGGCAGGGGCTACTCTGCTCCGGCAGTCGTGGGCGACACGATCTACATCCTTGGCAGTGACGACCAATCAGAATATTTGCTCGCTCTCGATGCAGCTACTGGGAAGAAGCGTTTTGAGACGCTACTAGGCGAACTGTACACCAACCCCTGGGGTGGCGGACCGCGTGGCACACCCACCGTCGACGGCGAGCTGGTCTACGCCCTGGGAGCCAAGGGAGGCTTGGTCTGCGCGGACGCCAAGACCGGCAAAACGCTGTGGAGGGTCGATCTCGTGGCCGATCTAGGCGGTGTGCTGAAGACCTATGCCTATCCCAACTGGGGGTTTGTCGAGTCGCCCCTCGTGGATGAAAAACATGTGTACGTAACCCCAGGTGGTCCCAAGGGTACCCTCGCCGCTCTCGACAAGAAGACAGGCAAGGTGGTGTGGCGGAGCTCCGACTGGACTGACGAGATCGACTACGTTTCGCCCATCAAGCATACTCTCGACGGCAAAGAGATGCTCATTCAAATGACTGCCGCGCATGTAGCAGGGGTCTCACCTGCCGATGGCAAAATTCTGTGGAAGTTCCCCCGCGAGGCCAAAATCACCATCTCCAGCCCGCTGGCCAAGGGGAATCTGGTCTTCGTCGCGTCGTCGTACACCGTGGGCTGCGACCTGATCCGTCTGACACCCAAGGACGATGGCACCTTCGAGGCCAAAGCCGTCTATGAGGACGCCACACGCAAGGCCATGCAGAACCATCACGGCGGCCTGATTTTGCTCGATGGTTATGTGTACGGCTACAGCGACAGCCGAGGTTGGAGTTGCCTGAAGCTGGAAACCGGCGAGGTGGCCTGGAAGTCGATGAAGCTAGGCAAGGGCAGCGTCGTCTATGCCGAGGGGCACCTGTTCTGCTATGCCGAAGAGGACGGCACGCTGGCCGTGATTGAAGCCTCGCCCAAGGGCTACAACGAAAAGGCTCGCTGGCGTATCGCCCAGCCCAGCAAGCTACCTCGGCCGGAACGCAACAAGTCGAACGTCTGGGCACATCCAGTCATCGCGCACGGCAAGCTCTATCTACGGGATCAGGAATCGCTTGTTTGTTATGACCTCAAAGGAAAGTAATCCTATGCGCACCCTCTCTCTTGTTAGCCTGGTGGCTTTATCCACCTCGCTGCTCGCTGCCGATTGGCCCGGTTGGCGAGGTCCTACGCGGGACGGACTCTCCAAGGAAACTGGTTTGTTGGCAACCTGGCCCAAAGATGGCCCCAAACTGTTGTGGAAAACCAACAAAGCCGGCTCAGGTCTATCGAGTGTAGCTGTGGTGGGCGGCATCGGCTACAGCATGGGGGCGTTCGGCGACGACGAGTACGCCCTGGCGCTGGATACCAAGGGCGAGATCCTCTGGAAGACCAAGCTCGGACCCGTTCACGACTGGAAGGCCAACAGCTGGAGCCGTGGGCCCCATGCCACGCCGGCTATTGCGGGGGATCAGGTTTACGCCCTAACCAGTAAAGGAATGCTCGCCTGTTTGAACAAAAATGATGGGAACGTGATATGGTCCAAAGATTTGCCCAAGCAAATGAATGCCCAGGTCAACCCGATCGGCGGCGGGATTGACAACTTTGGCTGGGGTTTCTCTTGGTCGCCGCTGGTGATCGGCGACAAGCTGCTGATCACGCCCGGCGGTCCTGATGGCCTGTTTGCCCTTCTAGACCGACTCACGGGCAAGCTCATCTGGCGGACAAGAGACATCAAAGACCAAGCCACCTATGGCAGTGCCGGCGTCGGCAAAGTGGGCGGCCGCGATCTGGCTTTCTATGTCACGCAGAATTCCTTCTACGCGGTCGATCTGAAGGACGGGGCCAAGGTCTTCGAGAAGAAACGCGATGAAGACTATCCCGATGTCGTCTGCCCGACCCCGATCGTCATCGAGGGTAAAGTCTATTTCACCGTCGGCTACGGCGGCGGCTCGGAAGTTTACGAGGCCGACGGCAAAACGCTCAAGTTGGTGTGGGAAGCTAAGGAGATCGGCAGCAAGCAGGGCGGCACTGTGATCGTTGGCAAACATGTCTATGGTTACCATGAAGATCGCGCCTGGATGTGTCAATCTTTCGCCGATGGCAAGGTCGTCTGGCCGCTCAAACGGGTACGCCAGCCGTTTAAGCCCGGTACTATCATCGCGGCCGACGGCAAGCTGATTGTCTGTGACGAAGAAGGCAAGGTCGGTTTGCTCGAAGCCTCGCCCGCGGGGTTGAAGCTGCTCGGTTC
>JBDNDE010000178.1:0-10040 GCA_046719305.1 Gemmataceae bacterium | reverse complement strand
ATCCCGGGCTGGGACTTGCAACCCAGCAGCCTTAGCGAAGCCGAACGCCAACGCATTGCCGCGATTCGCCAACAACGCTACGAGAACGACGAATGGAATCGCCGCCGTTGACCATGCGTCAGGCCGTGATTGTTACGCCCGAGCGTGTGGAAGTTCGCACAGCTGCTCGACCGGTTGCCGACCTGGTATTGCGTACCGAGGCGTGCGGCATCTGCTCCGGCGATCTGATGCCGTGGTATCTGGCCAAAAAAGTCGGCACAGTCTTCGGCCACGAACCAGTTGGCCGAGCCGTTCATGTGGCAGCAGGCATCGACCACATCCGTCCGGGGGATCGGGTCTTTGTGCATCATCACGCTCCGTGCCTGACGTGTGCTTTCTGCCAGCGGGGCGATTACGTCCATTGCGAGACCTGGAAGCGAACCCGGCTTGATCCGGGCGGTATGGCCGAATGGATTGGGGTGAATGCGTTGATGGCTCGGCACGATGCCTTTGCCGTCAACGATCTGACGGCTGAGCAGGCGTTGTTCATCGAGCCGTTGGCCTGTTGTGCCAAGGCGTTCGCCCGCGCGATTCCCAGCGATCGTCGGGTCGCCATTTTGGGCTGTGGCATCATGGGGCTGCTGAATATCCAGGCGGCCTTGGCCTGCGGGGCACGCGAAGTGCTGGCCGTCGAACCGCATCCGTTTCGCCGAGCCATGGCGTTGCAGGCGGGGGCTAGCCAAGCGGTGACGCCCGAACAAGCTACCGCCCAACTGCGGCAGGCGGTGGATCTCGTGGTGATTGGCCCCGGCGTGCCCGAGGTGATTTTGGCTGGGCTAGATCTGGTGCGACCCGGCGGGACGGCGTGTCTCTTCACACCCACCCCCACGGGAGTGCGAACGGCTCTAGATCTGGGGGAACTGTATTTTCGCGAGATATCGTTGGTACCGTCCTACTCCTGTGGGCCGAACGACACCCGACTGGCCTACCAGTGGCTGGCCCAGGGGAAGGTCCGGCCCGAGCCGTTTATCACCCATCGCTTTGCGTTGCAGCAGATGCAAACGGCCCTGGACACGGCCCGAGCCGGTGGGGAGGCAGTCAAGGTTATTGTAACGTTTGAGACAAACCAATGAACAGTTGTGAGATTCCACCTTGTCCTGGTTCTCAGGCGCAGGAGCAAGCCCGCATTAGCGAGGCTGGGTCACGGTTGCATCGACTGCTGCCCACCGAGGCAGGGCTGGCTTGGTCGGGGGTGCCCGTGCAGGAATACAAACCCACCGCGGCTCATCATTGCGGCGTGCGACGGTTGGTGCTGGTGGGCGAAACGGGCGAGAAGACGGCGTTTCACTTGCGCTATTTTGAGATTGCGCCGGGTGGTTTCACGACGTTGGAGCATCATCGGCATGAGCATGTGGTTATCGTCTTGCGAGGCTCAGGGCTTGCTCGCATCGCTGATCAAGAACACGTCTTAACCTATGGCGATACCTTGTATATCGCTCCGCATGAGGTACATCAACTGCGTAATCCCTCGGCGGATGAGCCGTTCGGCTTTCTGTGTCTGGTTGATGCCGTGCGTGATCGGCCGATCGTCGTGGCAGATAATGCGGACCCGGCCTCGACCTGCGAATCCTCTGTGGGAGTGGGACCGAGCATCACGCCACCATCGGATCTTTAGCCGTCCTGCCCACCAACGGTTGTTATTCTGTTCACTCGTTTTGTGCCGCGGCAATGCGCTCGCGACGTACCCAGGCTACTAGGAGGATAACGGCCACCGACCCCAACGGAAAGGTCCCCAGCACATACAGTCCAGCGGCGTAGCGTTGGTTGTCGAGGAACAGACCAAAGATGGTCGGGCCGACCGAGCCGCCCAAATTGCCTAGCATGTTGATGAAGCCAATCGCCGCCGCCGCTGCGGCCGCTCCCATGAAGATCGTTGGAATGGGCCAAAATGCCGGCAGATGAGCATACATGCATGGCCCTACCAGCACGATAAGAAAAATGGCCGCGAGCCACCCTTTGTCCAGCAGCACGGCCGTGGCTGTCGCCATCAGCCCCAGGCTCAGCCCGGTGAGCGGTGCCACGGTATGCCAGATGCGCTCACGGTATTTGTCCGAGTGCCAACCATTGAACACCATGCCTAGCACGGCAAACAGATAAGGCAAGGCTGCGACATAGCCGGCGACGCTTTGGTCCAGCCCTGATTGGGATTTCATCAACGTCGGCAAAAAGGTGGAAACTCCATAGCTGGTGACATTCATGCAGAAGTAATAGAGCGTCAGGAGAAGCACCAGCCAGACTTGCCCGCCCCAGCCGTGGCCCTTGCGTTTTTGCTGTTCGTCGGCCAATTCGCTGGTGAGCCATCTTTTCTCGTCCTGGGGCAACCAGTGGGCCTGTTCGGGGCGATTGGGCAGGAAAAACAGCGTGACAAAGCCGGCCAGAATCGGCACGGCCCCCTGCAAGATGTAAATCCAGCGCCAGCCCGGCAGGCCGCCCCAGTGGATATGGTCCATGATGGCTTGCGAGAGCGGCGTGCCGATCAGCCCTGAAACGGGAATGGCCGCTAAAAAAGTGGCCATGGCTCGTCCGCGATCTTGAGGGCGAAACCAGATCGATAGATAAAAGATGACAGTGGGAAAGAAGCCCCCCTCGAACACGCCGAGCAGGAAACGCAGCAGGTAAAACTGCACGATGGCCTGTTGGTCCGGCGGTGCTAGCGACGAGGGCTCTTGATCCTGTTCCGGGATGGCTTGATGGGGGAAAAACCACGACGGATAGTAGGCGCTGCCCGGCCAGGTGTTCACCGGCGGCAACCAGAAGAACAGTTGATTGAACCACGGCAGGCCGATGAAGCCGATGAGCAAGCAGGCCAACCCCCAGAGGACCAGGATGCGGACGAAGACCCAGCGAGCGCCGCGCGTCAGCACACTTTGCGCACTGGGAATCTCCAAAATCCAATAGCCCCAGAAAAACAACCCGGTACCAAAGCCCGAGATCAGCGCATTGAACGCCACGCCTCCCTGCTCGGGCGGCAGCTTCATCCCGGCCATGGCCACGGCAACATTCGTGCGATCAATGTAGGCAAGAATGTACAAGAAAAACAGATAAGGCAACAGATGCCAAGTAACCCGACGGCGCGTGCGTTCGGGCAGGGTGGGGTCGCTCAGGGGAGAGAGGGGAGTCGGAGAGTCAGCCATCGTCACAAATCTCTCGCGGGTGAGAGCCTGGAGAAAAACTTAGTCTACGAAGCCGTCCCCTGTGCGTTCACCCACAAAAGCCGTTTCCTGGCCCTGGTTTCGCAGACAGTGGATTGAAGCGTTGATTCCGAACGTAGCCCAGCGGTGCGGCAGTTGGGATGTCTGCAGCGTGTCAGCAATTTTTACAATTTTTACATAAATGGATAGCTGTCCGCAAGCTTGGGCACTACGCATGCCTGGGTCGGCTCAGTGTCCGTCCATCTTCTCCAGGAAATCGGCTGTCGCCAGCCACAGCATCAGAAACGGCCGAGGTGCAGTGCGTTTTTTCATCACGACTAAGAAAGGGTGCTCGGCTAGCAGAACTAGGCCGCTAGGTTTGATGTCTAGGGTAGCCTCGGAACTCTGTGGTGTGTCGTGACGATCCAGGCAGAACTCGACACTCTGAGCAGCTAGGCCCAGATGCAGGCCCGCCAAACGGGGATTCAAGAACCGCTTCTCCTTGCCCTCTAGTTCGGTGAATCGGTGCTGTAAGCGAAACGACACGCTGGGTATAGCCAGTTTTTCCAATCGCAACGCGGGCCGTTGCTGGGTGGAGTAGGCAGCTCGTTTGGCGTCGAGGTCGGCCCACGTCTGGGCGAACGTGGCTTGGGGAGGCAGCCGGGCGATCAACACTTGATAGGGTTGGGAGTCGCGGTCCAGATCGACGATCCACTCGTCGGGGCGTTGCTCCTCGCTGGAGAGGTATTCAACACCCAACCGTTGGCGGGGCGGGCCTTCATTTTGCTCGTGATCGAATATCCCGAAGGATCGCACGGGATATACTTGGCCAGCCACATCGCGGAACTTCATGGGGTTGTTGTTTGCGAAGAATCTCTGTTGAAACTGCTGCTGCACCTTGATCGCCGCAAAGGCAGCTACTTCGTTGGCCGCCAGATTCAGAGTAGGCAGTGGTCGATCGGCAAACAGTTGGCGATAGCGGCGTTGCAGTCGGCTCTCGAATGCCTGCCGAGCTAGACCGGCCATAGCGAGGACGTCACCGTTAGCCAAGTCGGTGTCAGCATGGTCGGAGGCATTGAGGCGGTCGGCAAGATCCTGGGCGTTTTCCAGCCGGATCGGCTCTCGGGCCACCTCGTTGCACAGGCTACGCCAGGCTAGGGCGAACGCGGAACACCACAGCACGGTTTTGCCAGGTGGAAGCGGCGTATCGAGAGTGGGCACCACTGCGAGAGTGGGCAGGTCGCTGCTTGGGCCGGCGAAGGCTACCTTGGGTAACTCGGGCGGCGAGCTTACGCTGTGGAAGCGATAGTAGGCCCACAGGCCCGCAGCGAGACTGGCTCCAAGTAGGATGCAGACCCACGAGGCGGTGGAAAGTTGACGAGGCATAAGATTCCTTCCGGGTTAGGACTCCTACGCTACCATAGTCCAATGCCTGGAGCAGGGCCAGCGGATTCCAAGCCGGCCGAGCCTGCAGGAAGACAACCGCAGTGGGCGCAACGGTAGGCTAGACCATCAATCGCATACCGCGCCCCTAAGCCACATTGACGACCCCTTGTGGGATGTCGATACTAATTGGAACCAGTTGACGTTGACATGCGTTCGGATAACCTGGCCTCACCAAGGAGCCGTTGGTATGAGTACCACGTACATCTCGACTATCGAGGTCAACGTCTGGAAAGAACATACTTGTGTTCATTGTGGTACGCGGTATCGTTATCTGTTCAAACGCACCGTAAAAGGTACCGGAAATACCCCCGATGCCGCCACTACCAACGCCCACAATTCCGTCCTGCGTAGCCTGGAACACGAAGTCGAACTGCAACCCTGTCCCGGATGTGGCTCCTATCAGCCTGACATGATTGCCAACCAACGCTCTAGTCGTCATTGGCTCGTACTGTGGTGCAGCTTGTCGGTGCTGGCGTTGGTCGTTCTGCTGACCTGTTACGATGTGCTGACCAGCACCACAGCCGCGTGGGTTCTGGGCATCCTGGCTGGCGTCACCTTGCTGGGCAACCTGCTCATCGACTTGATCAATCTCAATGCGAACACCGCCGCCAATCTCGAACTAGCCCAACGCCGCGAAGCCGACGGCGACTTGTGGGTACCCCAGGGCATCCGAGACAACGGCGGCGACCCTGTTGGCTCGGGCATCAACATGGGCCACTACGTTGGTTATGGTTTATTGTTCTTGGCGATCCTAGCCTTTTTCACGCCGGCGCTGATTCTGTGGGCAATCGGGGGCAGAGGGAACGCCGGTTGGTATCCGCAAGTACTCGGGCCAGGCGACGAGGGGTATGTCTATTTCGATAAGCAGATCATCTGCGTCAATGGTCATTGGCGTGGGCACGTGAACGTGATGTTGCTCAATACGAAAGAGTTGGGTCTGGATGGTGAGTTTAAGCCGGTGCAGGGCCGCACGCGGCAAGACGGTTGGGGTCAGACGATCACCATCAACCGGCGAGGCAGCAAGACTAGTTCACCGACGTTATACGCCTATATCGCCATCCCGGAGGATCCACGGCTGGTGGGCAAAACGCTCGATTTGCAAATCGAGATGATCGTGAATTATCCGCGTCTGATCGGTAACGACTTATACGACGACAGGCATCACGAACGTGTGGTCGAACGCCATCAGGTGGTGCTGTCTTCGGTGCGGGCTGGGTTGATGTGCCAGCGGACTTGGTGGGTGGCTCTGCTAGTTGGCTTCGTCTGCTTTACAGCCGGAGGCATCGTCTTACCGCTGGCTTCTCAGGCATTTGCCAAGCAAGCGGAGCCGACGAAGATTTTCGATCCCTTCGAAGCACGCGGCCAGTCGCGTGAGGACGACGAAGACGAAACTTCCGAAGACGACCAGGCAGAGGATCGTCGGCGTCGGCTGTGTCGCGAGGACGACTATTGAGCCAACCCGGATGAGGGAGCCGCTCTTGATGGGGCCAAGGCCCTCCGTCCGAGCTATGGCTCGTTCGCGTAGGGGCGAACCGCACTGGCTCCCAGCACGCTATCGGTCCGGCACAAACCAGCTTCTTGTCGCAACTGTTGGTTGAGGTAGATATGGTCGCCCGCTACCCCGACTTGGGGATGTGTCGCCCAGCGGACATTTCCACCGATGAACAAAATGTTTTGCCCTTGACCGTCGTGATTGTCGCTATTGGCCACTCGGTCTAGGGGCAGTGGGTTTGTTCCACCCACAACCCGATCGGCCAGGATAGGCACTCCATCGCCCACATCCCGGCGAAGATGATGCAAGCCATGGCCGTCATCGTAGCCCAGGCTGTAGGCGTAGTGACCGCCCAGGGTTTGAACGGCTAGCGCGTAGCGATCAGGAGATTGATGATACAGTTGCTCCACGTCGCGGACACGTAAGGACGCGGCCGGTTTATCGCCGCGAGCGGGGCAATGGATGCTGATATTTTGCAGCAGCCCCATCTCCCCCAACCGGGGTACGTACACCCCAGCGAAAGCCAACGGGCCGCTTTCCTCGACTCGGGGGAAATTGCCTTCGTGGAAATCGGCATAGGTGGCCAACGCTTGCCAGAGCTTGCGCAGATTGTTGGAACAGGCCAGCCGATCGTTCTTTTTCCACAATCCAGCCAGCATCGGGGTCAACAGAGTCAGGCAGACCAAGGCGACGCAAGCCGCTGCCAGCACATCAATTTGTCGCCAGCCGGAGTAGGGTCGGCCGATTGCCGTTTCACGCGGTACGGGGCAACGCGGCCGAGCGTTGTTAGCCCTCTGGGCACAGTGGTGTTCGGCAATGCGTGCCAGTGTGGCCAAAGCCAAACCGGGCGGCGGTTCGACCGAGGCGTCTTCGCCCAGAGGGGCTAAGGCGTTCGCTAGTTGACGCAAGCGATGTTGCCAGGCTGAGTCGTGGCTGAGGTGTTGCTCGACCAGGTCGCGCTGTTCGGGTTCCAGGGTTTCCAAGAGGTAGCCGACCAGTAATTCGTCCATGGCACATCAAGGAACTTGGTTGAGGGAAGGCAAGGCAGCCCAGGATTCTTGTAATTTGGCCAGGGCGGCATGCAGACGCGATTTTACGGTACCTACCGGGATGTCGAGGATTTCGGCGATTTCGCGGTACTTCATGCCCTGATAGTAAGCCAGGATGAGCACTTGACGCAAGAGTTCCGGCAGCGCCTCCACAGTGGCCCGGATTTGCTCACGGCGTTCGCTTGCCGCGACGGTTTCCAGCGGTCCGCCGTGGCGGCACTCGATCAGTTGCAGCAGTTCCGCGGCCTCGCCATCCGCCTGTGGGGTGTTAGGCTCTTCCAGACGAAGGGTCTGATGGCGTTGGTTTCGTCGCAAAGCATCAATCGCCTGATGGGTGGCAATCGTGTACAACCAGGGCCGCACCGGCCGGCCTAGTTCGTACTGTTTGCATTTGAGATGCACTTGCAAGAAGGTGTTTTGAAACACATCCTCTGCTAGGCTCTCATCGCCCAAATAACGCCGCAAATAGCCGTACAACTCTCGCTCGTAGCGCCGTACCAGGGTACCAAATACTTCCATCTGACCCTGACGCAATCGGAGCATCAGTTCCTCATCGCTGTACGAGGCCAGGGAATCGCCGGCACTCACGTGCTTATCATCCTATACGAATTTTGGTTCAGCCCTGTTCAGATTGTAGGGAGGAATTTTTCCTTCGGCTTGATTTCACCATCGACGACAAACTACGCTCTGGCCTAGAAGAGTTACCACCGAAGGCCACGGATGGGTTTCATGAACACGGAAGTTGCCGCCCCATCACTCGCCCGGTTGTTTACCTGGCTAGAACCTCGACCAGCGATTCTGCTGATGGTGTTGATCGGAGTGACGCTAGGGCTACGAGCCGCTCAGTTAGCTCAGACCAGCGTCACTACTCGCGATAGTATCGGCTTTATTCGGTTCGCCTGGCATCTGGAGCAACGTCGGTTGGTTGAAACGTTGCGAAGCCATCCCCATCATCCGCTCTATCCGATGGCAATCTGGGCAGCGTCGAAGCTATTTCGGCCACTGACACCTACAGATCTGCCGCGGGCGATGGAACGCAGCTGCCTGGCGGTCAACGTGGTCGTAAGCGTGTTGGTCGCCGTGGCTCTGTTTTACCTGGGCCGCGAACTATTCAGCGTGGCGGTCGGCTTCTTTGGATCGCTGCTGTTTCAGTTGTTGCCGGCGTCGGGACGGCTGCTAGGAGATGGCCTCTCGGAGCCGTTGCTTTACCTGTTTGCCAGCCTGTGCTTGTTGGCGGCCTCTCGTGGATTACGTCAAGCTGTCGCGGGCAAACCCTGCGTTGGCCTGTTGGCTCTGAGTGGAGCCTTGGCCGGGCTGGCTTATCTGACGCGGCCCGAAGGGTTGCTGTTGGCGGCACTCACGGCCCTGCTGGCGTTTCTGTATGTCCGCACCTGGCGTGCCCCGGCCGCTGTGATGGTTGGGTTGCTGATAGTGGCGGGGCCTTACATGGTGACCATCGGCGGGCTGACGGTCAAGCCCTCGGCAGCGTATTTCGTGGACCCCGACAAATGGAAACGCGAGGAGCCGGGCCGGGCCATGCGGGTGCAGCCAACGCCCCTAGCGGCTTGGGAAATCGACTGGGGCAAAGGCAACGATCCGTCCCGACGCTGGGGCTGGGCCGCCTTCACTTTGGTGAGTATTTTCGACCGCACCTTTTTCCACGGTTTGTGGGTCTTGGTCCTGCTGGGACTTTGGCAGCATCGCCAAGAGGTCAGACGAGATCCGGCATTGGCTTTGCACCCACTGCTAGCGATCCTCATGCTGGCCTTGGCTTATCGCGTCGCTCAGGCCAACGGCTATCTCAGCGATCGGCACCTGACGTTGATCTTGCTCATCGGCGTTTACTGGGTTGTGGTCGGCCTGATAGCCGTCTCAAGCCGTCTGAGAAGCAGCGAAGGAGTCTTTCTGGTCGTCTTTCTGGGGATCGGCCTGCTGGCGGGATATCGTACTACCCGGCCAATGCACCCGGAGCGGCTGGCGTATCGGCAAGCTGGTGAGTGGCTGGCGGCCCACAGTCTGCCAGGGGATCGGCTATTGGACCCCTATGCTCACGTGTACTTTTACTCCGGACGAGTGTTCATCAACGAACAGGATCCCCAGGTGCCCGCTTCGGATCCGGTGACCGCCTATGTGGTACTGGAACACTCCGAGAACAAGCATCCCCATTTGTACCACCTGGTGCAACATGCCGAGAGACTGGCCAAGCAGGGCCAGGAGGTTGTGCGGATCGCCCAGAACCGTAAACGCCAACCGGGCTACCTAGCCATCTACAAGGTACACTGGCAGCTGCCGCGGAATATTGGCGGATGACTAGTCGTCGCCCGCGTCAGCGATACAACCCTAGAGATTTGTTCTCCTAGGGGAGTTGTGCGGTGGCAGGTGAATGGTTCCAACGTGCTGGGCGAGCGCTCAAGGCAGTGACGATCTTTGTGATCGTGACGTGGCATCTGTTGTTTCTAATCATCCGCAATCCGCTGGATTTGTGGGATGATCCCATGAAGAAGTGGCTAGTAGAGCAAAAACTCTGGCAAGATGACCCGCCCACGCCCGAACAACATGATGCCCGCTTCAACGTTCGCCCGGCTTACCGCTTCCTCGACGAACTGACCCATCGTTACGCTCAGACCACCGGCACCGAACAACGCTGGGTGATGTTCACGCCGCCCCTCGCACGCCGTGCTCCGTTCCTGGCCGTGCGCCTGGAGTTTGCCGATGGTTCCAGCGTGGTGGTGCCCTCGGACAACGAACCGCGTGATCCGACGGATTTCCTACGCATCGGTGGTTGGCAGATTCGTAAATTGGAAGATGTTATCATTGATATCCCCGTGACACGCGGCGAATCGAACTCCGAATGGCCGATGTGGGAAGCGTACATTCGGTGGC
>JBDNDE010000177.1:0-10115 GCA_046719305.1 Gemmataceae bacterium | reverse complement strand
GCGGACGAAGGTAGCCAGCCAGGCTCGGGCCCCATCGGGGTGTTGCGTTGTCTCGTAACGAGCTTCGGCAATTTCTTCGACCAGCCAGCCTCTCATGTTTAGCAAATCAATGAGTTCGCGTTCACCAATGCGTCTTGGCCCTTCGGTACCTGGCTCTTGGTCGCTAAAGCAGAGGATATGCAGAATACCGCGGAGCTTCACCAGCTTGGCCAACGCCTGGACATACAACTCCCGCTGTCTATCAGACAAGAAATGGAACAGAGTACTATCCAATAACGTGTCGTATTTTTTGCTCGGATTTTCCCAGGCTAGTACATCTTGCACTTCAAAGGTCGCTGTGCTGCCGACTTGGGCAGCGTTAGCACGTGCCCGCTCGATCGCTGCCGGCGCGCGGTCAACCCCGTGAACCCGTAACCCCTTCGAGGCTAGGTAGATGGCATTATGGCCCGTACCACAGCTTAGATCGAGGACTTCCCCGTTGAAGCCGCCCCGCGCACATAGTCGGATAATGTCCTCCTGGGGACGGCCAATCTCCCACATCGGTGCCCCTTCGTAGACGGTATCAAAAAACGAGGCAGGGATGTCGGCGGATTCACTCATGATGGGGACTCCCGAACAAAGCCATTCTCTTAACCTAAGCGTGCCAACTGCTTGAGGCAAGCCCCGAGGCGGACAAAGGCTCAGACGGTCGTTTGAATTCGGACTGTCGTCGGAATGCGGCGAGCGGTAGCCCAACAAAAAGAGCTTCAGCGAATCGTTGATTACAAGGCGACGGTTTACCATTTATGTAGTTTTCATCTATTGATATTTTTGTAGAATTGTTATTTATGTTTCTATAATCATAAATACCCCTCCCCTCCCCTGCCGCACTCGATGAATCGTTGCCTCATCGGCGGACATAGTGACCAATAGCCGTCCACCTTGAACAATTCGTCGACGTGTGGTGTGGGGCCTAAGGGATCGAAGCTGGAAAAATCGCGGGCTGTTCCAACTTTCTTTCTTGACCCGAGCATAGCCAAGCCTTAACCTTAATATATTCTCACCGGATCATCCCGCCTTCTACCCTCCCGAGGGCGCATCCATGCTTGCCTGCTTTGGCCTACTCCTCTGCTTCGCTGCCGCTCCTGCTTCTGCTACAACACCGCAGTCGCTAGCGGCCCAAATCGATGCCCTTATTGAAGCCCAACCAGATTTCGCCAAGCACGATGCCGGCCCGGCAGATGACGCTGAATTTTGCCGCCGAGTGTATCTCGATCTTACCGGCCGCTTGCCGACAGCCGCCCAAACACGGGCGTTCATGGCCAACAAGGGCGCCAACAAACGCTCTGACTTGATTGACGCCCTGCTGGCCAGCCCCGAGCATGCCCGTCATTTAATGCATCAGTTCGATGTCACTCTCATGGAGCGGCTGGCTGATACCCATGTGCCCAAGGCGGACTGGCAGGCGTTTTTGTTCGAGGCGTTCCGGGCCAATCGTCCGTGGGATGAGATTGCCCGTGAGATTCTCAGCGGCGACGATCGCGATGCCAAAGCCCGCCATCGGGTCAAGTTCTTCCTGGAACGCGGGGCCGAACCCAACCTCGTTACCCGTGACGTAAGTCGGCTGTTTCTGGGCACCAATCTTCAGTGTGCCCAGTGTCATGACCACCCGCTAGTGGAGGATTACAAACAAGCGGACTATTTCGGATTGTTTGCCTTTGTTCACCGCACCAGCCTAGTGGTCGATAAGAAGACCAAACGGCCGATGCTTTCGGAAAAGGCGGACGGCGAGGTTAGCTTCCAATCGGTGTTCGATCCGAAGAAGATAACCCGGACCACTGCACCGCGGGTGCCTGGCGGCAAACCGCTCGACGACCCCAAGGCTGATCCCAAAAATCTCTACATCACTGCCCCTGCCGCCGGCATCGCTGCTGTACCGCGTTACAGCCGTCGAGCGCAACTGGCCGGCCAGATTGCCCGCGTCGACTACGAACCGTTCCGTCGCAATCTAGCCAACCGTCTATGGGCGTTGCTCTTCGGCCAGGGACTGATCGAACCGCTCGACATGGACCACAGCGACAACCTCGCTGCCTTGCCGGAGCTTCACACGGCCATCAGTGACGAGCTATTGCGCAACAGGATGAACATTCGAGAGACGCTGCGAGAGATAGCACGCACGCGGGCCTACCAGCGTTCCAGTATCCCGAAAATCACCGGCGAGCCGGGCCAGGCTCCGTTTTTAGCGACGGCCCCGCTCAAGGCGCTCTCGCCGGAACAGATGGCCTGGAGCCTGGCCGAGGCCACCGGCTTGATCGAGATGCACCGCTTGGCATTGAAGGAGAAAGCCAACGAGGCGGAACTTTACAACCGCGTTGCTCAGCAACTCGTAGGCGTTATCCGAGTCTTTGCCAATCCCCCCGGCACCGCTGCTAGCTTTGAGGCTCGCGCCGATCAGGCGTTGTTCCTGGCCAACGGCCCCACAGTGAGAGCTTGGCTTGCTCCTCGCGCCGGCAATCTGATGGACCGCCTGAGCAAATTGAAGGGCGATGCCCTGGCCGATGAATTGTATCTCAGCGTGCTGGCACGTCTGCCCGAGGCAGACGAACGCCGCGACCTAGCCGAGGCTCTGAAGCGTCAGCCTGAGGGGTTGTCCGAGATCGTCTGGGGGTTGTTGGCCAGCACCGAGTTTCGCTTCAACCACTAAGCCACGCATTAAGGAAGAAGGAAAACTCCCGACCACTGAACCACTCCACCAACCTTGCCTTTCTTAGGAGCCTGCCATGTGGTGTAATCGTTCCGAGCATTTGGTATCACGGCGGAATTTCCTTGCGGGTACTGCAGGGCTGGGCGCGGGCTTCTTTGGCCTAGCCAACTTCGCCCGCCCCGAGACGGCCGCTCAACTCGCCTCGCAGCAGAAACGCGTCTTGGTCATCTGGTTGTCCGGCGGTGTGAGTCAACTGGAGACTTGGGATCCCAAACCGGGCACCGATACCGGTGGTCCGTTCCAGACCATTTCCACCTCGGTACCTGGCATCCATCTGTGCGAATTGCTGCCTTACACGGCCAAGCAGATGCACCGGCTGGCACTGATCCGCAGCATCAATACCGAAGAAGATTCACATGGCAAAGCCTCGATAATCATGCACACCGGCCGACGCAGCGAGCCGGGCATCACCTACCCGCATTTAGGCAGCGTGTGCGCGAAGCTGTTAAACGACGAAAGCAACCCACTGCCTGGCTATATCCATATATCCCCGCGTGGCACGGGAGACATCAACGTCGCCGATGCAGCGTTTCTGGGCGCGCGGTTTGCGCCGGTCGCTCTAGACGACGGCAAAGCTCCGCTGAATATCGACCGACCAGCCAACCTCAGTGTTGAGGCCGACCGATTGCGTCATGAGGTGCGTCAGAAGGCCAGCGACCGCTTCCTGCAGCGTCGGCGTACGGCTCAGACCGAGGCCTACACCGCAACCTACGATCAAGCGGCCGGTCTGATGAAAAAACGTTCGCTTTTTGATTCCTCCACCGAGCCGATGGCCATCCGCGAACGCTACGGCTTGCATGACTTTGGCCGACACTGCCTGATGGCGCGGCGGCTACTGGAAGGCGGGGCGACCTTTGTCAAGGTGACTCACTCGAACTACGACAGCCATCACGAAAATTTTGATTTTCACATTGAACAGCTCGGCGAATTTGACCGTCCCTTCGCGACGCTTCTGGACGACCTACACGACCGCGGCCTGCTCGAAAGCACCCTGGTCATCGTCATGAGCGAGTTCGGCCGCACCCCCAAGATCAACCGCAACTATGGCCGCGATCACTGGTCCAAAGCCTGGAGCATCGCGTTGGGCGGCTGTGGCATCCAGGGCGGCGCGGTCTTCGGCAAGACCAACGCCAACGGCACCGCCGTGACCGAGGGGATGGTTAACGGTGGGCATCTGTTCCACACCTACTTGAAAGCCTTAGGCTTGGATGGCAAGAAGAATTGGTACATCGACAAACGACCGATTCCCATCGCTGACCCCAAGGCCGCCCCGATTAAGGAGGTCTTGGCATGAGCGCTCCGCCAATGAGCGTGCGCGTCGAACAGACGCGTGAAATCGCGGCCATCAAGGCTGCTGCCCCGCTTATTGGGGCGCGCTGCGATCCCAGCGGTGCCTACGTCCTGGCTAGCGCTCAGGACAATACCCTCGTCCGTTGGAAGATCGGTGCCTCACAGCCTGACACGCTCAGCGGCCATAAAAGCTGGGTGCGAGCGTTGGCCTTCGCAGGCAACACGCTCTACAGCGGCGATTGGACCGGTCGTTTGCTGGCCTGGAACTATCGGGAGGCCAAGCCGACCATCCAGGCGGAGGTTCAGGCCCATCGCGGTTGGCTTCGTGCTCTGGCCATGCATCCCGACGCTAAAACGCTGGCCTCGTGCGGCAATGATCGCGCAGTGCGGCTGTGGTCGCTACCGGACCTCAAGCTGTTGCGTACCTTAGAGGGGCACGATTGTCACGTCTACAACGTCGCCTTTCATCCTGACGGCAAGGCACTCGTTTCGGCTGATCTGCGGGGGGTGTTACGAGAGTGGGATTGGAACAACGGAGCCATCGTTCGCACGCTCGATGCCAGCGCGCTGCATAAGTATGATCAAGGGTTCCGTGCCGACATCGGAGGCATCCGCAGCATGGCATTTTCGCCCGATGGCAATCTGCTGGCTTGTGCCGGCATCACCAACGTCACGAATGCTTTTGCTGGCGTGGGCAATCCGCTCATCGTGCTGTTGGATTGGGTCAGCGGCAAGACCAAAACGCTGCTGCGGCCCAAGGAGGCGTTTCAGGGGACCGCCTGGGGGGTGGCCTTTGGCCCTAATGGGCGTATCCTCGGGGTGGCGGGTGGCAACGGTGGCATGCTTTACGCCTGGAAACCCGACGAATCCTCCTCGGTCTTCGCGTTGAAACTGGCCAGCAATGCCCGCGACCTCAGCCTGCATCCCGACGGCCGACGCTTCGTCGTTCCCTTCGAGACGGGCTTCCTGCGCCTTTATGACATGGCACCCAAGGGGACTTGATGGCCATTCCTGCGGAGTGGTGTACGCTTCTCAATCGTCCCCAGGCCGACAACGCCTGGCAGACCTGGTTCGATCGCCTGGCCGCCTACCTCCTCAATGGCTGTCGGCTCATGGTCAATGGTCGGCCGCATCGGCTGATCGAGGTCGAGATTTACTACCACGGGCCGGGACATGCCGATCCATTTGCCCACTGCGACCCCCTGCAACGGGAGAATGGCCGGTGGTATTTCCACCGCACCAAAGGGGTGTACCGGAGCGGCAGCTTCAAGGGGGTCGATCTGACCTTCGGCGATGGCACGGCCTACGGTGGCGTGCTGTTTCGCGGCATGGAAACGCCCAACGGCAATATCGTCGATGGCCCCTCGCTGCTGGTCGATACCCTGCTAGCGACCACCGGGGCGGCGACCATTGCCGACCTGGACCGAGCGATCGCCGAGCGATCCGTGTGGGATGTGGAGGGGTTGCTTCGTTTGCAATCGCTACCCGCGACACAGAAGCATGCGGTTCTACAAACGGCTCGGGTGGGGCTAACGCTCAAACGCGCCACGACGGGCGACGAACGCGACCGCTATCTGTTGCGACGCTATCGCTATCTGAGCGAACCACGCCAGACGGCCAAGGGCAAAGTACTGATGGTGCTGGCGGGCCTGCGCGACGGCCTGACGCTCGAGGCAATCCGCGACCTCACCGGTTGCCCGATCGCCACCATCCGCCGTTACCAGGCCGATTACGAGGCAGGCCGCACCGAAACCGACCTCACGCCGTACATCGGCCGCGACCTCTCCTCAGCGGACCTGTGCCGCCTCCATGGTCGCGAGGCGGCGAAGAGCGAGTTTTGATTTGGTTCACCAGGTAGATTCAGCCTCGCCACCCGCCGGGGTGACGGCCGACCAGAAGACCTGCGGACGAATGGACTCGGCCGTCCAGCGGACGCTACCGTCCATGAAGCCCGCGAGCATGCCGCCGGAGTGCAAGCCCTGCAACCGGTAGGGATCGCACTCACCGAAACGTGGCCGTACTTGAAATGGGGCACCGGGCACCGATCCAATGGTCTCGTCGCCCCGGCGAACGGGATGCACATCGCCCAGCACCCGATCGGAAAAAGTGGGGCGACGGCGCGAGGCGTGTATTCCACCGATACGTCCCGGTTGTGTTGTGCCGACAACGTTGAAATCAAAGACATACTGTATCGAGCAGCGGGCGTAGTGCTCGCCCAGCACGATCGTATGTGCGGTGCCGTCGCGGAAGGTGCGGTCGAGATGGGGCGACGCGGCGAAGACTTCCATGTTCACCGCGTAGCTACAGTTACCCCGGTCGGCATCACTGAGGGCGGGGTACGAAAACGAGAAACTCACATCCGCCGGACTCTCATACAAGCGCACGCGTACGAGCAGCTTTTGCCCCGTAGGCGCTCCTGTCGGCGAGACGTGGTCAACCGTAACGAAATAGCCACTCTCGATGTACTCAAGAATATCGCCCAACGGATTCGAGCTCTCCGGATCGGCTGCCGTAAGTCCCATGGTCGGCAGTCGCCCATCGCGAGCAGACGCGTAGTTGTGCAGCGCCAGCAGGATCTGTTTCATCTGGTTGCTGCCCTCCATGCGGACGGCGGCCGCTCGGACCTTCTGGATCGCGGGCAGCAACAGGCCGAGCAACACCGCGATGATCGCCAGCACGACCAGTAGCTCAACAAGCGTGAATCCGTGACGATACCGCATTTTTGAACCCTTCCGTGGCTAGAGATTAAAATCTGCAGATTACAACAGGACTATAAAGCTATTCATATCATTCGTATAGGTGAGGCACGCTCTTACACAGTACGTCCCGCCTACGGCAAGGCCAGTGAAGAACTTCATCGAAGAGACGAGAGGAATGACAGGTGGGGCTTGGTTAATCGCGCCAGCCACAAAATTTTCGCGACGAAGACCGCCTGGGAAGGTCACACTATCTCACACTTCGATCTCGACCTTGGAGATGGTTGATCCTGGCGGGATCACCCAGTCTACGGTCGAAGACACACTGCGATTCGGAGCGGGTGTTGTGGATGGGGAGCCTGGTGCGAATTGGAAGATTTGTGCATCAGCTACCGAGACGACAGACAGACAGACAGACAGCGAACTTGAACTGGCTCATGATGTTACTCCCTAGGTGAAGGGCTTCGGGAGGATAAAGAACAAAATCTTGAGGGTCAAGAGCATATTTCTTTGTTCTTAGTCTCCGACCAACCACCTAACGGTCGCGAAAAAATTTTCAACGATGGACGCAAGATTCGCTGTCCTCTTACGAAGTACAGGGGACAAGCACTCGGTTGGGTGCCCCGGTTTTTTTCTCGGAGAACTTTCTCATGGCAGATTGGCGACGTTTGGCGAAGAAGTTGGCCCTGGCCGATGGCCGCATCGACACCAAGGAAACCCGCATCATCAAGGAAGCGCTGCTGGCCGATGGCAAGCTCGACAAGAGCGAATTTGAATTCCTCATCGAACTGCGTCGTGCCGCAGAGTCTGTCGTCGGCGAGTTCGACGACCTGGTCTTCGCCGCTATCAAGCCAGTTATCCTCAAAGACGGGCACATCGACGCGGAGGAGACGAAGTGGTTGAAGAACCTGCTGATGTCCGACGGCAAGATCGACGACCGCGAGAAGAAGTTCTTGCAGTCGCTCAAGGAAGGCGGCAGCGGCCACGCCCCCGAATTTCTGGAATGGCTCGCCAGCCTCGGTCTTTAAGTAGAGTATTTCAACACGGATAGGAAACAGATAAGGAGGGGATGAAAAAACCGGGAGAAACGAACAGACAAGCGATTCTCCCAGGTGTTGATCCGTGGCCTATCCGTGTTGAACTCATCGAATACAATACAATGCGTTTACCCCGCGGAGGTATAACTCCTTGCCGGCAACGGCGGGGGTGGACCAGAAGGTGTCCTCGATTGTGTTGGTGCCCAGCAGTTCGTACTTCGGCCCCACTTTGATCACGTAGGTCGTTCCGGCCTCGTCCAGAATGAACAGCTTATCACCGGCCGCCCACAGCGAGGCGACCACGGTACGGATACGCGGGAGGCGTTGTTTGTACTGCGGCTCACCGGTCTTGGCGTCGTAACAGCCCAAGCCGGTACTCCCCATCACGTAGATGTACCCCCCCACCGAGACGGGCGAGGGCATCCCTGGGGCTGCCCCCTTGCGAATCCAGGCAATCCCGGCGGTCGGCTCCGATTCGTCGTTCGGGGTGATGTCGCCCTCGGCACCGGCTTTGATGGCGTACAACGAGCCGACCGTCGTGGGGTTGCTGTAACCGAAATAGATGCGTTCGTCGTCGGCGGCGGGAGACGAGGTGAACGAGGCGACCTTGCCAAGGCTCCAGAGTACCTTGCCGGTGCTGGGTTCGTAACTGGTCACGCTGCCGCCGCCACAGGTCACTAGTTCGGTGCGGACCTTGTTCTTCCACAACAACGGCGACGCCCAGGCGCTCTTGCCCGTGCGCTTATCGCGCCACACTTCCTTGCCCGTGGTCGCATCAAAGGCCGCGACGAACGATTTTTCCTCGTTGTCGTTCTGCACGAACACCAGCCCCTCGCCCACGGCCAGCGAACTGCCGGTGCCGAACCCGGCCGTCATTTTGAACGCTCCCGTCTCGACGCTCCACAGCTTCTTGCCCTCCAGGTCGAAGGCAGCCAGTAGGCCAATGCTGTGAAACACGACATAGACACGCTGGCCGTCGCTAGCGGGGGTTTCGGTGGCGAAGGTGTTCGAGGGGTGGCAGGGGTGCGGCGGCTTGGCCTCGGCGGCCTGGGCCTTCCAGAGTGGCTTGCCCGTGGTGCGATCCAAGCAGTGTAGTTCAAAGCGATAGGCCCGGTCGGGCTTGCGAGCCATCATGGGCACCATCGAGCGAATGTCTTTGACCCCCTCGACAAAATTCTTTGGCTTGTCGTCGCCGCCGCTCACCGCGGTGGTGATGAAGAGTTTGTCGCCGACGACGATGGGGGCGGACCACCCCCCGCCAGGCAGAGGGGTCTTCCAGAACAGATTTTTCTCCGCGGCCCATTGGGTAGGAAAACCGGGAGGAAACAACCCCGTACCGCTGGGGCCACGAAAACGCGGTGAATCGCCCTCGGTTCCTGGTATCCAGACGAACAACAAGGCCATCCACATAGCCTGCTCCTTTTTTGATGAATCAACCTCTGCCTGGTGGGTAGCAAACTCCTCTCCCTTATTCGTAGCCTTCGTAGCCGCAAGCGTCACGGCGGCGTAGAGTAAACAAAGAAAATCTTCGAACTTTGGGGGAGCCAGCGATGCCGTCTTTACTCTCAGCTACGCGACGCGGATTCCTTGCAAGCTCGGCAGCCGCTACTCTGGCGTTGGCGTCGGGAGGACGGGTGACCCCTGGCTCGGCCCAGCGAGTGATCCTGCTGTGGCTGACCGGTGGCCCCAGTCATGTCGATACGTTTGATCCCAAACCCAACGCCCCCAGCAGTATCCGCGGCCCGTTTGCTTCTATTGCTACCACAGTGCCTGTCCTCCATTTGAGCGAAACCTTGCCACGTCTGGCTTGCCTCGCCCACCGCTTTGCTCTGGTGCGCAGCGTCTATCACGATGGCCCCCCCGTTCACGAAGTCGGCCAACAACTGCTGCAGACCGGTCGGCTGGGCGACGACCAAGGCGAGGCAGCGCATGTTGGGGCGCAATGGGCGGCCGCCCGGGGCAAGCGCTGGGCGATCCTGCCCGAGCCGCTCGGCCCGCACGGGGTGAGCGTTGGTCACGGGCAAACCGCCGGTCCTTTGGGGGCAGATCACGAAGCCTGGGTGCCGCCACGGCTAGACTTGGGGACCGAGGACGCCCGCCGCTATGGAGCGACACCCTTTGGCCGGGCTTGTCTCGCTGCGCGACGACTGGTCGAACATGATGTGTCTTTCGTGTGCGTGAACATGTATGCTACCGTCTTCAATGAAACTACCTGGGATTGTCACGCCGATGGTGGCTCGCTGGCCAGCACCTTGGCCGATTATCGCCGAAGCGTCTGCCCGAGCTTCGATACTGCCTGTGCCGCCCTGTTGGATGACCTACAAGAGCGCGGCTTGCGGGCCGATGTGG
>JBDNDE010000176.1:0-10116 GCA_046719305.1 Gemmataceae bacterium | reverse complement strand
CACTTACCTGAAAAATCCGTCACGCCGTTCCACATCAAGGCGTTGATTCGCAGCGGCTGCCGAGTGCCCACGGTCAAGCCGGTGCCGCTGATAAATTGGCTGTAACTCTGGGCATCGGGTTCCAGATGGATCGGCGGAGGCGGTGCGGAGCCGGGCGTGCCGCCACTGCCGGTCCCCGTGGTATTGAGCTTCAAGGACGGCACCATGTTCAGCGGTGGAGGAGGCGGCGGAGGCGGCGGCGAGCCACCACCACTGCCACCACTACTGCCGCCGCTGCCACTGCTACCTCCACCACTGCCACCTGTGGGACCGGTGGTGGAAGTGCTAGTGCTAGTGGTGTCGGTAGTGCCTAGGTAAATCTGAATGAAGAAACGTTGCCGCCAGTCGCGTGCCCCGTTGTTAGCACTCACGTTGGTATTGCTCGTCGCACCGCGTGGATCAGGCGGCCAGATGAAAAAGGTCTTGCCCCAGTAGCGCGGACCGGCGGTGTAGTCGCGAAACGCCGTACCATAGCCGGCCGTGGTGCTGCTGGACGATTGGTTGTCGATGAATGGGGCGGAGTTGCTTCGTGCCGTGCTGTTATCATCGCGGCTACGGCCCAACACCCGGTTGACATTCTGGGCAAACACGGAACTGCTGCCGTTCTCATAACGCGGCATCAGACCATCGGGCACGTTCTGCCAACTGTCCGGCCAACGCGTAAAAGCGGGCGTGCTGGAGCCGAAGGGTGTATTGTCCTGGAAGAATGACTCGATTACTGCTGGGCCTTCGTTGTTGGCTTCGACTAGATTGGAAGGCCCGATCTGTTCACCCGAGGCCGTCAGCAACGGCGCGCCGGGAGTAGAGCCACGCAATGTGGCAGAGCCGGCGCTGTAATGGCCCCAGCGTGGGAAGACGTTTTCCGTGATCTGGGCTCGGTTGCGATCAGCCAAGGACAATCCGGTTGAGTTGGTGACCGGTGCCCCGAGCAAACTGCTTAAACGCATTGAACCAGAGAAGTCGATCACCACCGCCACGTCACGCGGCCGGTGCGCTGCTGTGGCGGTTGCCGATGCATTCAGCATGTTGATGTTAAAGATACGTGCAAAAGCTGCTGGATTGGACGAGGTGACGGTAGCCTGGCACAGGGACCAAGCGTCGCCCTCGTTACGGCCCGTGGGGTCGATCACGAAACGGTCTGTCGCCTCGTCGTAGCGATACGAACCGATGGTGATGGTGACCTGGTTGTTCTGAATCGGTCGGCCGATCACTTGGTTTTCAGCAACAGCCTTCCGAGCATTGCCCAGAGCCGCGCCGCGGTTGAAATCGGTTTCGGGGTCGCCCGTGAGGGTTCGGGCACCGGCCAGAGCAGCAGCATCAGCAGCAGCCTGGCAATGGGTACGAGCGACGGCAAGCATCCCCAGGTCGATGGCCAGGGCTACCATCCCCAGCATGGCGACCAGCGAGATCACCAGCAGGGGCAAAATACTCCCCCGTCGGCGGCCGCGTGTAATTCCTCGAAGCATGGCCTGATCTCCTCGATCTCTCGTGTGGTTGAATCGCCTTCGCTTTAGTTCCCTTCGCTGTACATCACCGAGCGTGACCGCAGGGGAAACGCTCCCATTTGCAGAAAACTTGGCAAGATCGGCTGAAAGGCTCCGGTCACTTCCACCTGGATGCCATCTGTCGTCGAGGCATTTGTCCAGTCCGGCAGCAGATCCCCGGCCGTTTCGCCCGGCTTGGGTCGCAAAATGATGCCTGTGACCGTCACGTTGTAATTCGTTAGGCTGTTTTGAACCCCAGCCATCTTCTGATTCACCCGGGCGATCACGTCGGCTGTGGTCGCCTCGTTGGTATTCACCACCGCAAAACGGGCTCCCTCACGGGCCGCATTCTCCATCACTTGCAACGTCATCACAAATCGGCCGTATTCCAAAATGCCGAACAGAAACAGCAAGCAGATGGAAAGCACGAAAGCAGCCTCAACGACCGTGGCCGCAGTACGTCTGCGAGTTGGTTGGCGTCTTAGCATGGTCGAGCGCATCTCCGCTTACTGAATGGGTTGTTGGGGAATTTCGGTTGGCACCACAATAGGCAGATCCCGCATGACTAGAAACGTCGAATCCGCCGAGATCAGCGTGCCAACCGGCATGAAGGTGTTGCTGGTTAGCCACTGGAAGTTACGCATAGGAACCGTCACCCGGACGAAGATCCGGTCGAATTGCGCCGCCTCAAAGGCTTCATCGCCATCGAGGTTGTCCACTTCGATCTGCACATTGGTGTTGCCCAAGGTCACATCCGCGTTGTTCAGAGTGGGATGGAGTGGCACCCCGCTGCTGCGAAGATACTCGAAGGTCGCTTGGCGAATCTCGGGGTAGGTGTACTTGGCTGTGGCCCCCTGGCGTGCGCCCTCCCGGGCGGCGTTGGCGATTAGTTGCGAAATCTGAATCAGTCGGCCAATCTCCCAGATGCCCAGGATGAGAATGACCATCAACGGCAACAGAAAGGCAAACTCGACTGCGGCGACTGCCACCCGTCGGTGTCGTGGCTGACGACGATACATCATAGACTTCCTCCTTTACACGGACGGGGTGCGTCGGCTAGATACTCCAGCGTTACGACAACTCTAGGTCGTGCTTGGCAGCCGTGCAAACGGCAGGCGGAGAAATTGTTCGCATCGTCGAGGCTGATTCGCGTCGTAGAATAAAATGGTCCTGTCGCGGAGTAGCAATCATGACCACGTCAACCCCTATGCCCCCCAATACCACCTCTCCCCCCATCCGCATTGTCCTGGCCAAGGTCGGACTGGACGGCCATGACCGCGGTATCAAGGTCGTTGCTCGCGCTCTACGCGATGCGGGTATGCATGTCATCTATGCAGGATTGTGGCAAACTCCCGAAGCTGTGGTGCGGACCGTGGCTGACGAAGACGCGGACTGGCTGGGGCTAAGCATTCTCTCCGGGGCACATCTCACGTTGGTGCCGCGGGTCATGGAATTGCTGCATGAAGCGGGATTGACACATGTTCGTGTATTAGTAGGAGGAATCATTCCCGAACAGGACATCCCCAAGCTGCACGAACTGGGCGTTGATCGCGTCTTCGTCCCGGGTAGCTCCTTGGAGGAGATTGTCGCTTACCTTCGTGACTCCGCTGCCCTCCGCTCGGGAGTCTAAGCCATGCTCGCGGCTCTGCTGGACCGCTTTCACAGCGGTGACCGCTTGGCGTTGGCTCGGCTGCTGACCTTGGTCTCACGCGGCCAACACGTCGAGGCCATTCGTAGTGCGTTACGACCGCCGCCTCAGCCGGCCCGTGTAGTGGCCCTGACGGGCGCGGGCGGCGTGGGCAAAAGTAGTCTGACGGGCAAACTGCTCGACCCCATCCGCACTCAAGGGCACTCGGTGGCCGTGCTAGCATGCGACCCGCAAAGTCCGCTGTCCGGCGGGGCTCTGTTGGGCGATCGCTTCCGCATGCCGCCCCGTGCCGACGATCCGGGCGTCTACATCCGCTCCCTGGCCGCCGCCGGTGGTCAAGGGGCACTGGCTAGTCATCTGGATACCTTGATCGCTGTCGTCGAGGCGTTTGGTTTCGAGGTCGTGCTGCTCGAAACCGTGGGGGCCGGCCAGGGTGATACCGCCGTTCGTGCCCTGGTCGATGTCTTGGTCCTGCTGCTTCAGCCCGAAACCGGCGATGATCTTCAATGGGAAAAGGCCGGTCTGCTCGAAGTGGCCGACGTAGTCGTGCTACACAAGGCCGACCTGCCCGGGGCCGACCGCGTCGCCGCCCAGATCACCGCCTCGCTGTCGCTGTCAGCTGGGGAGCCTCCGCCGTTGGTTCGCGTCAGTTCGCGCACAGGCAGCGGTCTAACCGACCTGTGGCACACGATTCGCCAACGCCCGCCGCGTCGTGCTTTGCGTAGCGATCCGGCTCGTCTGCTACGGCTGGCTCAGGATCTTTTGGCCGACCGCTTCACACAACGGCCCGAACTGATCGAGCAATGGCGCAGCGCTACCCTGGACGATCTGACCGCCGCCCGTCTGCTTCTAAGCGATCAGGCAGGGCAGGAGCAGCCAAGAAATTAGCCAGCGGCAGCGGAGGCATCAAGGCCGGGCCGAGGGGGTATCGTCCACCACTTCTTGCGGAATCGCCGGCGTCGTCACCAACATCACACGGCAATGGGCATGCTGCACGATATACCGCGCCCGCTCATCAAGTTGTCCCAGCGGATCATGGGCCGACTCGGCAGGCAGCGGCAGGATAATTAAGTCATAATGTTCTTTGCGGGCCAACTCAACGGTCACATGACCATCAGAGTCGCCGCGTTCGTGGACGACCACTGGGCGGTCGATCTGCTCGGCACGTTGGCGGTCTTTGTGCAAAGTCCCTGAACCGTTGGCCGAAATCTCATCCGGCGAAGCGAGGACTCCCAGGACGACTTCGTCGGCGAGCATCGTTAAGACGCCCTGGAACAAGTCGCTGCTAGCCTGAGTGCCATCGTGCAAGAGCAAGACGCGATCGACACCGACTCCCGCGGCTCGCAGTTCGGCCACGGAACGTGCGCGACGTTCGCTGAGTTTGGGAATGCGATTGCCCCCGGCAAGATCCAGATACATATCGCGTTCGCGAGACAAGATGCGGACCGTCAGCGGGGCCGGCGTGCCCTCGTGCAAGCTGATCCAGTAAAACGCCAACTGCTCTAGTTGTTCGTCGGCGCTATATTTGTTGCTGGCTCCGAGAATCAGTTCGTTGACCTGTAGATCCTTAGCGGTTTTCAACACGGCATGCAGGGGATTGTTGGTAGGAACGATCAACGGATGGACTTCTTTGCCGGCTTTTTCGGCCCGATCAACGACGGCAGTCATCAGTTGCTGGTCGTAGCTGTCGATGTCCTGAATCTGAGCCAGGCTCGGTTCGCCCAGATCGCCCGGCGTCAGCACTTTAGCGGTCATCACCACCGTATCAGTGGTTTCCGGGTCTGTCTCGGCCAAGGCGATTTCGAGCATGTACAGGTTCTGAGTCGAGCGAATCGAAACCAGTTTGCGATAGGGCTTTTTCAGTTCCAACGCTTGGGGCGAGACGGTGGGAGTTGTCTCCTGGTTGAACAGTTCAACATGCTGATGTGGCCCTTGTTTTGGCTTGCCGGCGTTGATGCGTTCGGTGACGGTGAACAGCACGAAGAACACCAGGCTGAAAATCAGCCCGCCTACGGTCGCCACTTCCTTGGTGAAAAAGTTCAGCAAAGCACAGGAGAGCAACAGCAGCAGGATCATCCCTAGGCCGATCGGTAACTCGCGGCCCGAGCCGAGCGGCAAGTTGAGCGGCACCTTGAATTCACGCGGGCGTTTGTCCCGGAAGCGGAGTACCACCATAGCCAACGCCTGGAAGACAAAACTCCACACCACGCCAAACGCATACGCCTCGCCCAGAATCAGCGTTTCGCCCTGGCTAAGCAGAATGATGGCAAGCTGCAACCCAAAAACAAATTGCAACACTCGGTAGCTGGTCCCATAACGCGGATGCGGCTTGCGCAGCCACTCAGGCAAGATGCCATCCTCGGCAACGCGATTCAGAACGCCGTTGGCCCCAATCATCGCCGTGTTGCAAGCTCCGGAGAGCAACAGGAAGCCTACTAGCGTCACAAACGCATTGAGCAGTAGCAGCACCGGCTTAGGGCCGGCCACGTTCATTGCCAACCCGCCGATCAGGTTTTCCGAGTATTCCTTCATCCGCACATCTTCGGGAATGAGCATCACGGCCATGAACGAGATGGTGCCGGTGAGGATCAACGCAAAGCTGAAAACGATGAAAGCCGCTTTCTTGAAGTTGGGCAGCTTGGGCGATTCCACCTCGCGATAGACTTGGGCCAACGTCTCCAAGCCGCTCATGGCAAGGATGGAATGGCCCAGGGCGATCAGCAGACCGACCACGCCCAGGACGCTCAGCACGCTCATCGGCCTGCGTAATGATTCGATCCAGGCTTCAGGCAACACATACGGCAGAAAGCCCAGCGGATCAAACTGATGCCCAGTGGCGGGGTCGATCTTCGGGCTGCCATCGGGGTTGACCTTCTTGTTCAGATCCGGGGCCAAGGGAACTGTATTGATCTGCTCGCTGGGCCGCAGTGCCAAGGTGACCGCACACCAGCTGATCATGATAGCCCCCATGACCGTGACCAACATCATAATCTTGAGTGCTTTTTCCGAAGATTCGTGGATGCCACGCACATTTTGACGATAGAAGTAGAACGTAACACCGCACGCTAGTAGTATCGACCCCCATCGCCGGATTCGCTCCCGGCCCAACTCCGACACCTCGGCTAGGTGAAACTCCCGCAGAATATCGAGAATCAACCCGACGACATACTGACCAGCCGAGACGGTGCTGATCGGCCCAGTGAGGATGTAGTCGAAAATCAACGCTGAGACGGCAAATTTGGCGGCAGTGGAACCTAGCGCCTCGCGGACGACGCGGTAGACTCCGCCCCGCACGAACATCGAGCAGCTTTCGATGTACACCAAGCCGACCGCAAACGCTAGCAGCAACACCGCCAGGATGAACCAAGGAGCCGCCGGCCCGATGGCCTGCTCGACAATCCCACCGATGTAGTAGGCGGTGCTGGCTAGGTCGCACAAGACCACGGCCGCGGTACGCCAGTAGCTGATGAAGGAGAACATCACGCTGCTGACGATGATCACTCCCGCGCCATGAGCCAGACGACGGGTAAGAGTAAGGGAGGGTGTCGTTTCAGGCGAATTATTACCACTGATACTAGATGAACTCATCTGTAGATGCCAAAAAACGCTTCGATCACGTCGCGGCACGAACCAACAATCTCATGATTGAAGCATGAGGGCTGATTCTAACCACCCTGCCGCTGCCGTGGCCAGAGCACTTGACAACTAAGCGCGACTGCCGAGACTAAACCTCTAACCTACCTCGGAGGAGCCGCCGATGCGCACGCGTCCCTACCTCACTTGGCCTGCCACCCTGATCCTGCTCGCCCTCGCCAGCCTGCCCCTGTGTCCCCAATCCCCGCTAAAGGCCGATGACACCGTTCGGCCGTTGCTCGTTCTGAAGGGACATCGCGAAAATGTCTTCGGTATCGCCTTGACGCCTGATGGCAAGCAGGTGCTGACCGTTTCGGGCGATCCTTCTATCAAAATTTGGGACGCCGTTACCGGCAAAACGCTCAAAACGTATGCCGAAGGCAGCAACGGCCACAAGCAGATCATCCTCGGGCTAGCCGTGCGGCCCGATGGCAATCAATTCCTCACAGCTAGCGCCGACAACACGCTCAAGGTGTGGGATATGCCCTCCTCCAACGCTTTGCGTGAAATCGTTGTCGCCGCCCAGCCGCGTCTCGTCGCTGTCAGCCCTGATGGCACACGCCTAGCTGCCGCTTGCTCCGATGGCAAGCTGCGCTTGTGGAACCTAGCCGATGCTAAACTCAGCGGCGAACTGGACGCCGGCCCCCAACCGCTGACACACATGGCCTTTGCCGCCAACGGCCAGACACTCGCCACCTTGGCCCAAGACGGCGAGTTGCGGCTGTACAATCCGACGGGGAATAATCTGCTCACCCGACTAGCAGCACATCCGGGCCTTACAACGGGTCTGGCCTTTGCCCCAGGCAACAACGCCCTGTACACCACCGGCGCCGAGGGCAGCCTGAAAACCTGGACGCTGCCTGTGCCCACGCCGACTTCGATCGTTAACGAAACGGTTGGCTTCCTCGACACTGCTAGCGATGGGTCAGCCTACCTATTTACCGCTGGCAAAACGGTGCGGCTCGGCTCCCTGACCAAGGGCGAACTGCGCTCCACTTACGCCGCCGACGTTGATCTCACTTGTGCTTCGGCTAGTGGGCCTTTCGTCGCGGCCGGCACCCCCACGGGCCACGTCTTAATCTGGCACGCTAAAGAAAGCAAGCTCGTCGGCCGGCTGGCGGCTCATCGCGGCGCGGTCCGTAGCGTCGCCCTGAACGCTGCAGGCAATCAGCTGGCCACGGCAGGCCAAGACGGCTACGTTCGCCTCTGGACGCTACCTCTTTTGCCCGAAACCAAGATCGACACCGGCGGACCTGTCACCGCCGCTTTCCTGTCGGCCGATGGCAAGCAACTCTACACTGCCAGCAGCGACAAGACCATTCGCCTGCTCAAAAGTAGCGGTGGACTAGAACGGCAATTCAGCGGCCACACTGCTGCCGTACGCGACCTGACGCTGCTGAGCGACGGCAAAACGCTGGCTTCGGCCGGGGACGAAGGAGCCATCCGTCTGTGGGGGGCCAAAGCCCAGACGCTGCAACAGGTCGTCGCACACAGCGGCCCCATCGTGCGTCTAGCACCGCTGGGCGAGCGACTGCTTAGTGCTGGCAGCGATGGCTTCGTCAAAGCCTGGAACCTAAACGCTACCCCACCGCCCGCGCCGCTGGCTCATCCGGGCAATATCACCAGTCTGGCCGTGCTGGCCGATGGTACCCGTTTCATCACCGGCTGCGAGGATAAACAGGTGCGTCTCTGGAACATGACCAGTGATAAAACCGAGCGTCTGTTCTCGGGGCCGACTCTCGGCATCCTGAGCGTGACTGCCAACCGCAGCGGGGATCGCCTCGCCGCCGGCAGCGCCGATAAATCGCTCCACGTCTGGGAAACCGCCTCGGGTAAGGTCGTCGCTAAAGCCACCGGCCTGAGTGCCGCCGTCCGCTGCGTCGCTTTCAGCGGCGACAACAAACGCTTGCTCGCCGGCTTGGCCGATGGCTCGCTCAAAACCTTCGACCCCACTACGGGCAAAGAGGTCCAAACCCTTACCGGTCATAAAGGGGCCATCACCGCCTTGGCCGTCACGACCAAAGGCGACAGCGTCGTTAGTGTCGGCGAAGATGGCCAATTGCTCACGCAACCGATCGAAGGCGGTGCCGCCACACCTACGAAGCTGGCTGGCCCAGCCACGGCCCTGGTGCTGCACCCCAACGGTGCCCCCTGGGCTATCGCTGTCGGCAAGACGGTGCAACGCTTCGCCCCCGATGGCAAAGCGTTGCCGCCGTTGGAACTGGCCACCCCTGTGCGCGGCTTGGCTTCTTCGCCTGATGGCACCCGCCTAGTCCTTGCCAGCGAAGACGGCCAACTCCGCATTGATGGCCCGGACGGCCCAGAAGAGATCCATCCCCATGACGCCGCCCTAGTCGCCGTGGCCTTCAGTCCCGATGGTAAACGCGTTCTGAGTGCTGCCGCTGACAAAACCGCGCGTCATCGGCCGCTGAGCCTGAGTTGGCAAACACGTTTGCCCGCGGCCGTCCGTGCAGCACAACCCAGTCCCCGGGGCGATCGCGTCGCCGTCTTACTAGCAAACGGCGAACTGCATTGGCTCAACACTGCCGACGGCAAGCCAGTGGCCAAGGTGACCGCGCACAAGAACGCCACAGCCCTCGCGTACCGATCCGATGCAGCGCAACTGGCCACAGTGGGGGACCAGGAACTCAAGCTCTGGGATGCCGCCAACCCCGAAGCCGCACCGCGTCCCATTCCCCTAGAGGCCGCCCCAAGCCAGGTCGTCTACAGTTCTGATGGCAAACGCCTAGCCATAGCGATGCCTGGAGCCAAGCCCGGCACGCATCGCCTTGCCATCGTCGATACGACCGCAGCGCAAGTACTAATCACTTATGGCGATGGCGAATCGCTGAGTGTGAACGTACTCCGCTGGGCTGCCGACAACCGCACCTTGCAGTTCGCTGGCGACGATCGCCAGTTCCGTACCCGGGATGTCAACCTCCTCGCCGCCTTCCTCGCTCATCCCGGTGGTGTGGTATCGTTGCAATTTACTCCGACTGGCAACCTCGTCACTAGCGGCGCGGACAAGAGCCTCGCGCTGTTTAGCCCGACCGGCAAACGTGAAAAGCAAATCGCCCAACTTGCTGATGTCCCCGCCGCCAGCACGGTCTCCTTCGATGGCACCCTCGTTGCCGCCAGCGTCGGCAAGAAGGCCACCGTCTGGAACCTCGCCGACGGCAAAGAAGTCGCCAGCTTCGAGGCTCCCGCTGCGCTCGGTGCAATCGGCTTCAGCGCTGACAAGCAACGCTTGGCCGTCGCCAGTGCCGATGGGCGCGCGCGGATTTTTGACCTAACCAACAAGCGCGAAAGATC